>CANQKE010000024.1 GCA_947624435.1 uncultured Ruminiclostridium sp.
TCCGACCATAGGTCGGACACTTTCGCTATGCGAAAGAAATTCGCGTAAGCGAATTTGCTGTTGAGGTTATTATACCATAAATTGCGGCTGACTTGTCAGACGCGGACGGCATAAGCCGTCGTTCGCAACGCGAACAAATTTATGATACAATGTTCTCAACGTCCGACCATAGGTCGGACACTTTCGCTATGCGAAAGAAATTCGCGTAAGCGAATTTGCTGTTGAGGTTATTATACCACTCGATATTTTGCTTGTCAAGGAGAAAGGGACGAAAAGTGCACAACCAAAAGATGAATTTTCAGGAAATATTTACTTTCGCACTTGAAAGTCGGCCGCGTATGTGATATACTTAAAACAATAATTACGGTGTTATTTCCTGCCAAACGGCAGGACGTTTACAGAAAGGACAAGAATATGCAAAATATCTACAAGATCCACATGGGCGCGGCAAACTGCCCGGTAGACCTCGGCGACGGCAGCGAGAGGGGCGAGTACGTCAATCAGGACTACATAATCAACAAGCTCGGCAGACCTCACCGCGCGGTCAATCTGATGTATTGCTATTACCCAAAGGACGAAACTTGGCCGGTGCGCGCAAGGTACGCCTTTGCCGACAGGGAGATAGCTTTCCAGTGGGATTATCCCTACGACGATTATTTTCCGTATATGGGAGGTATCGGCGGCAGCACCGACGGCGAGCCGTTTACCTGCATGCAGGACGTAAGGCGGCACGGACAGGACGTCATACTTACGCTGACCGTTGATCCCACACTGCCGGATGAATATCTCGTGAAGATAGCGCAGGAGCTTAAGCCTTACGGACGTATCCAGGTAAGGATAAATCACGAGGCTACCGGTGATTGGTTCTCCTTTACAAAAAGGGCAAGCTACGCGGATATTGCACAGTTCTTTATCCGTTTCCATAATATAATAAAGAAAGAAGCTCCCAACGTCAGCACTATCCTTTGCATAGGAGGAGTTGAGCATCCCGAAAAGGGCGGCGTTATCGAGATGGAGGAGGAGTTCGCTCCGGCGGTAAAGGTCGCTGATATCTGGTCGGTGGACAAGTACATGGCACTGCACTGGGGCTGGCCGTTCGACGTTGCCGAGGTGGGAGGAAACTCTTTCAGCCGCAGCAAGGTGGAAACTACCTATCAGCTCACTAAGCTGTCCGAAAAGCGTTATAAAGAGATATGCGGCGGCGTTAAAAAGCCGATGGTAATGAGTGAATTCAATGCCGACGGCGACGTTACCGGACCTTACGACCAGGCGCAGATGGTAAAGGATTTTGTAAAGCTGCTCAAAGAGGACAAGGATCAGGGCTGGTTCAACGGCTTTACCTTCTACCAGTTCCGCGACAGAGGCAGATTGGGACTTGAGATAGAGGACCCGAACAATCCCGACTGCGGTATAGAGCAGCCGGTACTTAGCGCATATAAAGAGATAATCCACGACGAATATTTTAAGCCTAAGACCGAGCGCATCGGCGACGCGGTTTTCCCGATAAAATTGCGCTGGGGCGGCAGCGAGGACGCGGAGGGCATAGAGATACCGCTTGAATTTGAGAAAGCTCCGGTGTTCTGCGAGGTGACCTTTGACGGCGAGGACGAAAACTTAAATCTCATGATGGAGATAAACGGCAAGTGGTTTTACAAATCGCCGCAGGCAAAGACGATAGATCTCATGCCCGCCTTTTTTGAAAAGCCGCTGGACGGCGCAAAGGAGCTTACGCTGAGGATATTCGCACCTCCCGCAAGCGGAATGAACGATCCCGCCGACGGAGAGGACTGGCTTACAAATTCCTATACCACCATTCATAAGCTGCCGAATATCAGGATAAGATTTGCGCCGATAGTGGAATAACGTTGATAAAACAGCCTCCGATCCAAGGGGCTGTTTTAGGTTTTGTAAGGAGAATAGTATGGGGAAAATTTTAGAAATGATAAAAAAGCAGACGGACGCTAATTTTGTAAACCTTATCACCGCCGTAAAGACCTATGACAGGACGGCTTTGGTATGCGGCGTACCGGCATGGAGATACGTCTATCATACCGTCCATTCGGCGGATAAGTGGTTTTTTAATCCGTATATTTATGATGAGCCGGAGCAGTACGAAACCGGCATGGATGACCCCGACGCTCCGTGCGGCATGGAATTAAGCGACGGACAGCTTTTGGAATATATAGAAAAAGTGCGCCGCAAGACCGCGGACTACCTCGATTCGCTTACCGATGAGCAGCTTTCGGAATATCCGCCTAAGTGCGACATGACGCGTTTAGAGCTTGTTCTTATGCAGTTTAGGCACATATCTTTTCACACCGGATTGCTGAACGGTCAGACCGTCGAAAGGACAGGCCGATTCCCGTTATATGTATCGCCGTATTCTATAGACCGGCTTGATAACGGACTTTATGATGAATAGATCAACATGAAACGGCGGCCGAGTATTAAAAAGCGCATAAAAGAATGTAAGAGAAAACAGCAGAAAACGCTTGATATTTCATATCGCCGATTTTTTTGAAATGATAATCAAGAAAACAAGAGAAAGAGAGAAAAACGCAGAGAAATAACGAGAAATACAGCTATATTTGAAAATCGTCCCAAAAAACTATTGACAAGAAAGAACGCTTTGTGTATAATATAGAAGTTCGCTGAAAACGGCAGGGGGTAGGCATGCGTATGCCTAACCTGCGTTTTGATAACAAAAACAAGAAAGGAAAAAGAAAAATGTCAACTTACATGCCTAATCCACAGACAGTAGAGCGCAAGTGGTACATTCTTGACGCGGCAGGCAAGCCGCTCGGACGTGTTGCCGCAAAGGCCGCTCATATTCTCAGAGGAAAGCACAAGCCCACATTTGCTCCGCATTGTGACTGCGGCGATCATGTAATAATCATCAACTGCTCTAAGGCAGTCCTCACCGGCAAGAAGCTGGATAAGAAGTATTACAGATGGCACACCGGCTACATCGGACATCTTAAAGAAGTACAGTACAGAAAGCTGATGGCTGAACAGCCCGAAAAGGCTATGAAGCTCGCTGTAGAGGGAATGCTTCCCGACAACACCATCGGACGCAAGGCAGCTACCAGAATGCGTCTTTATGCAGGCCCTGAGCACAAGAATGCCGCTCAGAAGCCGGAAGAATACACACTTTAAGGAGGGATAAAAATGTACGAATCAAAGCCTTATTACTACGGAACCGGCAGAAGAAAACATTCTGTCGCAAGAGTACGTGTTTATCCCGGCAGCGGAAGTATCACGATAAACGGCCGTGACATAGACGACTATTTCGGCCTTGATACTCTTAAGCTGATAGCACGTCAGCCTCTGGCTCTTACCGGGACTATGGATAAATTTGATATAATCTGCACAGTTGCAGGCGGCGGCGTTACCGGTCAGGCGGGCGCTATCCGTCACGGACTGTCCAGAGCGCTGCTCCAGTACAGCGACGAGCTTCGTCCGGTGCTGAAGAAAGCGGGCTTCCTTACCCGCGATCCGAGAATGAAGGAAAGAAAGAAGTACGGTCTGAAAGCAGCACGCCGTGCGCCGCAGTTCTCAAAGCGTTAAGGTATTATTTCAAAACATCTTACAAATATTGTATACAAACCTCTCTATCGGGATACCGTCAGGGAGGTTCTCTTTATGCCATCGTGGGATTTTATCTTTCTTGACATATAAGGGCGTTTTTGCTATAATTTATATATGAAGAAAATACAGCGTGAGAGGGGGCGCGCTATAATTGGCAGAGAAATTCCAACCGTCTGAATCCTTTCGTGTAACTGCGCTTTTGGCGGTCACGGGAGGCTTTCTTGACGCTTACAGCTATATTGCGCGCGGCGGAGTGTTTGCAAATGCCGCGACCGGAAATATTGTCCTGCTCGCGCTGAATCTGTCACAGGGCAATTTTCAAAGGATGCTGTACTATCTTTTTCCGATAGCGGCATACTCCGCCGGTATAATTTCGGCGGAATTGATAAGGCGGCGTTTTAGCGGCAGCGATATGCATATCCTCCATTGGAGGCAGCTTGTGGTAGCGGCGGAGGCGGCTATAGTCTGCGCCGTGGGATTTATCCCGCAGGGCGACGCGGATTTTCTGGCGGTGATAGCTATATCCTATATTTGCTCTATGCAGGTGGAGAGCTTCCGTAAGGTGCAGGGAAATCCGTTTGCAAGCACTATGTGTACGGGAAATCTGCGAAGCGCCAGCGAAAACCTCTACAAACGCGTTTTCACCGGAGACAAACAGGCGGGGCATAAAGCGCTTATCTATCTCGGAATAATATCCTCGTTCATGCTCGGCGCAATGCTGGGAGGAGCGGCGGCTATATACCTTAAAGAAAAGGCGTGCCTTGCTTGTACGATATTTTTGCTCGCGGCAACGGTTTTCATGCTGAAAAAGCCGGAAAACGCCGACGGTTGATTTTACAGTTCAAAGGAAAAGGGATGAAAGATAATGAAGCAGACGGATATGCTTCACGGACCGCTGCTTAAAAAGATGATAATGTTTGCGCTGCCGCTGGCGCTGAGCAGTATACTTCAGCAGCTTTTCAACTCCGCGGATATCGCGGTGGTGGGATTTGCCGGAAGCGAGGCACAAGCGGCGGTAGGCGGCAACAATTCGGTGGTCAGCCTGCTGATAAACCTGTTTGTCGGGATATCGGTCGGGGCAAACGTGGTTTTATCCAATTACATAGGTCAAAACAGAAAGCAGGACGTGCGCGAGGCGGTACATACCGTTGTAGTTTTGTCTGTGGTAAGCGGATTTGCGATACTGCTGCTGGGTCAGTTTATCGCACCGCCATTGCTCAGATTGATGGACACACCGGAGAACGTCATCGATCTTGCGGTGTTGTACCTACGTATATATTTTGCGGGTATGCCGTTCATAATGTTTTATAATTTCGGCTCGGCGATACTCCGCAGTATAGGAGATACCGCCAAGCCTGTCTACTGCATGATGGTGTCCGGTGTGCTTAATATCGGGCTTAATCTGCTGTTGGTGCTGGTATTTAATATGGGTGTTGCCGGGGTCGGTATAGCCACCCTCGTTTCCAATGCGGTAAGCGCGGCGATAATGCTGGTGTTCCTGCTTCGAGCCGACGAGCTCATCCGCCTTGACTGGCACATGCTCGGGATAAAGAAAAAGCACCTGCTTAAGGTCATAAAGATAGGTATACCCGCGGGAATACAGGGCATGGTGTTCTCTTTGTCAAATGTCACGATACAGGCGCAGATAAACAGCTTCGGTTCGGACGCCGTCGCGGGCAGCGCCGACGCCGTGAATTTTGAGTTTTTCACCTATTTTATTACCAGCGCGATGAGCCAGACCGTCGTTACCTTCACCGGACAGAATTTCGGCGCGGGACTGCATGACCGCTGCAAAAAGATATTCCGGCTCGGAGTATTGATAGGTCTTGTCGGCACCGGTATCATGAGTATTTCGTTTGTACTGTTCAGAGAAACCATGATACATTTCTTTACCGCGGATCCCGATGTGATACATTTCGCGCTGATACGCATGCTCCATGTGGAATTGTTCACGATGCTGCCGATAACTTACGAGGTCTCTGCGGGCGCTATGCGCGGTATGGGTTATTCCATGCTGCCGGCGATACTGACTATAATCGGTACCTGCGCGCTGAGATTCGGGTGGGTGTACGCCATATTCCCGTTGAATAACAGCTTTGAGCTGCTTATGGACGTATATCCCGTGACCTGGCTGATGACTGGCGCGGCAGTCATTATATCGTATTTTATAGTAAGGCGGCGAGCTTTCAAAAAGTTCGGAAACGCCGCTTGAAAATTCAAGGACTAAATTAGCTTAAAACGCCCTGATTTATAAGCGGGGCGTTCCTTTATTTGACAAATCATCAATAAAATGCTTCCGGAAAAACAGTATTTTGCACTATTTTTCAGTGCTATTTTTATATAAATCTCCGAAAAGAACCGACTAAAATAATTTTTTACTACAAAACAAGACATCGACGTTTGACATTTAATTTTGGTTGTGTTAAAATATTACTTATAAATTGGCTCAGTTTATCTGTCAGGATAATATACATCATTTGTATTAATTTTTCTCATTGGGAGGAACAAAACTATGAAAAAACGTGTTATTGCTCTTATCACATCGTTTGTACTGGTATTGCAGAGCATACTGCCTACCGGTCTTACGGCGCTGCTGCCGGGATTGTTCGCAGGGGCGGCGTCGTACACCGGCACGGACTCCAACTGCGTCAGCAGCGTTGAAGTGCAGGTGCAGGGCAATGAAGGCACCGGCGCGGTGGACGTTGATATCAATGTGAATGTCACTCCCGCTAACGGCGCGATAACAAATACGGTTATCGGCAAGGATAGCACCGGCAAAGACGTGACTGTGGAGGAACTGCGCAGTCAGGTCAAGCAAATATACGAACAAAGTCATGGTGAAGGTTCGTTCCCGAATAATAAGGATATGCTTACTCCAGGTGCTTTTGGGGAATTGAAGGGTATTGTTGACAGTCTTATTGGACAATATGGTTGGAACGACGTTCCGGAGGTAAGCACCAAGCTTCGTGTCAGAAAATCCGTTAGCGAGCACGCCGGCGATAAAGAGGTTTCGGAAAAGACTGTCGGCGATATAGTAATTCCCGATAATCTTCGCAACGGAACAATAGAGTTTTTTGACGAAAAAAACAACGCGAAATACGAAGCCGGAGAATGGCATATTAAAGAGGACGGCGATTATTACGAAATAGAAGTAAAACTGAAAAAGGACGTGCTTTTCTGGGAGCAGGATCCTTTCGGTTTTACTATCGAAACCAAGATAAATAATGACGGCGAGGACGATATTGACTGGAACGTCGACGTAAAAGACGGCGACGTTGAGGCGGAAATAGTTATCGACGCGAAGCGTCCGTCCAAGGCTGACGATTATTCGTTAAAAAAGGATGTCGGTACGTCGGATTCTCCTTTCGGCATGACTTTTACCGCTACGGTCACCGCTAACGGAGATAACACTCTTAAAGGCGGCAAGTTCTCGGATTCCTCCATAATTAAAAATGACTGGGAAGGCTATGATGCGGCTACGCTTTATTCCGTAACTGTAAAATATGAGGACGGAACTACAAAGGAGTTCACCAAAGATGAACTTAACGCTTTGATCGACGAAGACGGCAACTTTATTTATGAATTTACAGAAGAAAGCAAAAAGGCCTATATAATTCTTGAATACTCCGCTACCGATGATTACATGAAAGAAAAGTATAAGTCCATTAATGATTCAAAGGACGGACAGGGAGGTAGCGCAGGCTCCAACGGATACTCTAATATCGCACACTTTACACCGTCCGATCCGGACAGTTCTCCTAAGGATGATACGGCTTATGCCAACATGGGCAGCGTGCAGCTGGTAGACAAGTCCGGTGCGCCGTCACAGGGCGATTCTCAGAAGATCGAATGGACTGTGACTATAGATGCTGATAACTTCAATTATGAAAATCCCTATTTCTTAGATTATTTCCAAAGCGAGAATCAGGAACTCGAAGCAGGCGCCACCGTTACCGTAAACGGCCAGAGTTTTACTCTCGGCACAACTGTAAAGGCTGAAAGCGTTGAAGCTATGACTGCAGCGCAGGCAAAGTCACTTCTCGGAGATCAAAAAGCTGTATTAGTCGAAACCTCCGACGGTAAAAAAGGCTTCCTGCTCGATCTCACCGGAGTTAAGCAGGGTGAGAAAATTGTAATAAGGTACAGCACGGATGCGGCTCAGTTTGATGAGGACGGCAACGCTGTTGCAGATAATGACGGCGAGTTGCTGACTGATAAGATAACCGCTGAAACTCCCGACGGCAAGAAGCACGAAAATGATACTATAAAAGGTATAACCGACCACGAAAAGGTAACTACCAAGACCAACCCGATAGAAAAGACCAAAAAAGGTTTTGATCCTGCCAGCGGTTTGTTTACCTGGAACTTTACCTTTGATGATATTTCCAAGAAATATGATTATGCGATAATAAAGGATACTCCTGATGGATCGCAGATCTTCCCTGAGTTTTATACAGCGGACGGAAATACGATAACTCTTTCGGCAATCAGCAACAAAACAGGTGAGGCTTCTGCCGATAACAACATCACGCTTGCTTATAAAGGCAGCACCGTACCGGACAAGGATTCTATTACTGCCGATTCACAGGGTTATTATGTTTCTGAGGACGGAAAGCAGCTTACTATAGTGCTGTATAATGTCACCGGTGAATATAAGTATACTTTCCAACTTAAGACCAAGCTTTCCGGCGGCGATTTTCTCGATGATAATTATAATATCGACGAGCATTATACAGACCAGGAATGGGATCACCGTACTTGGTATCCCAACTCGGGAACAAATTATCTCAGCGGAAAAGTACATAATGATGTTTTGGTAGAAACCGATACCGGTGAGTTCTTTGGTTATGCCGAGGATAGCGCATCGGCTGCTCGTTTGTGGAAGAATATCAATAATAATGATTACGGTTATGTAGGCACGGCTGATTTTGTTACAAACGCCAAGAAATATAACGGAACATTCAATTATGAGATAATCGTTAATCCTTATTGCTTTGATATAGATGTCGAGTCTTTTAATGACGTTCTGCCGGTAGGTACATCTTTATTAAGCGTTGACGATGTTGTGGTACATGATATTTCTTATTCCGACAACAGCAGCATTAAAACCTATTCCGGCGACGATATAAGTTCTGTGCTCAACTGGACGACGACAGAGGGTACTGCTGCATACAACGGTAGCACAAAACTGTACAGCGCCGACAAGATAAACTTTACCTTTACCGAAGAAAACCCGATAAGCAAATGCTATATTATTCATCTTACCGTTAAGGTTGACGATGACTTTGCATCCGATTATCTGGGCGACAGCGATAAACCCGAGGTACAGTTTAAGAATCATACCACTCTGACCGGTGAGATAAACGGAGAGAAATTTACCGATACTCAGGCGGCAAACGGTATAGTTCAGTACGATGACGTTACCAAGGAAGGTCAGGTAGATGGTACCGCCAACGCCATAAAGTGGGTAGTAGAATTCAATCCCGCCGGAAAAGATATGGGCGGCATGACTATCGTTGATGATCTCGCAGGCACCGGACTTAGAATGGTAATGCGCGATGATGAACTGAACAACACATGGGACGGCGATCAAGGCAGAGCAGCCACCTACTTTAAGGTAGAATATTTCGGCGATATACCTAATGACTGGGGCGAGGGTACACACCAGGGCTACATAGATATTACGGATAAGTTCAAAAAGATAGTTACCTTAGGCGGTTTCCAACTGTTTATCGACGAGGATAACGAATACAAGAGCACCCATTTGCGTATAACATTCTACACCAAGATAAATAGTGTGGCTGATAAAAATAATCAGGAAACCTTTACCAACAAGCTGAATCTGGAGGTTACCGGCACAAAGGAATTTGAAGGCGACTACAGCAGTAAAGAGGTGTCCGGCGGTAGCCTTACTTATCAGTCATGGTCATCCGGTTACGGTCTGCGTACGCTTACGCTGAAAAAGGTGAATGAAAACGGAGAACCTCTTGACGGAACAGTATTTAATATCAATTATTATAATCCTGATCTTGGCGAATGGCAGGATATCCTGAAGGATACGAATGAATATGGCAATGACCCTAAGGGTGAGTTCACTTATACAGATTTTCCGTGGGATACTCTTATCACGATAACCGAAACCACACCACATGAAGGTTATCAGCCTAATGAAGAACCGATATATCTTGTATTTATTTCAAAGGATTTTGCTAAAAAATATGACGGAGATTTTGAAAAAGCCAAGGAGTGGTTCAAAACACAATATCCGGATTATGATGATATCAGATTTGCAGACGAAAACGGCAAAGCTGAGATAACCGTAAAGAACGAACCTCTCGGCAAAACCGCTTCCGTCACCTTAAACAAGGTTTGGGACGGATTTGACGCCGCCGGACTTTCCACCGATGAAATAAAAGCGTTCGTCGAAGACACTTTATTTGCGCTCAAAGACAATGACTTGGGAGATACAATCAAGACTGATACCCCGAAGTGGGATTCCGGTAAGGGAACGCTGACTTTCAGCAGACTTTTGCCCGGCAAGACCTACACCATCACCGAGACCGACTCCTCCGATGGCTATGTGAAGTTTGACGGTACGATCACCGTTGAGGTCGATGACGACGCAAATGTAACCATTACCGTCGAAGGCGAAGACGCGGTTGTTGATGACAATGTATGCACGATAACCAACTATCAGCTTGGCAAGATAAGGGTAGATAAGACTTTCGAGGGCAAGACGTTTGCAGAGCTGTCCGCCGCTCAGCGTACGCAGCTTGCCGAGGGAACAAAGTTCGCGCTTTACACCGATCCGGAGTGTCAGCGTGAAAACAAACCGGCAACGCAGCTTACCGTAGGTGAGGACGGATTTTACGCCGAGTTTACCGATTTGCCTTACGGTAGTTACTATCTTAAGGAGACTGTTGCGCCCGAAGGCTTCACCAAGAGCGAGGATGTTTACCTGTGCAAAGTAACCAAGACCGGCACTACCTACACGCTTTACATTGATGATGAAACGGCTATGGGACCGGCAGACAAGACCTTAAGCATTGAGAATAAGGCTGAGGAAATTGTCACCGGCAGCATAACCGCGGATAAGACTTTTGCCGAAACCGTTGACAGCGCGATAACACAGTCCATGCTGGACAGCACCGAGTTTACGCTTTATTCCGACTACACCGACGGAATTCTGAGCAAGCCTGTCGGTGAGCCTCAGACTCTTAACAAGGATAAGCAGGCGGTATTTGCAAATCTTGCACCCGGAACTTATTACCTTGCGGAAACTGCGGCGGCTGACGGCTACCTGCTGGATGGCACTATATATAAGTGCGTAATAGGCGCGGACGGCAAAACAACTTATTATAATATAAATAACGAGAAGCAAGACGCGGCAGCTTTTGTCAATGAAAAGATAAAGCTGGTTATAAATAAGCAGTATGAGGATTGGCAGGAGCTTAAGCTTGACCTTGCAGTTCTGGCGAGCGATACGAGCTTTTTACTCAGCAGGGTAGAGCTTGACAATACGCTGACCCCGCTTGCCGAGGCAAAGCCTGTTGTCGGCACCGGCAACGAGGTTACCGTTACCTTTGAGACCGGAATGCCCGGTATAGAAAAAGGCAGCACATTGATCCTTGAAAAGGACACTGAATATGTAATAACCGAGGTCAAAGCACCCGATCGTTACGATAGCAAGGTGAACGCAAAGGGATACAGCTTCACCATTGATGAGGACGGCAATGTCACTTATTCGGCCGAGGGCAAGACCGGAGTCGGCGCTATGCCTTTCGTTAACGAATACGAGTATCGTCCCGCAGCGATAGAGTTTACCAAAGAGTACGTCGAAAAAGACTTCTCCGGCATGAGTGAAACCGAGATAAACAAGTGGCTGTCCGGTACTGTATTCGGAATTTATGAGGGCAGTACGCTGCTTGCTCAGACCAGCCCGGTATGGGACGGCACAAAGGCGGTCGTTACATTTGAAAGCAGAAAGACTTACGGCGATAATGAACTTACATTAAAGCTCGGTGGCAGCTACAAAATAGTTGAGACCAAGACCTCAGACGGCTATGAGAACGCCACCGGAATCGCTATAACAGTCGAGTTTGACAGCAAGGGCAACGCAAAGTATTCCACCGTTGTAGGAACTGCTGCACCCGTTCCCGCAGAAGAACCGGTAGTTATAAAGAACACCGAGATAACGGTTTCTTCCGATGTGAAGTTGTTTAAGCAATTCTCCGACACCACACTGTCCGAGCTTACCGCCGCGCAGCTTCAGGAGCTTGTTGATTCTACCGATTTCACGCTGTACAGCGACGAGGATTGCAAGAATACTGTGGTACACGGAAAAGCGACCGCAGATACAAAGAACAACAGAGTTGAGTTTGTATTCACTCACGAGGATATCAAGCCCGGCGGAGTGTACTATATCAAGGAAACACAAGATCCCTACTACACCGGAGCAGACGGCGATAAGGTCAACTTCACCGCAGACTCTAAGGTGATAAAGGTTACTGTTTCCGCAGACGGCAATACTGTCGAGTATTCGATAGACGGAGCTACTGCAGACAATGCGGTAAAGACTGTTGTAAATGACAAGGTCGTTGAGATAAAGACCGATATCGAGGTCATTAAGGAATACCTTGACAGCGATGGCAACAGGTCCGATATCAAGGCACTTGACAAGTCGGTACTTGAAGAAACGGTATTCAGTCTTGTAAAGAAAGGCGAAACGATACCCGTTACCGTATCGCCGGACGCTGACGGCAAGGTGAAATTCACCGAGCTTTCCGATGGAGAATATACGCTGTTGGAATCCGATTCGGCAGACGGCTATGTAAAGAGCAGAGCGGTTTATACCGTTACTGTGAGCGGTGGCAAGGCAACATTCGCCATGACCGACGGCACGGCAGCTGATTCTTACTCTAATGATGACAAAATACCGGTATTCATCAATAAGAAGATGCCGCTTGAGATAAAGATCATCAAGCTGTATGGTGATACTGTGCTTGACAAGCTTCCGCAGAGCACGCTTGAAAAGCTTGCGGCAGATACAATATTCACCCTCTATAAGTCCGCAGAATGCAAAGACGCTGATAAGGTCGCTGTTACCGACGGATTGGTATATGAGGACGGCAAGATGTACGTCCGCTTTGACAGCACCGACGGTATTGCTCCCGACAGTTACTACTGGGTAAAGGAAACCGCAGCGCCCGAGGGATACGAGCTTAGTGATGAGGTCGTAGAGGTTTATATCAGCGAAGACGGCGTTGCAAAATACGGTGAAAAACAACTCGTAGAAACTCCGGAGATAACCAACAATAAGCATTATGTCCCCGGAAATATCGAGATAATCAAGGACTATGTCGGCGCAAAGGACGATGAGATCGCCGAACTTGCGGCAGATACGATATTTACTCTGTACGATAAGTACACGGATAGCGAAAAGCATGCCGTAACTACCGCCGCGCCTAACCTCAACGAGAAGAACGAATGGGTAGTAACATTCACCGATCTTGAACTCGGCGGAGTATATTACGTTGCCGAAACCAAGTCACCGGAGCTTTATAAGCTCAGTGACAAGGTCTATGTGTTCAGCATAAGCGATACCGGTGAGGTAAGCTACAAGCTGATCGGTGAGGACGACAGCAAGTACGCTTCCAACATACCCGTATGTCAGAACGAGCTTAAACCGCAGCCTCAGGATATAACGTTTGAAAAGAAATTTGAGGGCGTTGACCTGTCTAAAGCAGACGCGACAACTATCGAAAATCTGACAAGCGCTGTATTCACGCTGTACAAGGGCAACGCGGCAGTTACCACAAAGTCGCTGGAGGTCAAGGACGGCAAGTTTATAGTTACCTTCAATGGTCTTGAGCTTAACACCTACTATAAGATAGCGGAAACCAAAGCGCCCGACGGATATCAGCTGCTGGATACGGTGATAAATGTTTATATTAACGCAGAGGGCAATGTGCTTTATGCAGAGGGCGATTCCGAGGATTATGCCGATACCGATATAGTTCTGACCAACCTTAAGAAACAGGAGCAGCCTGAGCCGGAAACTTCTAAGCCCGAGACTTCGGAACCTGAAACTTCTAAGCCCGAGACTTCGGAACCTGAAACTTCTAAACCCGAGACTTCGGAACCTGAAACTTCTAAACCCGAAACTTCAGCACCGGAAACCTCCGCACCTGAGACCTCGGCACCTGAGACTTCGGCACCCGAAACCTCCGCACCTGAGACCTCGGCACCGGAAACCTCCGCTCCTGAGACTTCAGCACCCGAGACTTCAGCACCCGAGACTTCAGCTCCGGAAACTACCGTTCCCGAAACTACCAAGCCGGAAACCACTGTTCCCGAAACTACCAAGCCGGAAACCACCGTTCCCGAAACTACCAAGCCGGAAACTACTGTTCCCGAAACTACCGATACGATAACTGCGGGCGACCACGGCGATAATCAGCAGGATAACCCGATAACCGGCGTAGTTCTCTCAGGCGGTTCGGTTGCGATAGGTTCGCTCATTGCGATGGCGGCAGCTTTCGCACTTAAAAAGAAAAAGAAATAACTTTTCCGATGATTCGGATATCTAACAAATGATTTTTAACTTTTACAAGAGGTTTATCGATCTCTAAAACTATTGATCCCGCTTACTGAAAATAATGCAAGCGGGATCTTCTTTTTATCATTCGACATTATGTTTTTGATTTTTGAAATTTTACAAAAATTTGTTTTGGAATTATCATATTTTATACACAATTAGATGTTAAACTATCCAACGTAATCAGAAAATCGAAAGGAGCAGGCAATGTCTTATCTGAACACATTTAAGCGAAAAGAACTTAAATTTGCGCTCAGCGAGGAAAAATTCCGCAGCCTTTGGGAAAGACTCGAGGGAATGGTGCTTGCGGACAAATACGCCAAGGAAACTGTATCGAACATCTATTTTGACAATGACTATGACGAATTGATACGAACCTCGCTGTCAAAGCCCGTGTATAAGGAAAAACTGCGGCTAAGATGCTACGGTGTGCCGGATGATAGCACGACGGCTTTTGCGGAGATAAAGAAAAAGTATAAGGGCATAGTTTATAAACGGCGCGAGTGCATGAGCTACGCCGAGGCGTATAACTGGCTGGTAAACGGCGCTGCTCCGTTACAAAAAACGCAGGTGACCGGAGAGATAGATTACATTATAAAAAAATACTCGCTTTATCCCAAGATAGCGATATTCTACGACAGAACGGCATATTACGCAAAGGACGACGAGGAATTTCGCATAACGTTTGACAGCAACATACGCAGCAGGACGACGCAGCTTGATCTAAGAATGGGAACTTTCGGCGAGCTGCTGGAGGATCAGCCGTATTGCGTAATGGAGATAAAGGCGGTCGGCGCGGTACCGGTCTGGCTCACCGATATACTTTCCGAGCGGCAGATATATCTGGGCTCGTTTTCAAAGTACGGCAGTATATATAATCAAAGTATCTGTTCTAAAACGGACGGTGCGGCTCAAAAAAACAAGGATAGTGAGGATAACAGCAAATGTTTTCAAGTGTCATAAACCAGGCGGAGGGGCTGACCTTACAGTCAAGCTTGATATGTATTCTTTCGTCGATCGCGCTGGGTCTGCTGGCGGCGGTGGCGTACCGTATAAATAACCGCCATGCCTCAAAAAATATGTTGGTATCGCTTATGGTGCTGCCGGTGCTGGTGCAGGCGGTCATTATGCTGGTAAACGGCTCGGTAGGGGCGGGTATCGCGGTAATGGGCGCGTTCAATCTGGTAAGATTCCGCTCCACCCCGGGAAATTCCCGCGATATATGCTATATTTTTTATGCTATGGGACTGGGACTTGCTACCGGAATGGGATATATCGGCTTTGCGGTGCTCCTTGCGTTCGCCGCGGGCATAATACTGGTGGTAGTCAGCTTTATCCCCGGACTTTCGCAAAACAGCGCGGCAAAGTTACTTAGAATTTCCATCCCGGAAAATCTCGACTACAACGGCTGTTTTGACGATATATTCAGTGAATATTGCGGCAAGGCGAACCTTATTCAGGCAAGATCCGCCGGAATGGGAACAATGTTCGATCTAAGATACGAGATAATCGAAAAGGACGCTAAACGCGAAAAAGAGATGATAGATAAATTGCGCTGCCGCAACGGAAATCTCCCGATTTCATGCGGGATAATGCCCGCTAATCCGGAAGAGCTTTAACAAAAAGGAGAAATATTATGAAAAAGAAAAGCATACTTGTGCTGCTTAGTTTATGCGTTTTGCTGTGTGGCTGTGAATATGAAAACACCGCTTCGTCGGAACAGGAAAACAGCGATGTTTCCGGCAATACGTCCGTTACGTCAGTCGAAAGCGGCGGGGAAGATCCCACGGCAAGCAGTACCGCAACTTCTTCGCAGAGTACGGCAGCGAACGCCGATACGAAAATTTCCTTTGACAGTTCTTCGGTGAATATAACAGGTAAAAACGCAAAAGCGGACGGCAGCGTTGTGACGATAACCGGAGCGGGCGTGTATGAACTCAGCGGCAGCGGTGACGGTCAGGTCGTTATAGAGGCGGGAAAGGACGATAAGGTGACTCTGATATTAAACGGTCTTGATTTAACCTGCGCCTCATCCGCGCCGATATATTGCATAAACGCCGACACGCTGACCGTTGAGCTGGCCGACGGCTCGCAAAACACACTGACCGACGGAGAAAATTACACTCTTGCGAGCGGCAAGGACGAGCCGGACGCCGCGCTTTTCAGCAAGGACGATACCGTTATAACAGGCGGCGGTTCGCTGACAATAACGGCAAACTATAAGGACGGGATAAAGTGTAAGGACAGTTTGGAGATAACCGGCGGGAATATCACCGTCAACTCGGCCGACGACGGAATAACAGGCAAGGACAGCCTTGTGATAAACGGCGGCAGCATTACCGTAAAAAGCGGCGGCGACGGGCTTAAATCCACCGAGGCCGACGACGCGCAGCTCGGATATATCACGCTGGACGGCGGCACTTTCAACATTAACGCAGAGGGTGACGCTGTACAGGCGCAGACTGCGCTTACCGTAAACGGCGGGGAATACACTGTAGTTACCGGCGGCGGCAGCGCGGGGGTACAGCATTCCGATACGGGAAATTTCGGCGGAGGAAGATTTGACAGGTTCTCCGCCGACGGAAATTCTCCGTTCGACTTTGATACCATGACCGACGATTCCGGCAGTAATACGAGCACCAAGGCGTTCAAAGCCGATACCTCGATAACCGTAAATAACGGCACATTCAGCATAGACAGCGCGGACGACGCTTTCCATTCCGCCGATGTTACTATAAACGCAGGAGAAATTTCAATCTCCACCGGAGACGACGCTTTCCACGCCGATAATAAGCTGACGGTGTCGGGAGGAAATATAGAGATCCCGTCCTGTTACGAGGGTCTGGAGGGCATGACGATAGATATAACCGGCGGCACGGCAGCTCTTACCGCGCTTGACGACGGGTTAAACGCCGCGGGCGGAGATAACGCCGGAGCGTGGGGCTTTGATCCGGAGGGCTCGGAGGATTATTATATCAATATCACCGACGGAGATATCACGGTCAACGCGTCCGGCGACGGCATAGATTCCAACGGCAGCGTGACCATGAGCGGCGGCAGGCTTATAGTTTACGGCCCTACTAACAGCGGCAACGGCGCGCTTGATTATCAGATGAGTTTCAAGCTGACGGGCGGCACGCTTATCGCTTTGGGTGCGGTCGGAATGGCTCAGACCCCGTCCGAATCGTCGCAGCCATGCTATTCGCTGAATTCCGATGTTGCGGCAAATACCGAAATATCTGTGAAAGACTCTTCCGGTAATAAGGTACTCAGCACCGTTACTCCTAAAAACTGCCAGTCGATAATAGTATCCTCTCCCGAGCTTAAAGCGGGTACCGAATATACCGTATATTCGGGAGAAAACGCTATTGACAGCTTTACCGCCGAAAACGGCGTTACAGGCACTACCGCGGGAGGCATGGGAGGCCCCGGAGGCGGTATGGGCGGCTTCGGCGGACGCGGCGACAGACCTATGTGGTAAAATTATTGCTCTGTTGGAAACAGCAGAGCAATTTTGTTGTTTTGCACAAATTTAATTAGTTATAACTAACCGATAACGAAAAAATGACGAATTTGTATTTTTCTTAGGAAAACTGTTGACTTTTTTCTCTTAACGGTATATAATAATTAATGGTTAGCAGATGCTAACCGTTAAAACAGAAATAAAGTTAGCTTAGACTAATTATAAAGGAGCGTTTGGATTGATGCCGCTAACGTTTGCTGCTGTCGGTGAGGAGAACATAATAAAAAAGATAGGCGGTAAGCCGGAGGTGAGAAAGCACCTTGAAAATCTCGGCTTTGTCGTAGGCGGAACTGTTACTGTGATAAATGCTTTAGGACAGAACGTTATCGTCAACGTTAAAGAGGCGCGTATCGCGATAAGCAGTGAGATGGCTCAGAAAATCATGATCTAGGTCGAAAAACGCCGACGGCGGTTCGCCGAAACTGCCTGTCGGTAATTACATAAGCGGCCCGGACATACAATATACAGGAGGTAAGGCTATGAAAACATTAAAGCAGGCTAAGGTCGGCGAAACGGTAAAGACCGTAAAGCTGCACGGCGAGGGTGCTGTAAAGCGCCGCATAATGGATATGGGTATCACAAAGGGCGTTGAGATATACATACGCAAGGTAGCTCCGCTCGGCGATCCTATCGAGATAACCGTCCGCGGATATGAGCTTTCTCTCAGAAAAGCCGACGCGGAAATGATAGAGATCGAATAACGATAGGTTTAATTTTATTGCGTTTTATTACGCAAGAGTTAGTGTATACTAACATTAAAGTGCGGCACTTCGCCGTAAGGAAAGGAAGGATATCATAAATGGATATTAAAATCGCTCTTGCGGGAAACCCCAACTGCGGCAAAACGACGCTGTTCAATGCGCTGACCGGCTCTAATCAGTTTGTAGGAAACTGGCCGGGCGTTACCGTCGAGAAAAAGGAGGGCGGCCTTAAAAAGCACGAGGGGGTCACTATCACCGACCTGCCGGGCATTTATTCACTGTCGCCGTACACGCTTGAAGAGGTCGTTGCGAGAAATTACCTTATAGGAGAGCGCCCGGACGCGATACTCAATATCGTAGATGGCACAAATCTTGAGAGGAACCTTTATCTTACCACACAGCTTACCGAGCTCGGAATACCGGTAGTCATCGCAATAAACATGATGGACGTGGTGAGAAAGAACGGCGATAAGATAAACACCGACGAGCTTTCTCGCGAGCTGGGCTGCAAGATAGTGGAAATATCCGCACTGAAAGGCACGGGTATAATGGAGGCTGCCGAAGCCGCTATCGAAGCGGCGCAGGGCAAAAAGACGGTGCCTATGCACACCTTTTCCGGCGCGGTGGAGCACGCTATAGCGCATATAGAAGAAGCGGCGGTGCATGATCTTCCCGAAGAGCAGCAGCGCTGGTACGCGATAAAGATATTCGAGCGCGACGAAAAGGCGCTGGCTCAGATGAATATTCCCGCCGACAAGCTGGCTCATATAGAAGAGGATATCAAAGCGGCGGAGGCCGAGCTTGACGACGATTCGGAAAGCATAATCACCAACGAGAGATATGTATACATAGCGCAGCTTATGAAAGGCTGCTATAAGAAAAAGAGCGCGGGCAAGCTGTCCACCTCCGATAAAATAGATAAGGTGCTGACTAACCGCTTTGCGGCATTGCCTATATTTGCGGTGATAATGTTCCTTGTGTATTATATTTCGGTAACCACCGTAGGAACATGGTGTACAGACTGGACAAACGACGGACTGTTCGGCGACGGCTGGCATTTATTCAATATCGGCGCGTCACAGTACGAGCAGGCGATGGGCGAATATGCCGAACAAAACATCTTCACCGACGACGTTGCCGCAACGGTAAAGAGCGCGGCGGACGCCGGAGTTATCGGCGCGGACGAGGTGTTAGGCGCTGTTGAGGAAAAGGACTTCGGCGCGTTCGACGAGGCTTACGGCTCCTACGGTGAGGCACTTGCCGAGGCGGGCTACGATATTTCCGAAACGGTAGACGCGGCTTTGGAGGAAGCGCCCGCTCCCGAAGATTACGGCGTATGGGTGCCCGGTATCCCGAAGCTCGCCGCGGACGGTCTGGAGGCTATAAACTGCGCCGATTGGCTGGAAAGCCTTATCGTTGACGGTATAATCGCCGGTGTAGGCGCTGTCCTCGGATTTGTACCGCAAATGTTTGTGCTGTTTATATTCCTTGCGTTCCTTGAGGCCTGCGGATATATGGCGCGTATCGCGTTCGTTATGGATAGGATATTCCGCAAATTCGGGCTTTCCGGCAAGTCGTTCATACCTATGCTGATAGGCACCGGCTGCGGAGTACCAGGTATCATGGCGTCGAGGACTATCGAAAACGAGCGCGACCGTAGAATGACTATCATGACAACGACGTTTATCCCCTGCGGAGCAAAGCTGCCTATCATCGCTATGATAGCGTCGGCGCTTTTCGGCGGCGCGTGGTGGGTAGCGCCCAGCGCGTACTTTGTCGGAGCGGCAGCGATAATCGTATCCGGTATAATTTTGAAGAAAACCAAGATGTTCGCCGGTGATCCCGCGCCGTTTGTAATGGAGCTGCCCGCGTACCACTGGCCGACGGTAAGCAATATCCTGCGCAGCATGTGGGAGCGCGGCTGGTCGTTCATCAAAAAGGCGGGTACTATCATACTGCTTGCTTCGATAATCGTCTGGGCAGGCTCGGTATTCGGCGTGGTCGACGGCTCGTTCGTATTCGATCCCGAAATGGATATTGAAAACAGCATACTCGGCATGATCGGAAATGCTATCTGCTGGATATTCGCACCGCTGGGCTTTGGCATTATCAAGGCGGCTATCGCTACTATCATGGGACTTGTCGCAAAGGAAGAGGTCGTAGGCGTATTCGGTGTGCTTGACTTTGAAGGACTTTCACAGCTTGCGGGATATTCCTTCTTGCTGTTCAATCTGCTCTGCGCGCCTTGTTTTGCGGCTATCGGAGCTATCAGACGCGAGATGAACAGCGCAAAGTGGACGTGGTTCGCGATAGGTTATCAGTGCGTATTTGCTTACGTCGTTTCGCTTATCGTATATCAGGTAGGCTCGGTATTCACCGGAAATATCAACGTGGTAGGATTTATCGCCGCGCTGCTGCTTGCGGCAGGTATGGTATTCCTGCTTGTAAGGCCTTATAAGGAATCCACAAAGCTTACCGCAAAAATAAAGAGCTGACGGCGCGCCCTCTCACGAGCGGAGTCGCTACAAATAAGAACGGAGATGATAGTATGCCCGGTATAATTTCAACAATTATCGTATCGCTTGTCGTTGCGCTGGTAGTTGCCGCAGTCATCGCTTTCATGATAAAAGATAAAAAGAAAGGGAAAAGCTGCGGCGGATGCGGCGGCTCTTGCTCCGGCTGCGCTATGAGCGGAAAATGCCATCAGACGCAGGGCAAATAGCACGACGTTCTTTTCTCGATCTCAAAGGGACAACAGACCTTGTCCCTTTGTTTTTGAGAATTAAGTTTGTCTTAACTAACTATCTTGTACTAAATCAAAAGAAAGGGGCTGCTTGTATCATGGACGAGAGCTCGGTCGTTTGGATAATCGTGGCGGCGGCGGTGATACTGCTGTTTGCTGTTGCGGTGATAAAAAGCTATATGAAAAAGCTGTCGCAGGGCTGCTGCGGGTCGGGCGGTGATAAGAAAGCGGCAAAGATAAAGGTCGCCGACCGCAACAGAGCGCACTACCCGTTCAAGGTGATACTTACCGTAGACGGAATGGTATGCTCCGGCTGTGAAACGCGGGTGGAAAACGCGCTGAACGTCCTTGACGGGGTATGGGCGACCGCCGACGTGGGCAGCGGAAGCGTCACCGTGCTGATGAAATCTGAGCCGGACGAGCAGGCGCTGCGCAGGGCGGTAAATTCCACCGGAGCATATACCGTTATGAAAATATCCGGTTTGAATGGTTGATTTTCGGGAAAGGAAAGTGAATGAGCGTAGTTATAGTAGGCGGTAACGACTGCATGGTACGTCAGTATAAGGAGCTTTGCGGAGAGCATGGCTGCGACGCGAAAGTATTTACGCATATAAAGGGGATAAAACATATAGGAAAGCCGGATCTTCTGGTACTTTTCACCGGCACAATGTCGCATAAAATGCTGCACAGCGCTTTGTGCGGGATAGACCGAACTACCGTGGTGGAACGCTCACATTCCGCCTCGATGTCCGCACTGAAAGCAATACTTAAAAAACACGTCGACAGATAATGCCGACGCGTTTTTTATGAAGTTATCATATCGATATCATTGGAGGGCAGCTTTTTAACAGCCGACATCTTTACATAATAGCTTGTTAAAAGCACCACGTCTGCTCCCGCCCACGCGAGGACCTCCGCCCAGAAGATACCCTCCGTTCCTATCAGCATAGGCAGTAAAAATATCGTGGCTGTTCGCATAACGAACTCCGCCGCGCCCGAAACCATCGGCATTACCGTATCGCCCAGCCCTTGCAGAGATGAACGGTAGATATGCAGCAGATAAAGCACCGGCAGGAACGCCGACATAACGCAAAGATAGTGGTACGCTATATCTATTGTTTTCTCAGCGTCCGCAGGTTCTCCGGAAATGAACGCGCCGACTATGTACCTACCGAAAAGGAGCATTACGGCGCTGATTATCGCGGCGGTAACGACGCCTACCAGTACGCCTACGTGAACGCCTTTATTTATGCGTTTTATATTATTCGCACCGTAATTCTGTCCGACGTAGGTCGTTAGTGCGAATCCGTAAGAGATAGCGGCAATTTCAAGTATACCGTATAGCTTATTTGTAGCCGTAAAGCCGGCGATATACAAAACACCGAAGCTGTTTATTACGAACTGTACTATCAGACCGCCTACCGAGATTATCAGATTCTGAAACGCAAACGGCATGGCAAGCTTTAACAGCTTGCCGGCAAGCCTTTTGTCAAAGCCGCGTTCGTTTTTCGGAACATGTATCAGCTCCAGCTTTCTCAGCGAGATAAAGCATATCACCGCCGATACCACCTGACCTATAAGAGTGGCGGCGGCCGCTCCGGCGACTCCCCACTCGAAGACCAGCACAAACAGCAGATCCAAAACGATATTGCACAGCGAAGCGGCTATCATTGCAAGCAGCGGCGTTTTGCTGTCGCCGATAGCGCGTAAAACGGACGCTAAAAAATTATATGCCATTACGATAGGCACACCCGCAAATATCACGCTGAGATAGGTGACTGTTATGGGAAATATTTTCGACGGAGTGCCAAGCAGCCTGAGTATAGGCTGTAAAGATATAAACGCAAAGCACATGATGCCTATAGTGCAAAAAACCGAGAGTTTAAGCGAAGTTATGTATGTTCTTTTGAAGTTCTTTTCGTCATTTGCGCCGAAATTCTGCGCTAAGCGAATGGAAAACCCCTGGGCAAATCCTTGTATAAGGCTTAAAACCAGCCAGTTGAGCCACTCGCCGTTGCCTATCGCGGCAAGCGCGTTCAGTCCCAGCTTGTTGCCTACGACCATCGAGTCCACCAGCGTGTAAAGCTGCTGGAATACATTTCCTACCATCAGCGGCATCGCAAAGGATAGAAGTATACGCAGCGGTGAACCGAAGGTCATATTCTTTACCGACGTCATAAAAGCCTCCTATAACTTGATATGCGGGTTCGCCGATTTGCAGGCGTTAATTATCCCCGCATAAAGTTATAGCATAGAAACCGATAAATGTCAAGCAACATAGCTTTAATTCGTTAAATATGTATTGACTTTTCATTTTGGAGGTGATATAATAAACATGTGCGTTTTCGTTAATTTTTTAGTTTGCGATAACATCGACAGGAGGCTGCTCCGGAGAGCTCATTTCGAAAACATAATAAGGGAATGATTCAAATGTCTTTTTCCGGAAAGCGGTATATCCTCCTCTCCGGAGTGAAACACTATTTTAATCTTTCGTTAATTTTATCAATTACGAAAAATTTCGGCGGTTTTATGCCGTGTTTAAGCCATGAGAACTGAGCTTTTCAACTTTGCGCTTATCCCGCACGAAGGCGCTCAGGAGCTGTATTATCGCACCGACGAGTTCAAAACGGAAAACGGCGGACTTTCAGCTGATAAGCCCGGCGCGTCGGTCACGTTTGACACATATTTTAATTTGATCTCTGTAGGGAAAATGCGGCGGTACTGCGATATTTTGGCGATAAGCTGTGAGGCGATATTCACCGGTGCGCTGCGCTTTGAAATTTTTGCTGACGACGGGAAATTACTTTCCAACGGAACAAACGGCGTTTCGGTAAAGCTTGCCGACGTTCCCGACAATGCCGAGTATCTGTATCTGAAGCTTACCGCGCTGTCCGAGAATGTCGGGATAGAAAAAATAACCGTGCTTGCGGAATGCGAAAACGTTCGCAAAATACTCCCCGCAATAGTGATATGCACATATCATCGTGAGCAATTTGCCAAGAAAAACGCGTCCCTACTTGCGGAATATTTGCGAAAAAGCGGCACTTCCGGGCAGGTCATAGTGGTAGACAACGGCAGGACGCTGACAGATTTCTCTGACGAGAGAATAACGCTTATCCCGAATGAGAACACCGGCGGCAGCGGCGGATTCGGTAAAGGAATGGAGTACGCCGCGCAGCACGGGTTCACACATATTGTCCTTATGGACGATGACGTGGAATTTGAGCCGGTATCGTTTCAAAAGCTGTTCGGCTTTTTGAAAACCGCAAAGAATGAGGATATCAGCGTCGCGGGAACCATGCTGTTTTCGGACGAGCCGACAAGGTGCTTTGAATCCGGCGGATATTTCGATACCGCAAGCGGCGTTCAAACGGGGTTTTCCTACGGACTGGATATGACAAAGCCGGAAAATCTGTATTTGAACGAACAGGAAAAGAAGATAAATTACGGCGGCTGGTGGATGTTCTGTATGCCGTCAAAATATGCCGAAAGCGGGCTGTTGCCCATGCCGTTTTTCATAAAATACGACGATGTGGAATATGCGCTACGCTGTAAAATGAACATCGTCACTTTGAACGGAGTTGGTGTATGGCACGAGAGGTTCGACGGAAAATACAACTCCGATTCCGAGTATTACAATGTGAGAAATTTTCTGCTGCTGCGCAGTCTGCATGGAGGGATATCGCCGAAAGAGGCAAAGAAATTCGCGCGTTGGCGGGTTCGCGAAAAGCTGTGCTGCCAGCAGTACGATATGGCGTATGCCGCGCGGCTGGGCTATCGGGATCATCTAAAGGGTACGGCGTTTTTAGAGAAACTTGACCCGGAGAAAAATCACGAACAAATACGCAAGCTGAACTACCCTATGCTGGACGAAAATACGCTTTACGACAAGTACGGGGTGAGATTTTCACAGGAAAAGCTGGACTTGTCGCAGCAAGCCGTTCCGTCGTTTTTCAAGAAGATATTGTTGTACGGACATTTGATACCGAATTGTTTTTGCAAGAAAGATCATGCCGTGACAGATATCTTTTTTGACCGAAAGGAAATGTACTTCGGCTATAAGACCGCGCTGCATTTTGACAGTCGGACAGGCAGAGGGTATATGACGAAGAAAAGCTTGAAAAATTTTATATTATATAAATTCAAAAGAGGTACAAAATGAAGAAGATAAAGCTGTTGGTGTGCTATCATAAGCCGGATACTTTGATAAAAAACGAGGTTTTTACGCCTATACATCTGGGTCGTGCGATAGCAAAGAAAGAGATGAAGCCGGACGATCCAAAGCTGAAATGGCTGCTGGATAACATGATAGGCGATGATACCGGAGATAATATTTCCGAGCTTAACCGCACATATAACGAGCTTACCGCTCTTTACTGGGCGTGGAAGAATTACGATAAGCTGGACGATCCCGACTATATCGGGCTTATGCACTACCGGCGGCATTTCGTGTTCAACGAGGGCGAGATAAAGGTTTACGAGATACCGGAAATGGAGTCGGAGCATTATCCCGAGATACTGAATTTTGACCCCGAGCGGCTTTCAAAGGAGCTGGAAAGCTGCGATTTTGCCTGCCATCTCGGCAAGGTGGACGGTATATATAAGCACTATCTTGCAAATCACCGCATAGAGGATATGGAGCTTGCGCTTAAGCTGCTCAAAGAAATGTACCCGCAGTATTCCAGAGCGGCGGACGAATATATGATGCAGGACGTGGGAAATTTCTGCAATATGTTCATCTTTCCGAAGCAGCTGTTTTTTAAGTATTGTGAGTTTATCTTCAGCATACTGGAGGAGTTCCGCAAGAGGACGGATATTTCCGAAAAGCGCTTTTTCATCTCGGAGCGTCTGACCGGAATTTTCATCTATAAAATGATGAAAGAGGGCAAGAAGTACAAGGTATATCCAATAAATTTCGTGTCGGAAAATATCAACATTCCTATAGCTTACCCTATAAACAAGGACAACCTATTTGCGACCGAGGTTTCAATGATCTCCGCATTAGAAAAGGCAAAGAAAGGCACATCGTTCACCTTTTACCTTATTCACGGGGAGGATATTACCGAGCAGGATAAGAACAATCTCGAAAAGCTGACCGAGCTGTACGATATCTGCAAGATAGAGTTTATCAGCTCCGAGCTTGAGCAGAAATATTATCCGCTGGAAATATCCGAGCGCCTGCCAAAGGTGAAGAAGCTGATATATTTTAATGAAAAAACCATAGCTATGCACGATCTCGGCGAGTTTTACCGCACCTGCAGCGTTGATGATTATTATATCAGCGGATTGCCGGAGGACGTGGTGACAAATGTTTCCGCCGACAGAAAATTATCAAATGATATTTTCGTGATAAACGCCGACCGATTCAGAAAGCACGATATCTATAATAAGGCAAAGCCGTTCATCGGCAATAAATCACCGGAAAATATCATTAATCTTCTATGCGAGGATCAGATAGGATTTTTCGCGGAGTGGTTCATCACCCAGGCGGGAACGGTAAAGGAATATGATCTGCCGATTTTCTCAAAGTACAAAAACCGAGGGCAGTACCAGCTTGAGGCAACGTGGCGTCCGGTGCTGTATTTCGGCGAGAATGAGCCGTGGGCTAACGTGCAGGGCGTGTACAGTAATTTTTGGTGGAACTGCGCAGTAGATTCGCCGATGTGGTTTAGATTCCCGACAGTTAAAACCGCCGCTGCCGTAAAGCAGCTTAACGATCAGCAAAAAGAGCTTAATCATTTAGGAGAGATAACCCGCAGAATGTGCGGCGACGACCTTGCCTTGACTTTATCTCTTCCTAAAGTCAATACTCTGGAAGTCAGGGTTGATTCTCGCAAAGAAAAGATTGCAGTTCAGCAAATCGCAGTCAGAGATAAAGCGGTTGAAGATGTTACAGAACAAAATCAAAACGTTTTGTCTCCGGCGCAACAGCCGCTCGTTGTGATAGGTTCATCTGAATACGGAAAGTTATCTCTTTTTGGAAAGGCCAAAGTGTATCTAAAAACATATGGCTTGAAAATGACCATAAGAAAAATTTTTCAAAAACTTTTCGGAAAATAAAAGGAGTGACATAAATGGCTATAGTGTCTGTACTTATACCAGTATATAACGTTGAAAAATATCTGAAGCAGTGCCTTGACAGCGTGATCGGTCAGACTTTTTCGGATATAGAGATAATATGCGTTGATGACGGTTCAACTGACCGCAGCGCATCTATTTTGAAGAAATACGCCAAAAAGGACAAGCGCATAAAAATAATAACCAAAAATAATGGTGGACTTCCTTCAGCACGTAATGCCGGTATAAATGCCGCTACCGGAGAGTATGTATCTTTTGTCGATGCGGATGACTATATTCAGCCGGACATGATCAAAAAAATGCTGATGGCGGCCGTAAAAGATAATTCCGAAATAGTTATCTGCGGGGCGAATGTTTTTCCGCGCGATCCTGCGCCGGACGGTTGGCTTGATTGGGTGCTTTCACCGGAGAACGCTTACTATGAAACCGGCGACGAAAAGCTGTTGTTTGAAAATCATGCCTCGCGTCCGTTTATCTGGCGGACGTTCATGAAAAGGGAACTGCTTACCCGCAATAAATTCCAGCTTAATGAGGATATACACGTCGGCGAGGATAACGCGTTCCAGTTCAGGATATATCCGAAAGCAAAAGGTATAACGCTGATTTCCGATAAGCTGTACAATTATCGCTGGTACCGCGAGGATTCGCTGATGAATTCCATCGTGTATAAAAACGTTGAGAAGAAGTGCCTGGCGCATATAAAGATGGTGCTTCATGTTGCGCAGGAATGGATAAGATCCGGCGACATGAAAAAGATGGGTAAAGATTTTCTTAGATGGAGCGTTGAATTTTTATACGACGATTTTATCAAGATGCCGCTCAACGAAAGAGCAGAAAACGCAAAGCTGCTTACTAAAGTATGGACCGACGGAGGATTTTACAAATATGAATACAGTTTTCCGGATCATATACGGGACATGTTCAAGTATTTTTACACCGTTGCCGAAGAAAAGCCTTTTAAGTGCGATGTGTCCGTGATAATAAGCGCCGACTGCGATCACACCTATTTCGAGCAGACGATAGAAAGCTGTCTTGGGCAGGATCATAAAAACTTTGAGCTGATAATTATAAATAACGGAGCGAGCGCTTCAACATATTCTGTTATTCATAAATATCTTCACAAGGATAAGAGGGTACGGGTATACAACACGTCAAAAAGTCATTATACCGACGGATATAATACAGGTATCGGGCTGAGCGCCGGAGATTATCTTCTGTTTGTAAGACCTGACGACTGGCTGGAGGATAAAAACGTATTATCCGAGTGGCTCGGTACGGCAAAAAGGGAAAAAGCAGATGTATGCCTCAGCCTTAACAAGGAACTTGACAGCATGTATTATTCCGGAGCACCGGCAAAGTATGATGACAACGACAGCACATATTATCTGGAGTGCGTGTTGGGAAACGCGATGTTCCGCAAAAAATTCGTTGTAGATAAAAAGCTGGAATTTACGGATTATTCCATAGAGAGCGGCAAGGTGTTTTTATCCGCCGCTTGTCTGACGTCCGGCAAGATTGTAGTCGTCGATAAGCCGATGTATGTGTCAAGAAACGTATATAAGCAAGACTGGATCCCTACCGGAGAATGCGTAAAAGTATTAAAGTCCTTTGCCGACAGACTGGAGCTTGCCCAAAAATATAGATCTGCCGAGCTTCACAATAAGATATTCTCGCTTTTGGTCAGCGATTATTACATGAATCTGCTTATCAATAATACAAAGCCGTATTTCATGACGGTGCAGGAGTGTCCCAACGGCGAAAACAGCCAGTCGGAAACATTCGAGCAGATAATACGAATACTTAACCTGATAGACCCACAGCTGCTGCCGAAAGAGGACGGAATATCCCCGACGCTTCCGTCGTTCTTTGCAAAATTTGTAGACGGACGCCATAAGTATATCGGCGACGTTTCGGATGAATATCTGAGAGTATGAGCGTTGACGTTTGTAATTTGATTCTAGGGTGATTGCTGATGGCTAGTAATATAGAGAAAGTTAATAAAAATGAATGTACCGGCTGCGGTGCGTGTTATAATCTCTGCCCGGTGAATGCTATAACGATGGAGCCGGACGGAGAGGGCTTTCTTTTCCCGTCGGTAAACAAGGAACTGTGTACGACATGCGGGCTGTGCTACAGCAAATGTCCTGCCGAGGGCGGCGTTTATCCCGTCAGCGGTAATGGTGACGTGTATGCCTGCTGGGCGGAAGATGACATTCGCATGAAGAGTTCATCCGGCGGAGTTTTCAGCATACTGTCAAAGTATATCCTCTCTCAGGGAGGAGCTGTTGCCGGAGCAGCATGGAGCGACGATTACAAGGTAAAGCATATAATTATCCGAAGTGAGGACGAACTGGACAGACTCAGAGGTTCAAAATACCTCCAAAGCGATGTCGGAAGCGTATACTCCGAGATAAAAGCGTTACTGGAAAAAGATGTTCCTGTGCTTTTTTCAGGCTGTCCCTGCCAGGTAGCAGGGTTGTATGCAGCTGTCGGAAAGCAATATAAAAATTTGTTTACGGTAGATATTGTCTGTCATGGCGTGCCTTCTCCAAAGGCGTTTGA
Source organism: uncultured Ruminiclostridium sp. (assembly GCA_947624435.1). Taxonomy (GTDB): domain Bacteria; phylum Bacillota; class Clostridia; order Oscillospirales; family Ruminococcaceae; genus Ruminiclostridium_E. The sequence continues at coordinate 29,793 of CANQKE010000024.1, forward strand.
TAAATATATAGAGGAACTGGACAAAGGCAAAAAACCGCAGAATGTGGATTTTCGTGATAAAAAGCGCGGATGGGGAACATACAGCAGTATAATTCTGAACGATGGTACAGAGTATTTTGAAAACTGCCGTGAGGATCCTTACTATATCGCTTTTTTGAACAGTATAAGTACCCGGCGTTCCTGCGCGAAATGCAAATATTCCTCTCCGGAAAGGATAGGAGATATAACGCTGGGAGATTTTTGGGGAATATCCGAAATTGATCCCTCTTATAACGACGGTAAGGGAACCGGTTTGGTTATTGTCAACACCGAAAAAGGCATGGAGATTTTTGAAAAAATTTCTCCGCTTCTTAAAATGGTCAATAAGGTTTCGCGAGAGCGTACTCTAGAGATAGCCAAACGCAAAAATGGGCAGCTTATGTTTCCGAGACCTATGCACAAAAATCGCGACGCTTTTTTTGCAAATTTGGATAAGCTGCCGTTTTCCGAGGCTGCGTATTCGGCCGCCGAAAAAAAGTACGATGTCGGCATAGTCGGTTGGTGGTATAACGAAAATTACGGCGGCACCCTTACGTATTTCGCTTTGCATCAGATTTTAAGAAGTATGGGGTTGTCTGTTCTTATGATAGAAAAATCCGCTCCCGACGGATATGTTCCGAATCAGGATACCGTGCCGAGAAGATTTGCCGCTAAGCATTACAAGATAAGTAATGTTTATCGGAATAATAAAATGGGTGAACTGAACGAAAAATGCAGCGCTTTTGTTTCAGGCTCGGATCAGCTTTTTAATCCGGCGTTGTGGCAATATTCCGGTCCGCAGTATTTTTTGGATTTTGCATCTCCTGAAAAACGTCTGGTATCCTACGCTTCCTCATTCGGCAATACGATAAAATGTTCCGATAAGCATAAAATGATGATGTCGTATTTTCTGCATAGGTTCGATGCGATCTCGGTCAGAGAAGATTATGCCGTAGATTTGCTGTCGGATAATTTCGGGTTGAAAGCTAAGAAGGTGCTTGATCCGGTATTCGTGTGCGACCCTAACGAGTATCATCGGCTTGCTGAAAGCTCGCAGGTCAAGCCGGAAGAGAAGTACCTTGTAAGTTTTATTCTTGACCCGGACGCGCAGAAAAAACAGGCTATCCTTTATTTGTCCGAGAAATTGGGATTGCCGTATGTAAATCTTCTTAACGCTGTGAATATTGAAGAAAATTCACGTAAGCTTGGTCTGGACAATATTAAGCCGGGAATAGATATAGAGGATTTTCTCAGTTATTACAAAAACGCAGATTTTATAATTACAGATTCTTTCCACGGCACCTGCTTTGCGATAATTTTTCAAAAGCCGTTTATTTCAATATCTAACAAAAAGCGCGGAGCAGGGCGTTTTGCTTCAATGCTGGACGAGCTCGGGCTTATTGACAGAATGGTAGAGAATATTTTCGATATTGAAAAAAAGCCCGAGTTACAGGAGAATATCGATTATTCATATACATCGGCCCGTTTGTCTGTTCTAAGGAAAGATTCTTATGAATGGTTGAGAAATGCGATTACTGCGCCGTTTGACAAAGCCGGAAATGAGTTCAATATTTTGGACAACAAGATAAATAAATTAGTCAATACCGTTTGGGAGTTGAACGCTCAGATAAACAGCTTGAAGCAGGATTTGAACAAAAACAGTATGCTGCGGCCGCGTAAAGGTATAATTCAAAGGATAAAAAGCAAGCTAAGACGCAATTGATTGGATGGTGAAAACTATATGGTCGGCAATTCTAATAATATAAAATTATCTATTATTGTACCTTGTTATAATGTTGAAAATTATATAAGAAAATGCTTGAGTTCTATTGTAGATCAAACATTAAAAGAAATAGAGATAATTTGCGTTAATGACGGCTCTACTGATAATACATTGAATATTATTTCGGAATTTGCCGGAAAGGATGAACGGATTTTTGTTATAGATAAGCCTAACTCCGGTTACGGGGATTCGCTAAATACAGCTATATCCGAAGCATCGGGCGAGTATATAGGCATAGTAGAGAGTGATGATTTCGCAGAGTCCGAAATGTTTGAAACTCTTTATAATAAAGCAAAAGAATATGATGCTGATGTTGTTAAGTCGAATTTCTGGTTATATTGGGGAACTGAAGACAGAGATGATTTTTTCGAGTGTTTGCATAAGGACGAATGTAATAAAATAATCGACCCGTTATTGCATGACAATGGTTCCTTTTATAACAGAAAGGCCAGTGTATGGTCTGCAATATATCGCAGAAAATATTTGACGGATAACAAAATTCGATTTTTAACAACGCCAGGCGCATCATTTCAAGATATTTCATTTACGTTTAAGGTGTTATCAACCACAAAAAAGATGGTGTGCGTTTATGAGCCGTTTTTGCATTACAGGCAGGACAACGCAAGTTCTTCTATAAATAACGTAGAAAGAAAAATTCCATATTTTTTGAAAGAATATGATGAGGTTATAAATTTTATCAATGCTGCAAATTATGGAAAAGAGCACCTTTTTTCACTATACTGTTCACAATTTTACGATAATTGCTTATATATATATGAACGTTCCGACCCGGTAAGCAGATATCCTTTTCTTAAAATCGTTTCGGATAAATTTAAAGATATTTTATCTGAGATTGACCCCGAAAAGATAAATTTCGGCGATTGTTGGTGGAAAAGACGAGATATTGTCAGAATAGCCGAGGATCCATATCAATATCATATGTGGCGCAATGATGAACGATATGACCAGAAAAAAGGTTCTATACGTTGCGCAAACCCCGATATACCTGTAGGAACGATCGTTTATCCTGACGGTTATAAGGATAGTACCCGACCGACTTTTTCTGTTATTATACCGATATTTAATGTGGAAAAATTTTTGCCGTCCGCCCTGGAAAGTTTGCTGTATCAAACATATAAAGACCTTGAGATAATATGCATCAATAACGGTTCAACCGATAATTCGCTGTCGATAATTAAAGCATATTCTAAGATTGACAAAAGAATTATCATTATAAATCAAGAACATAGTTCTCTCGCTGCTGCCAGAAACAATGGAATGGATATTTCCAAAGGCAATTACGTTGTTTTTTTAGATGGTGATGATTATTTGTCTGAAAATACATTTGAAATTTTGAGCAGAGTAATAATAGAAAAAAACGATCCGGATATGATCGAATACGGCTCTACGCCCTTTCCGAAATCTCCGGCAGCAAGTAAATGGCTGTATGATATATTGACTACACCGGATGATTTTTATTATAAAATTGATCAGACCACATTTCTAAAAACCGGTTTTTTGAAGGTTTTTTGCTGGAGATACTGCATAAGATCCCAATTTATAAAAGAGCGCCATATAACGTTCCCGACGGAATTGATATTTGGCGAGGATGCCATATTTGTAATGCACTGTCTTATGCAGGCGACAGGTGTTGTAATAATATCCGACAAACTTTATTTTTATCGGCATAACAGAAGCGATTCTTTTTCCACTACTATTTATAAAGATAGTGAGTTGTATGCAAAGCTACAATTTATGATACTCGAAAGAATGCTGAAAGATGCTTTTTCACTTTTCGAATTTGAAAAATCACCTTCCTTGTTTGAATATTGCAGTTATTTTATTGAAGGTTGTCTGAATGGTTTGAGCCGATCTTCAAAAGTAAATTATATAACGAAATTTTTATCTTTAATGAAAGAATACGGACTTGATCAGTGTGTTTACAACTGTTCGCAAAACAGGCAGAATTTTTACAATCACTGCTTGGAAACAGTAAAAGAAGAAAGCCGAGAAAAGGAGGCAAAAGCTGTGGCTGTAACTGTTGTTTTGGTCGACAAAAATATATGCACCGGCTGCGGCGCGTGTTATAATATATGTCCGGTAAATGCGATAAGAATGGAGTCGGACAGCGAGGGGTTTTTGTGTCCGGTAATAAAAGACGATATATGCACTTCCTGCGGGCTTTGCTACAACAAATGTCCTGCAGTAAATGAAGATATATATTTTAATAATGCGCAGCCGGAGGTTTATGCCGCTTACGCTCCCGATGAGATACGTATGGAAAGTTCTTCAGGCGGTATGTTTACCGTACTTGCCGAGCATATCATTGATAAAGGCGGGTATGTAGCCGGGGTACGCTGGGACGAAAAATTCAGTGCGGTTTTTGATATAGTCGAGAAAAAAGAAGATCTCGCTTTAATGAGAGGTTCTAAGTATGTGCAGAGCAGTACGGGGTTGATCTTCCGCAAGATAAAACAATTGCTGAATGACGGTAAAACAGTACTCTTCACGGGCGTACCTTGCCAGACAGCCGGTTTAAGACATTTTCTCGGAAAAGATTACGACAACCTTTATATAGTGGATATTTTGTGTCACGGTTCACCATCGCCGAAATCGTTTGAAGAATTTTTGAAATGCGCAGTCAATTCTATCGAAGGCAATGACGATATATCTCAGATAGAAAGCATAGAATTCAGGAACAAGCATAGGCACGGTTGGGGACACTCCATTATTATCAAATTAAAGAACGGCATGGAATATGACAAGACGCGTAATGCGACCAACTGGTACAACAGCTTTTTGAATATTCTGAACTGTCGCAGAGTGTGCGGGCAGTGCAGATACAACACGCTGCCGCGACAGGGCGATATAACGCTCGGAGATTTCTGGGGCATAGAATCGGTCATGCCGGACAGCAATTATCACAAAGGTGTAAGCGTAGTTACTTTGAACAACGAAAAGGGTCAGAGGCTTTTCGGCGAAATATCGGATAAGCTGGAATTCAAGCGCCAAAGCAATATTGACGACGCAAAAAAAGGAAACTGGAATCTTGTCGGCTCTTCAAGAGCGCATAAATTCAGAAATGATTTTTTCCGTTTGCTAAATATGTACGGCAACTTTGAAAAAGCGACTGAATACGCTCTTAACCGTAAATTTGATATAGGCTTCATAGGCTGGTGGTACGGTGAAAATTACGGCAGTATCCTGACCAGCTTTGCACTTCATCAATATCTGAAAAGCCGCAATAAACGCGTATTGATGATTGAATGGCCGCTGAGAAGCAAGGACGTACACGTAAATAAAAATACGATATCAAGAAGACTTGCCTCCAGATATTATGAGGTAAGTATAGACAGGACGTTTGATGAGCTGCATGATCTGAATTGGTTTTGTGATGCGTTTGTACTGGGTTCAGACCAGCTGTGGAATTATTGGAGCTCTCGAGAAGTGGACTATTTTTATTTTCTTGATTTTGCAGAGGACGCAAAGAAAAAAATAGCTTATTCAACCTCTTTCGGACATAGAGAATTTGAGGCGCCGACATGGTATCTTAAAGCTGCTTCGTATCATATGAGCAGATTCGACCATATTTCGGTAAGAGAAAACGAAGGTGTAGAGCTTTGCCGCAATGTGTTCGGCGTAGACGCAGTAAGAAATATAGACCCAGTATTTATCTGCGATAAACAGGAATATTTAAGTCTTGCGGAACAGAGTAAGCTGGATACAGGCGAGAAGTATATCTTTGCATATGTTCTGAATCCTACTCCGGAAAAGCGTCAGGCGCTGATAGAATTATCTCAGAAGAGCGGTTTGGGGATAAGGCTTGTCCTTGACAGACAGTTTGATTCTCAAACAAACCGCAGCATAATGGACATGGATAATAATATAATAGTCCCGCAGGAGATAGAAGACTGGCTTAAGCTTATCATAAATGCGGATTATGTTTTCACGGATTCGTACCACGGAACTTGCTTTTCATTGATATTTAATAAACAATTTAGTTGTATCGGCAATATGCTCAGAGGTGTCTTCAGATTCACCACCTTGTTGGATTGTGCGGGACTGTCAGACCGCCTTTTGTTCGACCCGCTTAAGGTTATTGACCAGTACGAGCAGGTTATCAATTACGACGAAGTGAATGCCAGATTGAATAATGATATAGAACGTTCGCGCCGGTGGCTCAATAACGCGTTGGATTCCCCAAAATTTTTAAGATCCTCTGGATATGATTTGTTAATTGATAAAATACGGGAATTGCAAAAGCAAATAGATGAGCTTAAGAGAAAATAATTATCAATCGGAGGAAAAGATGGGAAAATTTAGAGTAATATTATTTACTGAAACATGGGAATTGGAAAAAGCGATCTCTTTATTAAACGGTTCTTTAATTAAAGGGGACGTTGAAATTAACGGATTTACGTCATTGAAAGAATGGGCTTTTTCAAAGATATGCAATTATAATTTTATTCCTTACAACAAGTTGAAAGAAGTAGACTATGACTATATTATTGCTTGCGATTTTTCTGCCGACTGTCCGTTAAAGGAAAAAATAATCAACCTTGGATTTGACAAACAAAAAATAATTAAGGGACGCATTATCGAAAATCCTTGTTTTGATATGTCGTATTATGACATGTTACACAAAGATCCGCCAAGCATAATTTCATCAACCTGTTTCGGAGGAGTAATATGTCATGATTTAGATCTTCCGTTTATGTCGCCATTTGTTAATCTTTTTGTTAATGATGATGAGTTTTATGAAATGTTGAAAGACTTAAAGTCAACTATAGATTCTCCTATTCAAGAAAAGATCAATACTGATAATAATATTAATTATCCGGTTGGTTTATTAAACAACGGTAAAAGTATAATAGAGGTTCATTTTAACCATTATAATAACTTTGATGAAGCAAAAAGAATTTGGGATAAGAGAAAGGAAAGAATCAACTATAACAATATTATTGTTACATCAATAATATGGAATCAAGAAAGCTTGAAAAAATTTCTGCAAATTACATATAAAAAAATAGGTTTCGCGTTTACTAAATTAGATCAGGAATATGACGATGTTCTTGACTGTACCATGTTTTTTGATCCGGATATTCGCAAAAAGACCTCTAACTATTATTGGAAGTTTTTGCATGACTCTTCATACGAAAACGAGAGAAGGCAGTTTCCGAGATTATATGATCCATATAAATTGCTGCTGAAAAAGACCGGTTGGAAATTATCACACGGAACTATTTTGAACAATAAAATTGATTTTCAAGAAGCCAACAGCGCTTTATCGAATTTACAAAATGTTGTAAATATAATGTTTTTAGATCTCGACGGAAGTTATCTTCCTTATTTATTTGTGTTGATAACCAGCTTGCTTGACAATCATTCTGATAGTACAAAATTCGTATTTTTTCTCGGATATGTAAATACTCCTAAAGAAGAAATGGATAAATTAAAAAATTATGTAATCAGCAAAGGCGCTGAGATGTTTCTAATATATGCCGACACTAGTGTGTTTGATGGATTTAAGAATTTCGGCAAAGGAGGACTGCATAATTACAAAATTTTCCCTCATCTTCTTTTGCCTGATACTGTTGACAGAGTTCTCGTCTTGGACACAGATATTGTAGTATGTGATGATATCCTTGATTTATATAATATTGATTTTTCCGAAAATGAATTATATGCTGCGGCGATTGACGGCGGAAATTCTCTTGAATATGTAAAGAATTATCCCTCGTCATCTCAAAATAAGCTTGATTTCGGCGTGAACTCCGGAGTATTAGTTGCAAATCTGGTACAATTAAGAAAAGAAAATTGTACAATTGATGCAATGGTAAAAAAGACGGGACTCCCCAAAAGCAGATTATGGGAGGAGGGAATATTATATTATGGATATAGGGATCGAATTAGACCGGTATATGACTTCAGATATAATTATAATATTTCCAGACATGACGAATATGTTGAGTTCTGCAAAAAAAATAAAGTGGAGTTTAATATAAAAATAAGGCATTTTCATGTTTATACATATCCTATAAATTCATTTTTATATCGTCCCTGGCAGCTCTTTTTTGAAAACAACGAACGATTATTGTATAGTGACAACGAACTTATTAATAGACGAATTCAGGATAATTTTTCATACTGGTGGTTTTATGCTAAAAAAAGCCCCAATTACGATATTCTTCGCAAAAACATGCTGGAAATCAAGGATTTGCATAAATTTGCAGCTTCAAATTATATCTTGAAATATACAAATAAGCTCTCTGCTCAAAAAGGGTGGTATTACAATAATTCTCTTTTCTTTGAGAAATTTACAAGCGACCTTCTTTATAGTCATTCGGCATACGATTTCATTATGGATATAAATAATAAACGTATATCTATAATTAAAAACAATACATTAGTTGGTAAATTTGTACATGCTCTGTTAAAGAAAAACAATATTGAGATAATTTTTACAAGCGATAAAGATTCTATCAAAGATTTAAGTGAAACGGAGTGGAATGAATGCAAAAAAGCAGATATAATTATTAATTGCAATATTCACACAAATATAGACGATGAAAGAGACGGAATTGTATCGAAAAATATAAACTCTATTTTTAACAGCAAGAATATTGAGAATGATTTTAATAGTGATAATGGCTTGGATTTGTTTTCTAAAAAATCAGAAAATTCAAACGAAAGAGTGTTAAAAGAACTTTCTGCTTTGAATGAACGAATTGAACAATTGGCTGATTATAAGATAAAATTCGAACATGAAATTGAAAAAAATACACAGATCAATAATTTGATCAATACATATAAAGCTGAAAACAGCAGCTGCCAGTCAAAAATAACAGATCTGCTTGAGTGCCAAACTAAACTTAATAAAACCATAAATGCTAATAATGCTCAGATTGCTTCTTTAAGTAATAACAATCAGGTTTTAACGGACAGTCTGTCAGAAGCCTCAATAAAATTATCCGAAATGAAGAAGCAAGTCGATGCGCTAGCTGCCGAGCGTGATAAGCTCAATGCCAGAATTTCCGCAATAGAGAATTCCCGTTCCTGGCGTTGGACGCGAATATTCAGAAGAAATAAAAAGGATGAAGAAATATGAAAGCATTGATCTTAGCCGGCGGGTTCGGCACGCGCATAAGTGAAGAAAGCCATTTGAGACCCAAGCCGATGATAGAGATCGGGGAAAAACCGATACTCTGGCACATAATGAAAACCTATTCCCATTATGGGATAAACGACTTTGTGATACTCGCGGGGTACAAACAGCACGTTATCAAGGAATGGTTCGCGGACTACTTCCTGCATACCTCAGACGTGACGTTTGATTTCACGGCGGAAAACAAAATGACCGTGCATCATAAAAGCGCCGAGCCGTGGCGGGTGACCGTGGTGGATACAGGCCTTAATACCATGACCGGCGGGCGTGTTAAACGCGCTCAGGAGTATGTGGGCGATGAAACTTTCATGCTCACCTACGGCGACGCGGTGGGGAATATCAACATATCCGAGCTGCTGGAATTTCATAAAGCGCACGGCAAGATAGGAACCGTGTCGGTGTATAACTTCGGGCAGGATAAGGGCGTGCTTGAAGTAGCGGAAAACGGCAAGGTAAACGCTTTTCGTGAAAAGTCCGACCTTGACGGCGACCTTATCAATATCGGCTTTATGGTGTTTGAACCTAAGGTTTTTGATTACATAGAGGGCGACAGCACCGTGCTTGAAAAAGACCCGCTGAATAAACTCGTAGAAATGGGCGAACTCAACGCGTATCTTCATAAAGGCTTCTGGCAGTGCATGGACACTATCCGCGAAAAAGAAAAGCTGGAAAAACTCTGGAACAGCGGACAAGCCCCGTGGAAGGAGTGGGATTGATGCTTGATTTCTACAAAGGTAAAAAAGTATTCGTTACCGGTCATACCGGCTTCAAAGGCTCTTGGCTTTGCAAGATACTGACAATGGCAGGCGCAGAAGTAACCGGCTATTCGCTGAATCCGCCTACAGATCCCTCGCTGTTCGAGATAGCGAAGATAGGTGAGCATATAACCTCGGTTATCGGTGACATAAGCGATTATGACAAGCTGAAAGCGGCTTTTGATAAGGCGCAGCCGGAGATAGTGCTGCATCTCGCGGCTCAGCCTATCGTCCGCGACAGCTATAAAGACCCTGCCTACACCTATCGCACTAACGTTATGGGAACGGTGAATATCCTTGAATGTGTAAGAAACAGCAGCTGCGTTAAGTCTTTTCTGAACGTTACCACCGACAAGGTGTACAAGAATAAAGAGTGGGAGTGGGGTTATCGCGAGAACGAAGAACTTGACGGCTACGACCCGTATTCAAATTCAAAATCCTGCTCCGAGCTTGTCACTCACAGCTACAAGAACAGCTTTTTTGAGGACGGCAAAACCGCTATCTCTACCGCCAGAGCGGGCAATGTGATAGGCGGCGGGGATTTTGCAAACGACAGGATAATCCCGGACTGCGTGC
>CANQKE010000025.1 GCA_947624435.1 uncultured Ruminiclostridium sp.
GAGGACGAAGCGGTGGAGAACACGCTTTACGCACTTGAAAAGCTGGGCATAGCAAAGCGCACCGACGTGCTTTTCACCGATTACAGGATAACGCCGTACGGCAACGTTACGCTGCTCAAAACTACCGAGCGGGACACACCTGTTGTCACCGACTGGGTAAAGTCGCAGGGAATAACTCCCATCGGCAGATTCGGCGAGTGGAAGTACCTCTGGAGCGACCAGTCCTTCTTGTCGGGGTACAACTCCTCCAAGGCCAATTGATATTTTTACAAACTAAACCCGTCAAGTTCAATTTGAGCCTGACGGGTTTTACATTTTAATTTACCGTGCTGCTGTTGCCGAGGTTGCCCTCGCCGAGCGGGTTGTTGTCGCCGAAGCTTATCGAGGTGACGGTTTTGCGGTCGCCCGCGCTCTTTAGTATGACGTATTTCATTTCCTTTACCGCTTCGTTCTGGCGGTCAAGCCCCGGTATAGACGCGGACAGCGGGTAATACTCCACCGTCAGCGTGTAGGTGTCGCCGACGCTTTCTATAGCTTTAATCTTAGGCACATAGTTTGCCGTGCGGTTAGTGGAGGAAACGCCGTAAGCCTTTTTGTCCGGATCGTACGAGGCGCGCTCGTTTACGCCGCCGACCGTTTCATGCTGTATGCTTATATTCCCTCCGAAAAGGCTGGCGGCGTTGGTTTCAACGTCCAGCTCCGGTATGTAGGTAACGCCCATATCCGATTCATAATTTGATATATCTCCGGTCAGCAGTATTTTGGAGATAGCCGCCCTGATTATCGTGGAATTTGACAGCGTGCTTGCTTCCTCAAATGTCGGCGGGTCTGTCGCTACCAGCGGATAAAGATACAGCTCAAATTCGTTTTTCAACGCGGTGTTGTTGGCAATATCGTCGGCAGTGTTCTTTATAAATACCACCGTGGAAAAAATACCGATGATAGCAAATATTATGACCAGCAGTCCGCAGACGAAGAAAAATGCTTTCTTCCCCTGACCGCGCACGGTCTTTTCCGGCATGTCAACGACTATAACGTCCTCGTCGGCAAAGTCGTTCTCCGTTTCGGAAAAAGCCTCCTCCAGCGAACCGGCTATGCTGCGCAGCACCTTTTTTTCTTCCTGCTGACTGCCGCCTCTTTTATTCTTTTTCATTCCATGCTCCTCTTAGCTTCTTATCTGACCGTTTCCGTTTATAAGATACTTATAGGTGGTAAGCGCCTCAAGTCCCATCGGTCCGCGCGCGTGCAGCTTCTGGGTGGAAATGCCTATTTCCGCGCCAAGCCCGAATTCAAACCCGTCGGTAAAGCGCGTGCTGGCGTTTACATACACCGCCGCCGCGTCTATCTCTTTCTGGAATTTTTCGGCGTTTTCCATGCTGCGGGTCACTATACATTCGCTGTGCCGCGTACCGAAGCGATTGATATGCGCTATAGCCTCGTCTACACTGTCCACGGTTTTTACTGCTATCATATAGTCAAGGAACTCTTTGCGGTAATCCTCGTCGTCGGCTTTTTTCTGAAGGGTGAGATATTCTGCGCTTGCGTCGTCGCCGATAAACGCCACCTTTCCGTTCCACCTTTCGGAAAGACGTGTGAGAAATTCCTTTGCTATCGACTTATGTACAAGTACGTTTTCTATCGCGTTGCAGACCGACGGGCGCTGAGTTTTTGCGTTGTCGGTAATGTTAAGTGCCATGTCGATATCCGCGCTTTCGTCCACGTAAACATGGCAGTTGCCCTCTCCGGTCTGTATCACCGGTACGGTGGCGTTGGTCATTACGGTACGGATAAGGCCGCCGCCGCCGCGGGGGATAAGCACGTCAAGATATTCGTTTGCCTGCATAAGCTCTCTTGCGGTATCGCGGGAGGTGTCCTCTACAAGCTGTATTATGTTCGGGTCGGCTCCGGCCGATTCTATCGCGTTGCGCATTATCCCGACCAGACACTTGTTTGAATTTATCGCGTCGCTGCCGCCGCGAAGTATGACGGTATTTCCCGCCTTAAAGCACAGACAGCCCGCGTCTACCGTGACGTTCGGCCGGGACTCAAATATTATTCCTATAACTCCCAGCGGGACGGTCTTTTTTATCACCGAAAGCCCGTTGTCAAGGGTATTTCCGCCGATAACTTTTCCGACGGGGTCGGGAAGGGCCGCCACCTGCCGCACTCCCTCGGCCATGCCGTCTATCCGAGGATCGGTGAGAGTGAGCCTGTCTATCAGCGAGGAGGATATGCCGTTTTGCTTTGCGTTTTCAATATCGCGGAGATTTTCTTGCTTTATCTTTTCTCTGCCGTTTAACAGCAAGTCCGCGATATTAAGCAGAATTTTGTTCTTTTCTCCCTGAGAAAGACGCGCGGACGCGGCGGCCGCTTTTTTTGCGTTTTCTCCTAATTGCTGTATGTATGTCATAATATCTCCTTATTTTTCTTCCTGCGGGAGAAATACCGTGCAGGTAGCTTTGTTTTCAAATAAGTCGTACAGGATATTCGGGTCGGAACCTTTTATTATCACTGTAGGAATGCCGCTCTCTCCCGCGATTATCGACGCTTCCAGCTTAGTCAGCATACCGCCGCTTGCAAATTCGCTGCCCTTATCCTTAGCGGATGCTATCATCTCATCGGTAACTTTTTTCACTTCCGGTATCAGCTTTGCGTCCGGCAGCTTCGGGTTTTTGTCAAACAGACCGTCGACGTCGGTGAGTATCACCAAAAGGTCGGCGTTGCACAGCTTTGCCACTATCGCGGAAAGGGTGTCGTTTTCGTCAAAGTCAAGTTCCTCGATGGAAACGGTGTCGTTTGCGTTTATTATCGGAACGATGCCCATTTCCAGCAGCGTTTCCAGTGTGTTTATTACGTTTTCTTTACGCAGCTTGTTGCTTATTACATCGCGGGTGAGCAGCACCTGAGCCACCGTATGGTCGTATTTTTGAAATTCGCGGTCGTAAATGTGCATAAGCTCGCACTGACCTATCGCCGCGCACGCCTGCTTTTGCGGTATCTCTACCGGCTTGTGCCGAAGTCCTGCGCGCGCCGCTCCTACTCCCTGAGCGCCGGAGGATACGAATATTATTTCTCGTCCGGCGTTTTTAAGGTCGGAAAACACCTCTATAAGCTTTGACACGCGCCTTAAATTAAGGCTGCCGGTATGATGAGCAAGCGTGCTTGTGCCTACCTTTACCACGACTCTTTTTTTATCACTGAAATCCATTTTATTATCTCTTTTCCGTCCGCACCGCAGCACGGGATATTCCTTATATATATTATCACACATCGCCTTTTCTGTCAAGAAAAAACTGCCGGATTGACTAAAGCCGAAAACTGTGTTATACTTGAAAAAAGGAAGTGATAACATGAAGTCAAGAGTTATGCCCAAAGCGCCGGAGCTGATACTTTCTTACAATATCGGCGACAAGGCGGCGCTGGTTTCTGCCGCGGCGGAAAGCTTAGGGATACAGCATATAGAAATACCCCTCGATAAGGCAGGGGAGAGCCTCGGTTATCTTGCGGGATACAGCGGCTTTTTGGAAAAGGGCGGCTCGCTTACCGCCGAGGGCGAATGTCTTATATTTTCCGGAATAAGCTCCGCAAGGCTTAACACCGTGCTTCAGCGCATACGCGCGGTGGATATACCGCTTAAAGCGATAATCACCTCACACAATCAGAATAAGAGCGTGCAGTGGCTTATAACCGAGCTTGAAAAGGAGCGCGCCGCAATTGAGAAAGCTAAAGTCTGAAAAATAAATTTTTCAGACTTTGCGTTTTGCGCTTTGCTGAGTACGGTCAGCAATTTTGCTTCGCAAAAACGCACAAAACTTAAAAGGAGAGAGCTTGCTTCGCAAGCGTGATAATAAAAATGAACATACAGATATTCGGGAAGAATAAGTGCTTCGACACGAAAAAAGCGCAGCGCTGGTTCAAAGAACGCGGCATTAAATTTCAATATGTGGATATTTTATCAAAGGGACTTAGCCGAGGCGAGCTTAACAGCGTTGCGGCGGCAGTCGGCGGTATAAATGCGCTGATAGACGAGAACGCAAAGGACTATGCTATGATAAAGTACCTGCTCGACGACGCCAAGCCGGATAAATTGGCGGAATGTCCGCAGCTTTACAAAACTCCCATCGTGCGAAACGGCAGGCAGGCGACTGTAGGATACTGCCCCGACGTATGGAAAGAGTGGGAGTGAGAGGGGGTGCAACTTATACATCGCATGCCAAAATTTTCACATGATTATCACGAAAAGTGGATATGTTATTTTCGAGCGTCGTCTAATATATGCGATGCATAATATTCCCGCTATCCCTCGCCGCGCAGTATAACACGCTGCGCCAAGCAGCACGGCGTATAGTACAAAGCCGCTTTGCACCGCACAACACGGCGCTATCCCATGCCGAGCAATGCCGCACCATACAGCCTGACACGGCGTTACCTCATGCTCGACAGCGTCACACCGCACAAAATAACACAGTGCTGCCCCATGTCAGCCGCTACTGCGCCGCCCAACATGCCAAAGCTGCTACCCCAAGCCATGCAGCGCTATCCGCAGCATAGTGCGCGCTCACAACAACCGTGCATCGCACTCCGAAATTTTCACATGATTATCACACAAAGTAGAAATGTTATTTTCGCCCCTCGTCTAATATATGTGATGTATAATATCCGCCCGCCACGTCGCTTTGACATGGCGGGCGAGTGTATCTAACGTATAAAATCTGTCAACGCTTGCGTCTGACCATCCCCGCGATCATCAGCGCCGCTCCCGTGATGATACCGGCTATCATGATAAGCCAGTTTATATTCCAGTTTACTGTGCCAATATTCCAGTCAAAGGGCTTGAAAAGCTGAATGCTTTCATATTCCGGCCGACTTTCAATGCCGAATGTTATCAGTAGCCTGTTTATAAGATAATTTGAGAAGAATGCAGCTACTGACAGTGCGGCGGTAAGTGCCCCCGACTTTATCAGCGGGTTTGTATGCCAATAACGCAGCAGCAAGAACACGACCCATACAATGGGAATAAACACCGCCGAAAGAGTAAGCGCTATTCCCCAAAATGTATTATCCGCGTTTATGTACAGCCCGATGAATATCATCATAACAAAATACAGCAGCGTATCCGCCGCAAGCGACAGCAGCCCCTTATGGGACCTAAGCGCGCCCTTTTGAGGAAGACAGCGGAAAACGATCGGCAAAAACACGGCACACAGCCCGAACAGTGAAGACGACGCAGCGACAAAGAACCAATTCCCGCCGGTATAAATGCAGACAGTCATCATCAGCAGCATAAGGCACGCCGTAGCTCCGCACAGCGTAACGGGGAACCGGTATTTTACCGCTAACATGGGCAGTACAGTCACCGAGGCGGTCAATCCAAGCGACGCCAGCACGATAAAAAACCAATCAAGCCCGTGTCCCACCGCGAGATTTACTATCAGACACACTATCACCGGTATCATAAATAATGCCGCCGCGATAATTCCTATAATAAAGGTTTTCCTGCGCTCTTTTTTGCTGTGGCGGGACAATACCTCGGCTTTTTCTGTTTCAAGTATCTCTTCGCTTTCGCCGTTTTTCAGATCATTCAATAACGACAGGCATTCGTTACACTCAAAAATATGCTCCTCAACAACTTTCCGGCTGTCGGCGCTGCATACTTTGTCAACGTACAGCGGCAAAAGATCGCGTATAAGTCCGCAATTGTATTTCATTGCTTTTCCAACCTTTCTGATATTTTAAGACGCGCACGGTGATAGGTGACGCGCGCCCATGATTCCGTTTTGCCGAATATTTTTCCTATCTGTGCAAAGGACAGCTCTCCGAACACCCTTAACTGAAATACCTCCTTATACGGCTCGTCAAGCGTATGAAGTATAATATGTATCCTCAAAGCGGTATCCTTGTCCTCTACTTGCGTTTGGGTATCTTCAGCGCCGGATGTTTCGACGGGAGCATCGGCAGAAAAATGCTTTTGTCGGCGAAGCTCGTCCATATAAAGATTTTTGGCTATCGCGCAAAGCCATGTCAGCTCGTCGGATTTTCCGTGGTAGCCGCCGCGTGACAGCGCGCGGAAAAATGTGTTTTGCGTAAGTTCTTCCGCAAGCGAGCGGTCTTTTGTAAGTGTAATGAGATATGAAAAGACCTGCATGTAATATCTGTTGTACATTTTTTCGGTATCCGTAGCGCTGCCCCTTTTTTTGATTTCTGTAGGTTAGACGGAGATATCCCGTTTTCGTTACAAAATTTTTAGAATTTTATATCAATAACACAACCGCGCCGACATATTGCCGACGCCACGCCGCTTCTTACAAGCAGCACCATGCCGAGCCGCTCTGCGCTGCCCAACGTAACAAAGCTGCTATCCCAAGCCATACTGCGCTATCCGCAGCATAGTGCTCGCTCACAACAACCGTGTATCGCGTGCCGAAATTTTCACACAACTATCACAAAAAGTAGATATGTTATTTTCGCCCCTCGTCTAACATATGCGATGTATAATATCCACTATCCCACGCCGCGCAGTATAACACGCTGCGCCAAGCAGCACGGCGTACTGTACAAAGCCGCTCTGCGCCGCACAATACGGCGCTATCCCAAGCTGAGCAATGCCGCATCATACAGCCTGACACGGCGTTACCTCATGCTCGACAGCGCCGCACCGCACAAAATGACATGGCGCTACCCCATGTCAACCAGTACTGCGCTGCCCAACGTAACAAAGCTGCTATCCCAAGCCATACTGCGCTGTCCGCAGCATAGTGCTCGCTCACAACAACATACATCGCGTGCCGAAATTTTCACACAACTATCACAAAAAGTAGAAATGTTATTTTCGCCCCTCGTCCAACATATACAATGTATAATATCCCCACTATCCCTCGCCGCGCAGTATAACACGCTGCGCCATGCAGCACGGCGTACTGTACAAAGCCGCTCTGCGCCGCAAACACGGCGCTATCCCTCGCCAAGCAGCGCCGTGTATATAAAAATCCATCATGTTGAGTTTTTAGAAGTTAAAACAACCGCGCCGACATATTGCCGACGCGGTATTTGTTATTTCTTATCCGGTTGATCCAACTTATTCGCAAAGGGCTTGTGAAATTCTATGCCCGATGAAGAAATATCGTCGGAACGCTTCGTGCTGGCGTTGTCCTTAAGGTCGCAGCCGGAGCTTTTACCGATGTTCTTTTTGCCGTGATTCAAAGAGTCGTTTTTCATACAGCCCTCCTAAGGCTCACGATTATACGCAGCCCTGAGCCTTCATAGCCTCAGCGACCTTAAGGAAGCCGGCGATGTTAGCGCCTGCCATGTAGTTGCCTTCAAGACCGTACTCCTTGGCAGCTTCATCGCACTGCTTGAATATCTGTACCATGATGTCATGCAGCTTAGCGTCTACCTCTTCAAAGGTCCAGCTGTAACGCATGGAGTTCTGGCTCATCTCAAGACCGGAGGTAGCTACGCCGCCGGCATTAGCAGCCTTTGCGGGACCGTAGAGTATGCCGTTTGAAAGATAAACCTCGATAGCTTCGGGAGTGGAAGGCATGTTAGCGCCCTCAGCAACTGCAAAGCAGCCGTTCTTTACGAGCGCCTGTGCGGACTCGCCGTTGATCTCGTTCTGGGTAGCGCAGGGAAGCGCGATATCACAGGGGATAGTCCAGATACCGGAGCAGCCCTCGGTGTAGGTAACGTTCTTGTGAGAAGTTCTGTCAAGATATTCCTTGATCCTCTTTCTCTCAACTTCCTTTATCTGCTTTACTATGTCAAGCTCGATGCCGTCGGGATCATGTATGTAACCGTTGGAGTCGGACAGAGCAACTACCTTTGCGCCGAGCGCGGTAGCCTTTTCGGTAGCATAGATAGCAACGTTTCCGGAACCGGAGATCACTACCGTCTTGCCGTCAAAGCTCTTGCCGTTCGCCTTGAGCATCTCATCGGTGAAGTAGCACAGACCGTAGCCGGTAGCCTCTGTTCTTGCGAGAGAACCGCCGTAGGTAAGTCCCTTACCGGTAAGAACGCCGGAAAATTCATCTCTTATCCTCTTGTACTGACCGAACATATAGCCTATCTCACGTGCGCCGGTACCGATATCGCCTGCGGGAACGTCACAGTCGGGGCCGATGTGTCTGCAAAGCTCAGTCATAAAGCTCTGGCAGAAACGCATTACCTCTCCGTCGCTCTTGCCCTTGGGGTCGAAGTCGGAACCGCCCTTGCCGCCGCCCATAGGCAGAGTGGTAAGGCTGTTCTTGAATACCTGCTCAAATCCGAGGAACTTGATTATGCCGAGATATACCGAGGGGTGAAGTCTAAGTCCGCCCTTGTAAGGACCGATAGCCGAGTTGTACTGAACTCTGAAACCTCTGTTCACCTGGGTCTTGCCGTTGTCGTCAACCCACGGAACACGGAAGATTATCTGTCTTTCGGGCTCTACAAGTCTTTCGATAACGCCCGCATCCACGAGGTCCTGTCTTCTCTCAACTACGGGCTGAAGGCTCTCGAAAACCTCGGTCACCGCCTGGATAAATTCCGGCTCGCCCGCGTTTCTTTTCTTTACTGTTTCCAGTAAGTCGATAAGGTACTGATTCTTTAACGCCATTGTTAAATTCCTCCTGTTTGTTATGCCGTACATTAAGGGAAGCTGCAAATTTACGACGCTGTCCCGTAGGACGTGCTGTTATTACCCGCCGGAGGTATCCGTGCGAATGATTATTTTGCCCGAAATGTACGCTGTTGCTTGTTTACTACTAAATTATAGCATACCTGCGCTGTATTTGCAACAGTTTTTTTATTTTTTTCAAAAGTTTCTCAAAAAAAGTGCTTTTAAGCGATTTTTTTAGAATTTGGATAGGTTTTCCGCAAGAATTAAAAAAAATAATTGCAAAATCCCCTTGTATGACAAAATATGCTTGAATTTTGCACTGAAATATTGTAAAATAAGGACAGTTATCAAAGGAAAAGGGTGAGCTAATGGAAAAGGAAATGTTAAAAACTATAGCGGATAACCGCAAGGTAAGGCATGAATATTTTATATTGGAAAGCATAGAGGCGGGAATAGAGCTTACCGGCACCGAGGTAAAATCCATACGCTCCGGCGGATTAAACCTTAAAGACAGCTGGATATCTATAGAAAACGGCGAGGCGTATATAAAGCAGATGCACATTTCCCCTTACGAAAAGGGAAATATTTTCAATCGTGACCCTTTGCGGGAACGCCGGCTGCTCATGCACAAGCGCGAGATAATGCGCCTTTTCGGAATGGTAAAGCAGCAGGGGCTGACGCTTATACCCGTATCGGTGTATTTCAAGGGCAGCAGGGTAAAGGTTCAGGTCGGACTGTGCAAGGGCAAAAAGCTGTACGATAAGCGCGACGACGCGGCAAAACGCGACGCGGACCGCACGATAGAACGCACGCTCAAAGAGCGCAACAAGTTCTGATATTACTAAAATTTCATCTTTTTTTCACAGGTAGGATATTTTTAATACATCTTCGTTCGGTATTGTTATTTTGAGGTGAACTTATGTCAGTAAGAAAGGTGATAATAATACCGGCGCTAAGACCGGACGAAAGACTTATAGCATTATGTGAAAAGCTGCGCGGTCTGGGACTTAATGATATAGTGATAATCGACGACGGCAGCGGCAATGATTCAAGAGATGTTTTCGATGAGCTTGAGCGGCAGGGCTGTTTTGTTAAGCGGCACGAAAAAAACCTCGGCAAGGGCGCTGCGTTAAAGACCGGCTTTCGCTTTGCTGAAAACAGGTTCGGCAGCAGCATATATATCACCGCCGACGCGGACGGTCAGCATTTGCCAAAGGATATAGCAAAGGTGGCGGACAGTGCGGAGGAAAATGCGCTGGTGCTGGGTGTAAGAAGCTTTTCGGGAAAGAATATACCCTTTCGCAGCAAATTCGGCAACAGGACAAGCTCGTTTTTGTTTCGGATATATAACGGCGTAAAATGTCCCGACACCCAGACGGGGCTTAGGGCGATACCTCCCGCACTGGCGCAGTTAGCGCTGGATACCGACGGAGAGCGGTACGAGTACGAGATGAATTTTCTCAGCGAGGCGTGCAGGAAAATGCCGCTGAAATACGTTCCTATCACGACGGTATACGAGGACGGCAACCGTTCTTCGCATTTCAGACCGGTGGCGGATTCGCTTAGGATATACGCAAAATTCCTGAAATTCGCCATAGGTTCGCTGACCGGAGCAATAGCGGATGCGCTGCTTTATCTGCTGTTTTCCTCATTGCTGCCTCTTTCACGGACGGCGGCGGTATTTCCTGCAACGGCGCTTGCAAGGATAGGTTCGGGCGCCGTTAATTTTGCGATGAACCGATTTTTCGCGTTCGGCAGTAAAAATCCCGCCGGAAAAGAGCTGTTAAAGTACGGGATACTTTTTATAGGTCAGATGTTAGTCAGCGCGGGAACGGTCACGCTGTTGTCGCTGATAATACCCGTGCCGACAATAATTATCAAGATAGCGGTGGATACGCTGCTGTTCTTTGTAAGCTATGCGATACAGAAAAACTGGGTATTCAGATAAGAGGAAGTATATGAAACGCGGCAAAAAAAGCATAAATATCGGCGGGATAATATCCGCCGCTGTTATAACCATATATACGGTGTTCGTACTGCTGGACGCTTTCGTGATACCGAGGGATATCGTACGGGTGGAGGATATCGACGTAAGCAGACCGGAAAGCCATAGCTCGCTCCCGCCGGAAACTTCTTTTTTCTCTGAGCCGGAAACCAAAGAGGAATCTGAAACCTTGCCGGAATCGCAGGAATCTTCCGAAGAGCCTTTTACCGAGCCACACGAGCCGGTTTATACCGATACCTATTATTCCGATGAGAACATCACGATAAATATAGATACCGTTAGAGAGCACGACACCGATATTTACATAGCGGATATAAAGCTTTCCGCTCCGTCGTATT
Organism: uncultured Ruminiclostridium sp.; assembly: GCA_947624435.1. GTDB lineage: Bacteria > Bacillota > Clostridia > Oscillospirales > Ruminococcaceae > Ruminiclostridium_E. The sequence goes on from CANQKE010000025.1 coordinate 10,937, forward strand.
TAAGGGCGGGACTTGCCAACGGCGCGTTCGGTCGGAACGTAAAGGCGATAACCTCCGAGATAGCAAAGGAATGCGGCGCTGTGCTTGCGATAAACGGAGATTTTTACGGCTTTCGCGACAGGGGATACGTCATGAGGAACGGCTATCTCTACCGTGACAGCATGTACAGCCGCGACAGCGAGGATCTTGTTGTATATGCCGACGGCAGCTTTGAGATAGTAAAAGAAACAGATATTTTGGCCGATGAGCTTGCCGAAAAAGGCGCGGAGCAGATATTCTCGTTCGGTCCCGGCTTGGTAGTAAACGGAGAGATAACCGTTAATGACGGTGAAGAGGTGGAGCAGGCGATGAATTCCAACCCGCGCACCGCGATAGGAGAGATAGAGCCTTTGCATTATGTCTTTGTCGTATCGGACGGCAGGACGGACAAAAGCGACGGATTATCGCTTGCCGAGCTTGCCGAAGTAATGAAAGGGCTCGGCTGCGTAAACGCCTACAACCTTGACGGCGGCGGCTCGTCTACCATGTGGTTCATGGGCAGGATAGTAAACAATCCCACCTCCCACGGCAGTTCCTCACATGAAAGGAGCGTAAGCGACATTGTATACATCGGATAAAAAAGGCGCGCTTATGCGATTGCTGATATATATCGGAGTGACCGTGTTCTGCGTGGTGTTTTTTCTTGTATATGACAGATTTTCACACGGGGTACATTCTCCGTTCATGACCTTTATGTTCGCAATTCCCATGGCGCTTGGCGTGATACCCTGCGGTATATTCCTAGCGGTAGAACGGCAGCCGGGCAGACTCACGCAGAACCTGTGGAATTCCGGCGTAGCTATGCTGACTATAAGCAGCGGACTGCGTGGAGTATTCGAGATAGCGGGCACTTCCTCCGATTGGAGAATAGCCCTTACTATAGCGGGAGCGGCGCTGCTTATGATCGGAGCTATAGCTTACATTGCCGCCGGACGTAAGCGGTCGCCAAACAATTCCAACGGGGAAACTCTCTGACAAATAAAAATACACGGAGGAAAATTATGGACATATCGCTTATTGCTAAAAAAGGCTCGGCTAAAAGCATGATGACCTTTCACGAGGATCTTAAGGCGCTGCATCTTCATGTCAATACGCTGGACAGCAGATGCTATTATGTGCCTTTTGCCAAAGGAGAAGATCCGTTTTCCAAAAGAGAGGATTCTTCCCGATTTGAGCTGCTTAACGGAGAATGGGACTTTAGCTATTACGACAGCATTATAGATATGCCGGACGACTTTACCGATATCGAGCCGCAGGGGAAAATACCTGTGCCGTCAAACTGGCAGCTTTACGGATATGATGTACCGCAGTATACTAACGTAGTTTATCCGATAACCTTTGACCCGCCGTATGTGCCGGACGACGATCCGGTCGGAGTATACAGCAGAAAATACCGCTACACTCCGGACGAGATGAGGCGCATACTGGTATTTGAGGGCGTGGACAGCTGTCTTTACCTTTATATAAACGGCGTTTTCGCGGGCTACACACAGGTATCTCACGCGATGTCAGAGTTTGATATAACCGATCTTTTGCAGACGGGCGATAACACTATCACTGCCGCGGTGCTTAAGTGGTGCGACGGTACATATCTTGAAGATCAGGATAAATTCCGCCTGTCGGGAATATTCCGCGACGTATATATGCTTTCCCGTCCTAAAAAGCGGCTGGAGGATTACCGCGTTACGGCCATACCGAATATAAGTGCAAAAAGCGCGGATATCGAGATAACATTGCACGGCTGCGGCGGAGAACTTGTCTTTTCCGACCGAGAGGGAAAAGTGCTTTTTCACGGCATGGCAAACGACGGAGAAGCGGTGCGGTTTTCTATAAATAACCCTATTCTCTGGTCGGCGGAGCTGCCGTATTTATATGATCTTACGATAACCACCGACAGCGAGGTCATCGGGGAAAAGGTCGGGATACGGGATATCCGCGTTGTTGACGGAGCGGTAAAAATAAACGGCGTGCCGGTGAAATTTCGCGGGGTGAACCGCCATGACAGCTATCCCGATACCGGCAGCTATGCTCCTATGGATAAAATGATAAAAGACCTCGAACTGATGAAACGGCACAACATAAACGCCATAAGAACTTCCCATTATCCTAACGCGCCGGAGTTTTACCGCTTATGCGACGAGTACGGCTTTTATGTGATAGACGAGGCTGACCTTGAAGCGCACGGCTGCGTTGAGGTGTACAACGATTTTCGCTGGAGCGCAGATAACAGCTACAGCGGGATCGCGCTTATAGCAAAGGATACGCGCTTTAGAGAGGCGATAACGGACAGAGCAAGGCTGTTAGTCTCCCGCGACATAAACCGCCCCTGCGTAGTGTTCTGGTCGCTCGGCAACGAGAGCGGCTACGGTGAAAATCTGCTTGCGGCGGCAAAATATATAAAGAGCATAGATAATACCAGACTGCTGCATTACGAAAGCACCCATAAGCTGGACGATACGCCGGACGATATACTTGACGTGGTATCTCAGATGTACCCGTCGACGGACAGCATGAAAAAATATCTCGAAAATAAGAACGAAAAGCGCCCGCTTATCCTTTGTGAATACTGCCACGCCATGGGCAACGGTCCGGGCGACCTTGAGGATTATCACAACGTATTTCACAGCAGCGAGCGTTTTGCCGGCGGACTGGTATGGGAATGGTGCGACCACGGCTTTCCTATCGGGAAAAACGCCGACGGAAGTCCATGTTACGGCTACGGCGGAGATTTCGGTGAGCGGCACAACGACGGCAATTTCTGCATGGACGGACTTGTTTATCCCGACAGGACGCCGCATACCGGACTGCTTGAATTAAAGCAGGTATACCGTCCGGTAAGAGTAGAACGCGGCAGCGCGCCGGACAGCTTTATTATAAAAAGCCTGTTATGCTTTGACGACGCGGGAAGAACGTTAGACGGCAGTTATGAGATATCCTCCGACGGCGAGCATATCGCAAAAGGAACGTTTTTATTTTCCGTGCCGCCGCTTGGCAGTACGGAGGTGGTAATTCCGGACGCTGCAAAAATATCCGGCGATAACGTTTATATCAGGTTTATCTTTACCGCAAAGAACGAGATGCCATGGTGCGAAAAAGGATACGAGGTATGCTTCGACCAGCTTATATTAAAAGAAAGCCCGATACTTACGCCGACAGCCGAGGGCAGCGTCACGACAGACGAGCAGCCGCTGTTTATAACCGTAAGCACGGGCGATACTGTATACCGCTTTAACAGAAGAAAAGCCTGCTTCGATTCGATAAAATGCGGCGGCAGGGAAATACTGGATAAGCCTGTCATGTTTAACTTTTTCCGCGCGCCCACCGATAACGACACTATGCGCGGCGAATGGTACAGAGCGCACCTTAACGACTACGTTGTCAAGGTATATGAAACTAACGTTACTTCATTTGACGGCTGCGCCGAAATAAAGGCGTGGCAGTCCTTTGGCTGGAGCATGTATCAGCCGTTCGCTGCAGGAGATGTTTCGTATCTTATATCGCCCGGAGGAAAGGTAAGTATAAATTGTAAGCTCACCACTTCAAACAAGGTGAGCCTGCTCCCGCGCTTTGGAATAAGATTATTTTTGAACAGCGGCTTTGAAAACGTGGAATATTTCGGTTACGGCCCGAACGAAAGCTACTGCGACAAGCACAGGTCAAGCTATATCGATAAATTTACCGCGAAAATATCCGAGCTTCATGAAAACTATATCCGTCCGCAGGAAAATTCATCGCATTTCGGCTGTAAATATATGACGGTATCCGACGGGGAAATTGCCGTTCGGTTTGAGTCTGGGCAGACGTTTTCATTTAACGCCTCGGAGTACACCGAGGAGGAGCTTGCCGCAAAACGCCATAATTTCGAGCTTCAAAAGTGCGGCAGCAGCGTTATCTGCATTGACGGCAAAATGGCGGGCGTAGGCTCTAATTCCTGCGGCCCCGCACTTTTGGAAAAATACCGTATACCGTTACCGGAAATTTCTTTACAGCTTGATATGATGGTAACAAAGTGATCGAGTTTTTCGGCAATCTGTCAGGCATCGAGAAACACGCGCAGACAAGGAAAGAGCCGCGATAGGCGTACAAAGGTACAAGGCGTTGCGTGGCTGGGCGCAAGTCGGTTTTTACGGGCATATTTCCGCCAATACTGTGTCGACCTCGCTCGCCATACGCAAGTATGCCTTCGTTCGGTCTCCTTGTCTTGACAAAAATCTGCTCCGTAAAAACTAACCTCTACGGCGAGAGATTTTGGAGATAGTTTTGTTCCTTGCGACGCAGGCAGGCTGGCGCCTGTCAAGGAGCAAGGGGCAAAAATAGCCCAAAAGAATCGTCGTGAGGCGGCTTGCGTACAACCCCGTAACGCCATGAGCGGCTCTTGACGCAGTAAAGAAAATGCGTTCGCCATTCGATTTTCAATCGCATGGCGAATAAATTTTTTAATACTAGTATCTGCACTATCGTTAATAACAAGCCATCGGGCAGGAGTTTTGAATTTTATACTTATGAGAAAAATTCAAAACTCCGACACGAACAGCCGAACGGCTGTTCGTAAAGGTGCGTGAGTTTATCGATAGCCTGTTGTTAACCTATAACCTTTTTAGCAATATCTACGGTCTGTTTCGCGTCCTTTGAATAAAAATCCGCGCCTATCTTCATAGCGTATTCCTCGGTCAGCACCGCGCCGCCGACTACTATCTTGCAGTCGGGCTTGCGTTTTTTAAGCAGCTTTATCGTTTCCTCCATGGATTTAAGGGTAGTAGTCATCAGCGCGCTGAGTCCCACCAGCTTTACATCGTGCTTTATCGCCGCCTCAACAACGGTCTCATAATCTACGTCCCTGCCTAGGTCTATCACCGTATAGCCGTAATTTTCCAGCAGCACCTTGACGATATTCTTGCCGATGTCGTGTATATCGCCCTTTACCGTGGCGAGGACTATCTTGCCCTTGCTTATGGAACTGCCGCCTTTGGAAAGCTCACGTTTTATCACGTCAAAGCAGCCGGACGCCGCCGCTGCGGAGAGGATAAGCTGCGGCAGGAATATCTTGCCGGATTCAAATTCCGCTCCGGTCTTGTCCAGTGCCGGTATCAGCCTGTTATTTATTATATCCATCGGCGCTTCGGTAGTTAAAAGCTGCTCGGTAAGCTTTGCCGCGTTGTCTTTAAGCCCCTTTGCGATAGCGTCGGACAGCGTCATTTCCTCGCTTTTTTGCGGGGTAGCCTGCGCTGCGGATTCCTCCGAGTACGCGCTTATATACTCGGTGCAGTTTACGTCGATATTTTTAAGCAGCCGGAAAGCTCTCACCGTGCCGCTCATAAGCTCGGAATTAGGATTTATTATCGCAAGATCAAGCCCGTTTTCCAATGCCATAGCAAGGAAAATGTGATTTACCAGCTCGCGCTTGGGCAGACCGAACGAGATGTTGGAAACGCCCAGCACGGTATGAACTCCTAAGCGCTCTTTTACCATGCGGACGGCTTTCAATGTTTCGTCGGCCGCCGCCTGTTCCGCGGAGGCAGTAAGGGTAAGGCAGTCGATAAAAATATCCTCTTTCGCTATCCCCATGCCAAGCGCGCGTTCGGTTATCCTTTTAGCTATTTCAAAGCGTTCTTCCGCCTTTTTGGGAATGCCGTTTTCGTCCAATGTAAGCCCTATCACCGCCGCGCCGTATTTTTTTACCAGCGGCAAAATTTTGGACAGGCTCTTTTCCTCGCCGTTGACGGAATTTACAATAGGCTTGCCGTTATATATCCTCAGCGCCGCCTCAAGTACCTCGGGATCGGGGGAATCTATTTGCAGCGGTAATGTGCATACGCCTTGAAGCGCCTTTATCACCTTTACCATGACGGCTTTTTCATCTATATCCGGCAGTCCGACGTTTACGTCCAATATATCCGCTCCGGCCGAGGTCTGTTCTATCGCCTGATTTAAGATATATCCGGTATCCCCGTCTTTAAGCGCCTGCTTTAACAGCTTTTTTCCGGTGGGGTTTATCCTTTCACCGATAACGCGCGGGCGGTCTATCACGCATACCGAAGTGCCGCTGCATACCGCCGGATATGAAACACGCTCCCTATTTACGCGCTTTAATTCTGAGACTGCCGCGGTAAGCTTTGAGATGTACTCCGGCGTAGTGCCGCAGCAGCCGCCGAGAATAGCGGCTCCGGCTTTTGCCGCGTTTACCATAGCCAAGGCAAAATCCTTTGGCAGTACGTTGTATTTTCCGGTCATAGGGTCGGGAAGTCCGGCGTTCGGCTGGACTATCACCGGAAGTTTAGTAAGAGAACATATACGCTCTATCACCGGCATAAGCTCATTAGGACCGAGCGAGCAGTTTACGCCCACCGCGTCAGCGCCCAGACCCTCGCACAGCAGCACCGCCGCCTCGGGCGGGCAGCCCTCAAAGGTGCGCATGTTTTCCTCAAAGCTCATCGAGCAGATAAGCGGCAGCGAGCTGTTTTCCTTTACCGCGAGGATAAGGCATTTAAGCTCGTAGAGGTCGGAAAAAGTCTCCGCTATGATAAGATCCGCGCCGGACTTTTCTATGGCCGTGACCTGCTCGGCAAAAATATCGTAGGCTTCTTCAAAGCGCAGCGTTCCCGCAGGTTCGAGCAGCTGACCGATAGGGCCTATATCCGCCGCACAATAAGCGGCCTTTTTGCTTTGTGCTATCGCCTGTTTTGCGATATTGACGGCGGCGGGTATCACCTCGGCGGGCGTTTTGCCGCAGCGCGCCAGTTTGTGCCGATTCGCGCCGAAGGTGTTTGTAGTGATTATATCCGCCCCTGCTTTGAGGTATTCCGAATGTATCTCTTTTATCATATCCGGCGCGGTGAAGTTCAGCAGCTCCGGCGTTTCTCCCGCGGCAAGTCCTTTAGCTTGCAGCTGAGTGCCCATAGCGCCGTCAAATATGATAAATTCTTTCTTTGCTAACAGCTTATTCAGCATTGTATTTTCCGCAATGTCCTCCGTTTAGTCTTATCTTGCAATTTTCAAAAGCCGGACAGCTTTCGCAGGAAACGTTCTTTTTACGGGGCTGCACCGGAGTATCCGATATACCGATTATCGCCGTAACGGATTTTCTCGGAGTCAGCAGCAGGCTGTCCGTGACGTGCAGTCCTATCTTCCTTTGCGCGTCGCACAGGGCAAGCAATGACGGCTGTAGATCAAGCGGCAGATCCCCGTAGCCGGGGCTGAACCGCTCGGTTTTATATGCGTATTCCAGCTTTGAAAATATCTCCTGCTCGGCGCGGTCACATATCTGTTCGGCGGCAACGCTCGCAAGGCTGTCGGTAATCGCCGCTTTTGCGACGTCCGCCGCCTCCGATTCGCGTATCAGCCTGTCCGCGCCCTGTCCCGCGGTAGCGCAGAGCAATACCGCGCGGCTGCACCCGAAAAGATGTTCTCTTATATCGTTTCCGGTAAGCGTCACCACGCTGCCGGACAGCTTTAACCCTTTTTCGCAAGGCTCTATTTCGTACACCGAGTAAACGTATCTCGGCGTTAAGACCTTAAGCAGCGCTTGCTCGCACTCCGAAAGGACAGTCAGCACAGCTCCGCTTGCGTTTTTTCCTCCGAGATAGCGCAGCGCCTCGTTTTTGTCAAGCTCTTCTATCGTCATAACAGCTTGCTTATCGCGTCATATATCTTGTACGCCACATACGGATTATTCATCGTGTAAAGGTGGATACCGTCCACGTTGTCGGAAATGAGGTCTACTATCTGGTCGATAGCGTACGCTATTCCCGCGTCGCGCAGCGCCTCCGGATTATTCTCGTACCGCTGCATCATTTTGACGAATTTTTGCGGCAGGCTCGCCCCGCACACCGTAACCATGCGTTCTATCTGGCGCTTGTTCGTAACCGGCATTATACCGGCGGAAATAGGCACGTTTATCCCGGCTATTGCGGCTTTTTCCCTGAAATCGTAAAAAAACGCGTTGTCAAAGAACAGCTGCGTGATAAGGTGGCTCGCACCGCTGTCCTGCTTTTTCTTAAGATTAAGTATGTCCTCTATCTGACTGTCCGCATCGGAATGCGTTTCGGGGTAGCAAGCGCCCGCCACGTCAAAATCCCCCTTTGACATTATGTAAGCGGTGAGGTCGCTTGCGTGGAGAAAATCCTTTTTCGGCTCGATGTCGGGGATACGGTCGCCGCGCAGCGCTAATATGTTTTCTATCCCGTGCGATTTGAAAAGCTCTAACGCCTCGTCTATGTCGGCGGCGGTGTTGTTTATGCAGGTGAGGTGAGCCATCGCCTCCGCCCCGCATTTTTCCTTTATATAGGAGGCTATATCGCAGGTGGAGCGCCCCGACTTTGAACCGCCCGCGCCGTAGGTCACGCTGAAATAATCCGGCTTAAGCTCCGCTAACTTTTCGCACGCCTCGTATACCGTGTCCACCGAAAAGCTTTTATTCGGAGGGAATACCTCCAGCGAAAATACCGTCCTGCCTTTTCCGTATAATTCGGATAACTTCATTTTGATTCCTTTCTTGTAAAATCCCGCACCGCTTTCACGGTGCGGGAGTGATCATCTTACCGTGCTGCCGTTCGGAGTGTCCTTATTTACGAACACCACCTGAACTTTATCGCCCGCGTCGCAGGCAAGCAGCATACCCTGGCTTACCTCGCCGCACAGCTTCGCTTCGGCAAGGTTGGCAACGAAGATTATCTTTTTGCCGATAAGCTCCTCCGGAGTGTAATACTGCGCGATACCGGAAACTATTTGCCTGCCGCCGCGCCCGTCGTCAAGCTGTATTTTAAGCAGCTTTTTCGCTTTCTTTATCTTCTCGCAGGAAACGATCTCGCCGGTGCGCAGCTTTACCTTTGAAAAGTCCTCTATCGTAATTATGCCCGCCTTGTCCAGATCCTCATCCTCTTTTATTTTGGGCTGCTCGGCGGTAAGCATTGCGTTGAGCTCGTCTATTTCTTTTTCAAGGTCTATCCTCGGGAACAGCGTGTCGCCCTTGTGTACCGTTACAGTATCGCTCAGCACGCCGAATTTTCCGCAGCTGTGGTAGGTTATTTCATCGCCGGACGCGCCTATCTGTTCAAATATTTTAGGCGCGGTGGAGGGCATGAACGCGCTCAGCAGTATAGACACTATACGGATAGTTTCCAGCAGATTGTACAGCACCGCCGCAAGCCTCGGCTTGTTCGCTTCGTCCTTTGCCAATACCCACGGAGCGGTCTCGTCTATATACTTGTTCGCGCGGGATACTACCTTGAATATCTCGGTAAGCGCGTTGGAAAGCTGCGGTATCTCGATAAGCTCGTCTACCTTTGCTTTCAGTCCGGCGGCCATTTCCACAAGCTCTTTATCCGCGTCGTCGTCCGAACGCTTTTCAGCGGGAAGAGTGCCGTCGAAGTATTTTACCGCCATAGCGACCGTTCTTGAGACCAGGTTGCCCAGGTCGTTTGCCAGATCGGAATTTATGCGGTTTATCATTATCTCGTTTGAGAAATTGCTGTCGCTTCCGTAAGGCATATCGCGCAGCATCTGATACCGCACCGCGTCCACGCCGTAACGCTCTCCTAAGATAAGCGGATTTATCACGTTGCCGAGCGATTTTGACATCTTCGCGCCGTTGAAATTTATCCAGCCGTGACCGTACAGCCTTTTCGGAACGGGAACGTCCAGCATCATCAGCATAGCCGGCCATACGATGGAGTGGAATCTTACTATCTCTTTTGCCGTCATGTGCAGGTCTGCGGGCCACATTCTGTTAAAATCGTCGTAGGCGTCGTTTTCATAGCCCAGCGCGCTGATATAGTTGATAAGCGCGTCCAGCCAGACGTATACCGTGTGCTTTTCGTCGAACGGCAGCGGTATGCCCCATTTTACCGAGGCGCGGGAGATACACAGATCCTCCAGCCCGTCCTTTACGAAGTTGTTTATCATTTCGTTTATGCGGCTTTCCGGTCTTAGATAATCGCTGTTTTGCAAAAGATCGGTTATCCTGTCGGTGAAGTCGGACAGTTTTAGGAAGTACGCCTCCTCCTTTGAGTCTATGACCTCTCTGCCGCAGTCGGGACATTTGCCGTCCACAAGCTGAGTATCTGTCCAGAAGCTCTCGCATGGTACGCAGTATTTTCCCTCGTAGCTGCCTTTATATATATAGCCCTTTTCGTACAGCTTTGTCAATATGTTCTGTACGGTCTGTATATGATAGTCGTCGGTGGTGCGGATATAGCGGTCATAGCTTATATTCATAAAGCTCCACAGCTCCTTGAATTTCGCTACTATCCCGTCAACGTACTCTTTGGGAGTCATGCCCGCCTTTTCAGCGGCGGCCTGTATCTTTGCACCATGCTCGTCCGTACCGGTGAGGAACATCACGTTGTACCCCTGCATACGCTTGTACCGCGCGATAACGTCGCACGCTACCGTAGTGTAGCAGGTGCCTATATGCGGATTTCCCGACGGATAGTATATCGGAGTGGTTATATAAAATTTCTTGTTCATAGCTTTTCTCCTTCTTTTTTAATACGCACAGAACATATTTAAGTATAGCACATTACGCCGTAATTGTCAAACCCGGCGGCGTTATTTGGTGTGCCGATTTATATACTTGCTGTGCATTTTGGAATACATTATCTTCTGTCCGGTGTAAAGCCCGTAATATCCCGACAGGATATAGCTTACCGCGCAGGCCGCGGCGAAGAACACCAGCCCCTGCGCTCCGAAAAGCTCTACGCTCAGCAGCAGGGAGGAAACAGGGCAGTTTACCACGCCGCAAAACAGCGCGACAAGTCCCAACGCGGCGGAAAACTGCGGCGGCAGCCCGATAAGTCCGCCCACCGTGCAGCCCAGCGCCGCACCGATGAAAAACGACGGTACTATCTCGCCGCCCTTAAATCCGCAGGCTATCGTTATCACGGTGAAGATAAGCTTTAATGCGAACGCCTCCGGTCTTGCCTCGCCCGAAAGCGCGTTATTTATTATATCCATTCCCGCGCCGTTGTAATCGGTGCCGAAAACCAAAGTCAGTAATACTATCGCCGCGCCGCCCGCCGCTATCCTGAGATAATCGTTTTTTATCTTTTCCTGCAATACCTTTGCCGATTTGTGTAATAGCCAGCAAAACAATACGCTTACCGCCGCCGCGCATACGCCGAGCAGCATAGCGAGCAATACGTTCGCCGGGGTAAGCTCGGGTACTTCTACCGAGATAAGCATCGGCTTTACTCCCAGCGCCGCCGATATCGCATAAGCCGTCACCGCCGAGAAAAAGCAGGGCACTATCGCGGTATAGTAAAATACTCCGACGCTTATCACTTCCATAGCGAAAAACGTCGCGGTCACCGGAGTGAAAAACAGTGCGGAGAACAACCCGCTCATGCCGCACATTATCATAAGATTTGAATCCCGCTCGCTCATTTTGAGTACCCGCGCAAGCTCGGCGGACAGCCCACCGCCTATCTGAAGCGCAGCGCCCTCTCTTCCGGCGCTGCCGCCGAAAATATGCGTTATAAATGTAGCTATGAATATAAGCGGCGCCATTCTGACCGGTATTTTGCCGTCGTTTCGTATCGAGGTTATAACTATGTTCGTGCCGGGGTCGTTTTTAAGTCCGCATACATGATATAAAAATACTATCGCAAGTCCCGCGACCGGCAATGCGTATATCAGCCAGCCGTAAGAGGTGCGGCAGTCGGTGGCAAGCTCCATGCAAAAATGAAAGGCAAAGCCCGCAAGGCCGCATAACGCTCCGGTAACGCCGGACAGCAGCAGCCATTTGAAAAATGTGCGCAGCGTGATAAACAGCCGTTCGCCGCGTATTTTTATATGCGAAAACAATCCGTTCATATAAAGACTCCCTTTTATGCTATTTTAGCACATTTTTACCGTAAAGTAAAGCGCGGAAAAAACGCTCGTGAAATATCACAAAAAGTTATTGATTTTTTGAAAAAAATATGTTATGATATTACCGTGATAACGATTACATTTCGGAAAGGGGTAATTTCATGCCTAATCCTATCTTACCGCTTTGGGAATATATACCGGACGGAGAACCGAGAGTTTTCGGTGACAGGGTGTATTTGTACGGCTCTCACGACCGCGTAGGACATACGGAGTTTTGCGACGGAAAGCTGAAAGTATGGTCGGCGCCGCTGGGTGACCTTAACAGGTGGGAATGTCACGGCCACAGCTTTCATACCAGAGCCGACCGCGACCATCCGTCGGACACCTCGGACTGGACGGACCATGACCTTTACGCGCCGGACGTAGTGGAAAAGGACGGGAAGTACTACCTTTTCGCTTACATAGTAGGTACAAAAGGCTGCGTCGGAGTAAGCGACAAGCCGGAGGGGCCTTTTAAGCTGCTGTCGCGCTATACTTATGCCGAACAGGACGCGGGTGACGACGGCACCTACAACGACGCGGGCGTACTGGTGGACGATGACGGCAGAGTTTATATATATTACGGCTTTACCGAATCGTATATGAACGAGCTTGAACAGGATATGCACACGGTAAAGCCCGGCAGCTTAAAACGTCCTGTCATGCCGGACGACGACAGCATACCCGAGGAACGGCGGTTCTTCGAGGCAAGCTCGATAAGAAAGATAAACGGAAAATATTATTTTATATACTCTCCCTGCAAGGGCAGCCGCCTTGCTTATGCTATATCCGACAGTCCGACAGGGCCGTTTGAGTACAAAGGCTATATAATAGACAATTCGGTGGATTATCCCGGCGGCAACGACCACGGCTCGCTGTGCAATATAAACGGTCAGTGGTATATTTTTTACCACCGCATGACCAACAACAGCATAATGTCCCGCCGCGCCTGCGTTGAAAGGGTGGATATACTTCCGGACGGTACAATACCTCCGGTGGAGATGACCTCGCTGGGATTTGATACCTCGCTCGACCCGTATAAGCCTACTCCGGCGGAGATATGCTGCGTATTAAAGGGCGGCGCGTTCATCACCGAAAAGGACGTATTCACCCGTGTAGTGACCGATATCGGCTACGGCTGCGTTATCGGGTATAAGTATTTTGATTTCGGAGAGGATCATTCTTCTAAGACCTACAAGCTGGCTCTTTCGGTAAAGGGAACCGGTATGCGGTGCAAGCTGCGCGTACTTATCGACGATTATGACAATGGGGAAGAGATAGGCACGGTAGATATCGACACCCACGACGGAGTTTACACCGGTACAGTAAAAGCCGTCACCGGTAGACATTCGCTGTTTTTCAGAGTGGACAGCGAGCTTAACGACTGGGCGATGAATTATTTTAAGGACAGAACGCTGTTCGAGCTGGAGCAGTTTGTATTCATGAAATAAAGGAGGATAACAATATGAGAAAGTTAAAACTTGCCGCGATAGTTACGGCGATGGCGATTCTGATGGGAATTTCCGGCTGTTCACAGAATACCGTATCAAATGCCGATTCGGGGGCAAGCTCCCAAAGCAGCACTCAAATTGAGGAAAGCAGCACCGCAAGCGAGGAAAGCAGCGCTCAAATTGAAGAAAGCAGCGTTCAGACCGAGGAAAGCAGCGCTCAAACTGAGGAAAGCAGCACCGCAAGCGAGGAAAGCAACACTCAGCAAAGCGGCGATACCGGAGAAATGCGCGATATGACAGCTTCGGAATATGCAAAGGAAATGGGTATAGGCATAAACCTCGGCAATACCATGGAGGCTTATGACGCGACCAACTGTGAAAAGATAACCTACACATGGATCCCCACCCGCGGCAGCAATACCCCGCAGGATTATGAAACCTGTTGGGGCGCGCCGGTCACCACTCAGGAGATGATAGACGGCATGAAAGCCGAGGGCTTCAATACCGTCAGGATACCGGTTTTCTGGGGCAACATGATGGAGGACGACGGCACATACACGATAAATAAAGATTATATGGCGCGCGTCACCGAAATAGTGGATTACTGCATGAACGCGGGAGTTTACGCCGTAGTCAATATACATCATTTCGACGAGTTTATTATAAGAAGAAACGATCTTGAATCCTGCAAAAAGATATTTAATACTCTCTGGACTCAGATAGCGGAGAATTTCAAGGATTATTCCGACTATCTGGTACTTGAGGGCTTTAACGAATACCTCGGCGCGCAGCAGTTCAATGAGGACGGCGTGCTGACCGACGTTCCCGATAAAGAGGGCTACGAGCTCACCAACGCGCTGAATCAGACTTTTGTCGACGCGGTAAGAGCTACCGGCGGAAATAATGAAAAGCGCCTGCTCATCGTGTCGGGAATGTATACCAACATCGACAAGACCACCGGTGACGGCTATGTAATGCCGAACGATACCGCCACAGATAAGCTTATGGTATCGGTGCATTACGTCGATAATATGTGCTTCTGGACAAATCAGATAGGCGGTAAGACTTGGCTGGATTACAGCAAGGCTCAGTGCGAGCTGCTTAAAAATAAGTTCACCGCCGCAGGTATACCGGTATTTATAGGTGAGACTACCGCGGGTTATCCCGCCGAGCGGTTTGTAAAAGACGCGGAGCACACCGATTCTTCCGAGTGCATCGAGATAATGCTGGATATGATAACCGATTACGGCTTTGTTCCGGTAATGTGGGACGTGACCGACAACATGTATTCCCGCACCGACTGCCGGATAATCTCCGACAGCGACCGCGAGGTGATAAAGAAGATATCCGAAAAGTTAAGCTCGGCGGAATGACCGCAAGGATTTGATCGCTAAAGAGCTTATAAAAAGATAATTACCGTAATACAAAAATATAAACGCCTGTTTTGACGGCTGACGTTAAGCTGTCCAAACAGGCGGTTTTATTTTTTTGATAGCAGCGCAGTATCGGTAGAGGGTTTTCGTTTCGCTGCACAAAAATTTTCGCAAAATTCTGGATTTTGTGAAATCCTTTTATATTTAACAACATTATAGCAGATACTTGAGATTTTGTCAATGAATTTGATATAATGAAAGCAAGTTTTGTGAAAAATGCACAAAAACATATTATAAATTTATTTATGATCAATTTACGGAGGACAGATTATGACGAAAACAAACGAAACGATTATTTTAGGAAAAAGTGGACAATTTCAAGAGGGAATATCCGGTGAAAAGTCGGGGATGACGTTTTATTATCTCTTTTCCGAATGGTTCAGAGCGATCTCTGCTCGCACAAAGGAATCCACGATAGCAAATTACCGGATGAAAGCGGAAAAGCATTTGCTGCCGGCTTTCGGAGAGCTTGACTGTTCGGAGATGACCGCGCCTTTAGTACAGGAATTTATATCCGAAAAGCTGGAAAACGGTCTGTCGGCGCGGTATGTTTCGGATATTATGGTGCTTTTGAAATCCGTTCTGCGGTACGCCGCGAGAACCTACCAGATCACCAACCGTATCGCGTATATCGTTATGCCTAAGAAGAAAACCGCTGAGATACGGGTGCTTACCGGAGAAGAGCAGAAAAAGCTGGAAAAGCACCTTATACTTCATCAGGACAGGACAAGCCTCGGTATCGCGCTGACATTGTACACCGGCATAAGGATAGGGGAGTTATGCGCGTTAAAGTGGAATGATATCGATTTTGAAAACCGCGTGCTGTCCGTCAGACACACCTTGCAGAGAATAAACAAGTCGCACGAGTCCGGCAAAACACAGCTTGTTATCACCGAGCCGAAAAGCACTGCGTCGCAGCGTATGATACCTATTCCGGAATTTCTGATCGTCATGCTTAAAAAGTTCAGAGAACCGGAAAATACTTTTATCCTTTCCGGAACCGAAAAGCCGCTTGAACCGAGGACAATGCAGTACAGATTTGCCGCCATTCTTAAAAAGGAGGGACTGCCGCCGGTACACTTTCACTCTCTGCGGCATCTGTTCGCTTCAAATTGCATAGCATTGGGATTTGACATAAAGGCGTTATCCGAAATGCTGGGGCATTCGTCGGTAGAGATAACGCTTAACCGTTATGTCCATTCGTCTTTGGAGCAAAAAAGAAAATATATGGAAAGATTTTCTTCTATAGTATGATGCTGCCTATTCTTTCACAAAATCCAGAATTTTGCGAAAGGAAGTGGCTGCCATGAACGGCAAAGCAGCGATTCCGAAAAAGAAAAAAATTCTTATAGCGGCAGCATTATCCGCATTGATAGCTGCGGCGGCTGTTACGGGAGTAGTCACCGCATTTTTGACTAAAACCGTAGAGAGCCGCGCTAATAATTTTACTTTCGTAACGGCGGACGTAGAGCTGACAGAACCGTCTTGGAATCTCGAAGATTCTCCCATTGTCACTCCCGGTCAGACTGTAGCAAAAGACCCGACGGTCACAAATACCGGCGAAACGCCGCTTTATGTGTTCCTGGAAGTGAAGATACCCTGTGACGAGGTGCAGACCGCCGATTCTCTTACGCCTCATTTGACTAACCTGCTCAACTTTGAGTTTGACAGAGAAAATTGGGTAAAGGTTTCACCCGATACTCCTGTCTATGAAAATGATACCACCGGAAAAGAAAAATATTCCGTGGAGGTTTACGCATATCTTAAAGAGCTTGCCCCGAAAGATGAAACAGGCGCAAAATCAACACCGCTTTTCAGCGAGGTAAAATATGCCGATGTAATAGAGGGCGAACCGAACGACAGCCTGACCTTTGATATGCCGATATCGGTATATGCTATCCAGACGGAAAATCTTGAAAAAGCGTCAGGTGCAGATACAGCGGCAAAGCTGAAAGATGTGTATAACGCCTACATTAAGAAATCGTAATAAGGAGATCAGTCATAATGAAAAAAAGAAAAGCAGCTTTTATTATTACCGGCTGTCTGCTGATCGCCGGTATTTCTTACGGAGTTACATATTCTTATCTGACGGCAAATGACAGCACGGTAAATGAATTTCAAATAGGCAGAAACGAGATAGAGGTTACCGAGGAATTTGAACCGCCAAAGGAGCTTGAGCCGGGCGTATCATTCACCAAAAAGCCTTATGTCACCAACACCGGCAATATAGCCTGCTGGGTGCGTATGAGAGCAGATTTTTCCGACAGTAAGATGGAAGATTTATGCGAGTATACGATAAACACGCCTACACTGGCAGGAGTAGCCGGCTGGACGGAAAAGCAAGCGGACGGATATTATTATTACACGGAAAAACTTGAACCCGGTGACACGACTCTGTCGTTGTTTGCGGGGGAATCCGATAATATCACGATAAAATCCGATGCCGGAGCGACCGAGCTTGTAAACTTTGATATTATTATTTACGCCGAGTCCTGCGGCGCTGAAAAAGGCGATACTTACCAAAAAGCTTGGGGAATTTAAGGAGGCGATTGAAAATGAGTGCTGCCGGAACAAACTACCGGTTTACGGGCAGAGTGCTTGCCTTTTTGCTGGCGATAGCGCTGCTGCTTACATCGGTGCCGTACACTCTTATCAGTGTGTTTGCGGCCGACGACGAATTTCATATCTCTCTTTCGTGGAATCACGACCCGGAGAATCCGGATAATACCGTTTATGACAGCGACAGCCCGGAAAACAAGGACGTTCGCCTTAAGATACAATTTTCCAACGGACAGGTATCAAAGCGGTATGAGCCGGGCGAGCTTGTGATAACCGTTACCGGAATGAAGGACGCGGTGCGCTCCGGCAATTCCTATATTCCAGTGGGAATAGCCGCAGATAAGGAGGATGCTGTAAATAAGAAGTATAACTGGAGCTATTCCTATACCGAGGCAACCGACACCTATACGTTTTACAATAACTTTGTGGTGGAGGACAGATCGGTATTCGAGGGCTCTTTGGAGATAATCTGGACGCTTCCGTCAAGAGAAACAAAGCATGAGTACAAAAAAGACTTTACGGCGGAATTATACGTTGACGGAAAATCCATAGAAAGCGAACCCGTCAGCTACAGCCAGACCCGCAAAAAGGATACATACACCTTAGACGGCGAAGCAAGCAAGGTGTTCGAGGACAGAATGCCCGCAACTTCTTCAAAGCCTGACGATTATATATGGGTAAAGTATGATTTTGAGGGTCACGACACCTCGCTTGCAAGAGGCGTAAAGGATAACGAGCGTTATGAATGCTGGTTTCCGGAGGACGCCGAGGTCTTTTACGGCGATCTGATCCCGACCGCAGACACGCAGGAAATTGACGGAAAAATATATAAGAAGTATACGTCGACCAAGGACAAGGTCAGCGACGTTTTTGTTGCCTATCCCAGAAAAAAATATGAAGGCGAAGTGATGAACGTATACTCCTATTTATACGGAACGTACTACGAGGAATCGGACGAGACTGAGCTTGCAAATTGCGTTGTCACAACGACCCTTAAAGATTACGGCTATGATGACATTCCGGGACCGGTTTACAAGGTCGACAAGCAGTCGTACGGCGAGCATAACATGACGATAGACCAGAATCACAAAGCATACGGCGCCGTTAAAGCACCCGATCTTAGCAGCGGCGGCGGAGAGTATTATTCCGATATGCAGCTTTTCCTGGATTTCTATGCGAAATATGACGGCACGGACGATCCGATAGACGTGGATTATTACGACCTTGAATTTGTAGATGATATTCTGGATATTCAACTTAAAGACGGCAGTATACGCAGACTTAACGACGATGAATATCACTTTACCAAGATAAGGATACCGCCTGTGACGGAGATATGCAACTCAAACGGCTTGCCGATAGCGGCGGACGCTTACGAGGTGGAGATTTACGGACGGGCAAAGGATACTCCCGAAACCGGACTGGATGCGTTTGACGTAAACTTATCGCCGGACAAAACGCTCATGATCGGCAATACCGAGCAGTTTATAGAATTTGAGCGTGATGACATTGTCGGAGTGAGGATATTCATTAAGGGCATAAAGGAAAGCCTGTCCAAATCCCCGACGATAAAATCCGCATTGGCAAGATGCTATTATGTTTTTGATATATCCGAGGATGAGATAGAAAAAATCGTTACCGACGAAGGCAAGCTCTTCAATAATATGTTCTTCAATCTTTACCGCACATACAGCGCGGGCGGAATAGAGAACGAATGGTTCAACAAAGGCTTTGGAGAGGATAAATATCTCGGAAGCGACGCTAAGGATAAATATGAACATGACGTTAGTGTTTATAAAAGCGGACTTGACCGAAACAAAAGCGATACTCCGATAGTAGAGGAAACGAACGAGTTCAATCTTGAAAGCACCACTATAGTGCAGACCGAAAGCGACGCGAACAACTACTATTTTGAAGGCAGCATGACTGGAAAATTTGTACTCGGCGAGGATACGCTGCTTAGAAAGTTTTCCATGCACACCATAGTCCCCAAGGGACTGCGCTTAGAGGAGATATGCAAAGACCCTGAAGAGCTGCTCAGCAGGCTCAGCTTTGAGAGCTCGGCTGATCTGCCGTCGTCTTATCTTGCTTCCCATGTGAAGATCGAGATAGTCGAGGATCCTAAATATGACGGCAGGCAGTATATAGCGTTCAACTTTGATTTCGGCGACGAGCCCATCGATGTCGGCACCGTTACGATCTCCGGCATACCTATGTATATATCCAAAAAGGATATCACCGGCGGAACGCACAGCTACACCATGAACGGCGCTTTGCTGGTGGATCAGGAGGGCAAGTGGAACTCCGAAACGACGGACAATAATTTGATTGAAGGCGGTATCTGGAAAGATATCGACAATGACGGCGATACGGACGAAAAAGCGTCATTCAGAAGCGGCTCGACCAGCTTTGTCCACAGCGAGGAAACGCTCGTTTCCCTGGTAAAATATGTTTCTACGCCTTTTATCAACGGTCAGGTTAATCCGCCCGCCGATGAAGCCACCGCGGAGAACGCTCCGAAAACCTATATCGGCGGCGACTATTCCTATCGGCTCAAAGCGACGGTAAATACAACGACCGGCGGAGGCGGAGCGACGCATATAATTTTTGCCGACGTTATCGAAAGCCAAAAGAACAAGACCGAATGGCAGGGCGAATTTGTAGGTATAGATTACTCGCAGGCGCTTGCACAGCTGGATTATCCGGGTGGAGAAAAGCCCGTTCCTATAATTTACTACAGCACGGAAGAAGTAACGTTTACTCAGAAAGAATCTGTCGACAGCGACGGAAATACCGTATACCACAACGACTTTGACAGCGATACATTCAAAGATTCGTCTGTTTGGACGACCGAAAAACCAAAGGACAACAAGGATATCCGTGCGATAGCTATAGACTTCGGCGAAGGCATTGCATCTCCCAGCAAGGTGCTGTGGGTGGAGATACAGATGAAAGCGCCGGAGGATACGAAAAATATAGGCAAGATAGCCAAGAATCAATGCTCCGTTACCTATGATAAGCTGAACGGCGTTGACGCCACAACGGAGCATCAGGGCCTGGACTCTAACGTTGTTCCCGTCACCTATGTTCAAAAGGGCAGGATAATTCTTAACAAACTGGATTCCGACAGCAGCAATTCTATCGCCGGCGCACAGTTTAAGCTGTACCGCAAGGCTCAGGAGCCGGATACGGAAGATACGCTTGTTAAAGAATACACCGTCGGGAAAAACGGAAAGCTGATAATAAGCGATTTGGATTTCGGAGAGTATTATTTCATTGAAACTAAAGCTCCTAAGGGATACCATCTCAGCACCGATCCGGAAAAAAATAAGAGCAGTACTATCATACTTACTCCGGAACAGCCGGAAGTTACGGTAGAGATGAGAAACGAGCGCGATCCCGGTACTTTCTCGATAAAAAAGGTGTCCGACAGAAATCCGAATGTTGCTCTGCAAGGCGCGGAGTTTGCACTTTATAAATCAAACGGCGAGTTTGTAAGCGATGGGCATACAACAGGCGCGGGCGGTATGCTGACCCTTGAAAATCTGGAATGGGGCAGCTATTACCTGAAAGAAACAAAAGCTCCCGCCGGTTACAAATTGTCCGACGAGAAAATCGAATTTACGATAAACGCGGCTAACGACGCCGGAAAAGAGCTTGAAACCGTTCAGGTAAAGAACGAACAGCTCCCCGCAAAGGTAAAGCTGGTAAAATATGAGCTTACCGACCCGTACACAGAAATGTCATCGAGTCCCATTATTAACAATAAAGCTCCCGTCAAGGGCGCAATGTACACTTTATATGACGATAAGGGCAATAAGATCACCACGAAGATAACCGACGCAAACGGTGAGATCTATGTGGAAGATCTGACGTTCGGCACTTATTACTTTGAGGAAACTATGGCAGCGACCGGATATAAGAAATATGGCGGAAAGCTTTACTTTAACGTCGGCGCGGAACATACCGCCGCCAGTGTTTACAAAATTGTAGAAACTGCGGATACCCGACTGACCGGAAGCATTCACCTCAGTAAGACCGACGACAGCGGCGACGTGATACATCCCGCAAAGCCTATAGACGGCGCGGTATACCGTATGTATAATAAATCGGATACGAAATTTTCCTCTCCGCTGAAATTCACGAATAACGGCAACGGCAAGTACACTTATTCTCCCGGCAGCGACACTACCGATTTGGTAACATTCGGCCCGGCTGAAGGCTTTTTCGATATAGACGGTTTGCATTGGGGCGACTATGTTCTTAAAGAATATAAAGCGCCTAACGGTTACGCGCTCAGCGAAAAGAAGTTTGAGTTCACTATCGGCCGGGATAACGTCGGTATGGGTACGCAGGTGTTCAGCGATATAGATAACCGCATAAACGGCAGCGTCAAGCTGAAAAAAGTTTCGCTGGCAGATAAAACAGCTCTTGCAAACGCCATATTCACGCTTTACCGCGATGACGGCAGCGTTTATAAAGACGATATCACCACCGGCGCCGACGGAACGGTCAAGGTCGAAAATATCCCGTGGGGAAGCTATTATTTCCTCGAAAAGACCGCGCCGGCCGGCTACGGACTTAACGATCAGAAGTTCAAATTCACCGTGAACGAGCTTACAGCGGGCGACGAGCAGGTAATTACCGTAAAAGACCCCGTAGAAAACTATCAGTTCACCGTGACAAAGAAGATCAAAAAATCGGATATTGTTTTTGAGCATGGTAATCCGACGTTTATTTTCGAGGTGAAGAAAACCGACGACGGTCATATTTACCGCAAAATGCTCTCGTTCAGCGAAGATACCGCCGCAGACGAAGACGGTTATGTGAAAGCTTCGGTGGTATTCATCGTACCGCAAGGCAGCTATGAAATATCTGAGGTTTCGGTAAGCCGCTACAAGCTGAAAGAGATAACCTGTACCGATTCTACCTCGAAATTTGACAGCGCTGCCGGGAAAGCGACCTTTGAGGTCGGCGCTGACAATAATAATTTCACCTTTACATTTGAGAATGAAAAATCCGACCAGACCGGCACGTCGGACAACGGCTCCGTTACCAACACGCTGAACAGGTCAAGAGCGCTGATAGGTATCGCGGCGGAATATATAGGTCCGGATATTGTGACCGAGGACGTTATCCCGCCGGAGGACGTCGAAGTATACGCGCTTTATGATAACGGCACCAAGGAAAAGCTGGAAAGCTGGTATACGTTGAGCCCGGTGGATTCCTCAAAACCCAACACCGAGCAGTCCATAACGGTAACTTATGAGAAAGACGGTGAAGAGTTTACCGATACGGTGACGGTGCAGATAGGAAATCTGAATCTGTTTACTTATGAAGTGATTGAGGGTTACGAAGCGGGATACAGTGCAGGTATAATAATCACCGGATATAAAGGCAAGTCAAGCGTAGTAAACTTCCCGGCTGTGCTTATCGATACCAAGAACGGCTCTGAAATGACGTATAAGGTAAAGCAAGTCGGAAACGGCAGCACTCTGACGGGCATGGACGCTGTAACGACGATTACGTTCGCGGAAGGCATTGAAAAAATCGGCAATAGTGCATTCAGCGACCAAGCTCAAATTAATTGTCCGATAAACATTCCCGAAAGCGTAACATCAATAGGGGACAGTGCATTTGCTGGAACGCATATTACCGGTTTGACGTTTAACGGCAATAATCTGACCGAGATCGGCGCAAGCGCTTTCTACAATGGTCTATGGGAAGATAATTATGAAAATTATCTTAACTGTGAACTTACATTGCCGGCATCTTTGCAGAAGATAGGAAACGATGCATTCAGACGTTCAAAAATTAAAAGTATTACATTTAGCGGAAACAATCTAACCGAAATCGGCAGCAGTGCATTTGGTTGGTGTAGCAATCTTTCAGGCGATTTGTATATACCGGATTCCGTTGAAAAGATCGGCAATAGAGCATTTTCGTGTTGTGAAAAGTTTAACGGCACTTTGCATTTGCCGAATAACCATAAATTGGAGTCGATTGATATGAATACGTTCTTCAATTGCCCGTTTATCGGTACACTGGAAATTCCTGCAAGTGTCAAGAAAATCGGTTATGGTGCATTCGGCGGAGATGATGGTAAAGCAGGACAGTATACTCAGCTGATATTGCATGACGGACTTGAAGAAATTTCTGTAACTACAGAAGGAACATACAATTACGAAAATCACGGTTCTTTCCATAACTGTAAGCAATTAAGCGGAGAACTTAAAATACCGAGTACCGTAAAAACTATCGGTCAGGGAGCGTTCCAAAATTGTTCAGGCTTTACCGGAAATTTGATCATTCCGGACAACGTTAAAACTATAGGTCAAGATGCGTTCAACACTTGCACCGGCTTTGACGGTAAATTGAAAGTTTCGAGAAATGTTGAAACAATTGGAAATTATGCATTCAGAGCTTGTAAATTCTCCGAAATTGAAGTGGTAAGCAGTAAATTGACAACGTTGGGAACGTATGCGTTCTGGTTAGATTTCAGTCCCACAGGAAATGTAATAATACCGTTAAACGCTAATGTCGGAAAGGGTGCAGCATACAATTGCAGTACCGCGAATATTTATTATCCCCAAAGCTTAGAGGGTAATAGTGATGCTAAGTTCGGCATAGAAGGCAAAGTTAACTTCTACACCGATTACACCGACCTGAAACAACAGCTCGGTGCCAAAGCCGCCGAGCTCGGCGTAGACACCTGGACATAATTACATTGAAAGAAGGCTTGATAAGTGAAAAAACCGGTCAATATCATCAGCAGCGTACTGCTTGTCGCAGTAGCTGCGGCGTTAGCGGCAATACTGGTTCTGAAGCTGATATGCGGCATGGAAATGAAAGCCGTCATGTCGGGTTCAATGGAGCCGGAGCTTCCGGTAGGCAGCCTGCTGGTGATAAAGCCGGTCCCCTATGAGGAAATAGAGGTCGGCGACGATATTACGTTTGTAAGAGACGCAAACCTCACATTAGTAACACATCGGGTCATCGAAAAGGATGACTCCGCGCGGCTTATCACCACGCAGGGCATAGCAAACAACACGCCGGATAATCCGACAAGCTTTGACAATGTCGTGGGTAAAGTCGTATTTCACATTCCGCTTGCGGGGTATCTTGTTATCTGGACGTCGACGTTACAAGGCAAGATAATCGCAGGTATCATCATCGTTTCATTAGTCGCGATCTCTTTGCTTTTCCCGGACTGCAAAAAGGGCGGGAAAAAGCAGAAAAACGCGTCTGACAGCACAGCTTTTGAAGGAGGAAATCAGAATGAACGCGAAAGCTAAGAAGATCATGGTCGGTGCGGGCGCACTGACGCTCACCGCAGCAATTTCCATTACGGGAACGGTTGCTTATCTCACGCACATTACGGAGCAGCGTGTGAATAACTTCACATTTGCCGTTGAAGGACTTAACGCAACGCTCACCGAGCCAAAATGGGACGGCGTTGTCGATTACGAATACACCGACGACGGTAAAGTTATTCCGGTGTTCGGCTATCAGGAGGAAGACCCCGAAAAGCCGATATACGGCTATGAGGATGGGAATAAAGATAATCCTATCACCGACCCGAAGGATCCCAAGCTTACCGGTAAGTCAATAGAAGAGCTTCGCCCCAAGACGGACGACGAGGACAATCCTATCGATTACGGTGATAAGAACGCTCAGGGCATGACTCCCGGCACCGTTGCGGGAAAAGACCCGTTTATCACCAACAACGGCGAAATGAACGAGTGGGTAGCAGCGCAGGTATCGTTTGTATACGGCGAGGGTTCTTATGAAGACAAAAACAATAACGGCATAAAGGACGAGGGAGATGTCGACCGCGCCGGAAAGCTCCTTACCGAGGCTGATTTTGAAGCGGTTACCGATGTTATCGATATAGCCTGGACAACTACCGAGAATGTAAGCGCGCTTATCGATCCCGCTGAGGGCGAATATACCCCGAACGGTAAATGGTATTACGACGGTGCAGAGACCCTTGCTGACAGCTACAAAAAGCAGATGGTGTTCTACTATGATAAAGCCCTTGCCGCAGAAAGCAGGGACAAAACCGCCGCTATCTTTAGCAGTGTAACGCTTGACAAGGACGCTACCACCGAGCAGGTCAAAAAGCTTGAAAAAATGGGCGGCTTTGCGATCTATATCCAGGGCTATGCCGTACAGGAAAGCGAGTTTGAAAACGGCTATAAGTGGTGTACATCCGAGGACGTGGCAAAGTTTGACAATTCACCGACAGAGGAAACGGGAGTTACCGTAACTCAGCCCGGTATAATAGGCTCTCCCGATAATCTGACGGCAGCGGAATAAGCGTGGGGTTTTCTGAGTACGGTCAGCAATTTTGCTTAGAAAAGCCATAAAAATTCGAAAGGAGAGATGCTTGCTTTGCAAGCACAGTCATAAAAATGAAACAGAGCAGAAAAATTCTCTGCGGAATATTGGCGATATGCACCGTAGCAGCGCTCGGAATAGGCGGAACGCTCGCGTTTTTGACCGATTCCGAGCAGGTGACTAACCATTTCAGCATGGGCGATCTTGATATCACTATCGACGAACCGCACTGGGACGACGACGGAGACAACGGCGGCACGCCGGGCGATCCGAGCGACGACACTCCCGGCGACGGCGAAGGTCTGAATCCCGGCGACACGAGGGATAAAGACCCGACCGTTTCGGCGGTAGAGGGTGACAGCTATATGCGCGTAGTCATGATGATAAAGGACGAAAAGGGCAATGTCATCACCGACAACGACCGTCTGGAGCTTATTTTACAGACTATCCGTTACGCTGACAGCGACGCTATAAAAGAGGGCATCGGCTATACTCTTAAAGATATAGAAAAATACCCGATGATAAACAAAGATCTTTATGACGAGGACAGCGCCAGATCGTCCACAGGGGTATATTATTACAACTATAAGAAGATTTTCAAGCAGGGAGATGAAGCGGAACTGTTCAGCGACGTTGTTATTCCCCTTGATTGGGGACATCCGCAGGTGGAAAAGGTCGGCAAATATCAGATAGTATTGCAGGCACAGGCGATACAGTCGGCAGGATTTAAGGATGCCGCCGCTGCGTTTATCGCAATGGACGCACAGATCGCCGCCATGCCGGAAACCGTCGTAGATCAGAATTACAAGACCGTAGACGAGGATTCCGACGCAACGTTTACGCTTGCAAAAGCTACGGTTTCGCCGGTTTAAGAGCGGTAAAATAAAGTATTAGGAGGTGAGCTGATGAAGAGATCCGCTGTATATTCGGTTTTGTGTGCGGTTTTTGCCGGGACATTCCTGTTTTCCGCCGGAATGACCTATGCTTCCTGGAAAGTGCAGGACGATACTATCAATAAAATTACAGTAGGCAGCGTCCGCGGGCAGATAATGGAGGAATTTGAGCAGGATACCGTCGTTTATCCCGATGTGGACGTTAACAAGATAGTACAGGTAAAAAACACCGGAACCATGGACGCCATACCGCGAGTTAAAATAGAAAAGGTATGGGGCGACAGCAGGGACGAAAACGGCAATCTCCTCATCGATCCCGAGCTCAGTGCGGATAATATCGAGATAAATTTCAATACCGATAAATGGACCTACAATCCAAAGGATGGATATTATTACTACAACGGCGTGCTTGCACCCGGAGAAACTACCGAATCGCTGTTTGACAGCTTTTACATAAACGGCGACGGATACGGGCATGAGTACAGCAATAAATTCGCGGATATTATCGTAACAATGGAAATTATCCAGGCGGCGGGCGACGCGCTTTCCTACTGGGGAATGACCTATGAGGATCTCGGCATTATCTATAAGCAGACGCAGCAGGAGGAAACCGTTACTTCCGTCGCTTTCCATGATCCCAAAGAGGGCTTTACCTTTGACGTGAACGGCGGGGATCTGTTTGCCGACTTCAAAAGCCTTGTACCCGGAGAATCACGGAGCCAGACGGTGGAAATAACCAACGTATGGGAAAACAGCGTAGGTATTTCTTTCTGGGCGGATTTCACCGAACAGTCCACCGCCGACGCAAAAACGGCGGAGCTGGTAAATAAGCTGCTGCATGAGTATGTTAATATCGTAATAACCGATGAAAACGGCGCCGTTATCTACGACGGACCTGTTTGGGGAAGTCCCGACGTAAATTCACACGGCACCGATTCCATGAAATATCCTTATGCCCTCGGCTCTTTTGCCAAAGGGCAGACCAAGAAGATGAATATCAGCCTTTACACCTCTCCTAAAATGGATAACGAGTATTTGGATCTGCTTGGTCTGATAAAGTGGGTATTCAGTGCCGAGGGTGATTCCAAGCCGCCTGAAACGACTCCTAAACCCGAAGAGTCCACTCCCGCGCCTGTCACCTCTAGCGAACCTGCGGAGTCCACTCCCGCGCCTGTCACTTCAAGCGAGCCCGCGGAATCCACTCCCGCGCCTGTCACTTCAAGCGAGCCCGCGGAATCCACTCCCGCACCTGTCACTTCAAGCGAGCCTGCGGAATCCACTCCCGCGCCTGTCACTTCGAGCGAGCCCGCGGAGTCCACTCCCGCACCTGTTACCTCGAGCGAACCTGCGGAGTCCACACCTGCACCTGTCACCTCGAGCGAGCCTGCGGAATCCACACCCGCGCCTGTCACTTCAAGCGAGCCCGCGGAATCCACTCCCGCACCTGTCACATCGAGCGAACCTGCGGAGTCCACTCCCGCACCTGTCACATCGAGCGAACCTGCGGAGTCCACTCCCGCGCCTGTCACCTCTAGCGAACCCGCAGAGTCCACTCCCGCGCCTGTCACCTCTAGCGAACCCGCAGAGTCCACTCCCGCGCCTGTCACCTCTAGCGAACCTGCGGAATCCACACCCGCACCTGTCACTTCGAGCGA
>CANQKE010000026.1 GCA_947624435.1 uncultured Ruminiclostridium sp.
AGCTATCAATGTAAAAATTGCCCATCAAGAAGCAAATGCACCAAAAACGCGAAATTTGAGAAAACAGTTACAAAACACATCTGGAGCGATTATCTTGAAAAAGCAGAGGACATCAGGCATACGCCTAAATACAAAGAGCTTTACGAGAAGCGAAAAGAGACGATAGAGCGCGTATTTGCCGACGCAAAAGAAAAGCATTCAATGCGATATACATATCTTAGAGGTCTTGCCCATGTGACAAACTGGGTCAGGCTTAAATTTGCTGCAATTAACCTCAAAAAATATGCGATACATAGGTTAAAGGAAAAAGCTACCCTACGCTTTATATGGCTTCCTATCAGAAAAATTGCTCGATTTGAAAAATTTTACCCCTGATTTGTTGTAAATCAGGGGTTTTTCTACAAGCTGAAGTCTGAAAAAATAAATTTTTCAGACTGTGAGTTTTGCGCTTTGCTGAGTACGGTCAGCAATTTTGCTTCGCAAAACCGCACCAAAACTCGAAAGGAGATATGATTATAAGTATGAAAAAAACAAAGTTTGCCGCAGCGATAACGACCGCCTCGGCTATGCTGTTTGTCTGTGCGTTTTCCGCCTCGGCGGAGGGGTACGCCGTTACCGGCTCGCTCGGTGCAGACAGTGAAGACGGCACTTCGGCGACAGTGACGGCCACCGTTACAAACGATTACTACTATGACGTAGACGGCATCGGCTACAGCGTATCGGTATCGGACAACGCGGTAATTAACGGAGAAAGCTCCAAAGCCGACGTATCGCTTGCCGCCGGTGACAGCGACAGCCTTACCTTTGAAGTAGAGCTTTTACAACAGGAGGAATCCTCACAGCCGGAAAGCTCCGAGCCCGAATCTTCCGAGCCGGAAAGCTCACAGCCCGAAACTTCAGGACCCGAAAGCTCTCAGCCTGAATCTTCCGAACCCGCGGGCGATAACCCGAACACCGGTGTAGGGGTCAGCGGCGGAGCGATAGCTGTATCCGTTCTGGCTTTAGCGGCGGTAGGTTTCGCGGCTGTAAGAAAGAAAAAGCAGCTGCTTTCACTGATACTTTGCGTGGCGGTAGCAGGTACCGCGGTGGTAACATCCTTACCGCTTACGGCCGACGCGGAAGAGGCTGAAAGCGATACCGCAACGCAGGTGCTTGAGATAGAGCTCGGCGGCGAAACGGTAACGGTCACCCTCAACATTGACGTACCGGAGCAGCCTAAAGTACATGATAATTCCGAAGAGGATATCCAACGTCTCAACGACGGCAACGCGGTCATCTCAAGATACGCCGACAGCGGCGAGATATCCTTTATAAACGGTAAATACACCGATTATAAGGTCACCGACTTTGATTCGGCGTACGAGTCTCTCCAAGCGGTAGAAACGCTGCTTAAATGCAAGGATGTCGTTCTTGCAAACTTAAGGACCGACACGGCGGAAAACGGCGACACGTTCTATACCTTTACCCAGATGCAGGGAATAGCGCAGGTTTCCGACGCTTTCATCAAGATAGGAGTTGACAAGGACGGTAACACTATCAGCCTGTCCAGCTCTATCGACCCCGAAGCGACCGCGCTGAATATTTCCGAAGAAGATGTAATGGAAAGCTTTGAGAAAGCAATAGCAGCGGCGGAAAAATACGTTGAGGAAAACGGCGGCACACTGGTCCCCGCGGCACAGCCCAATGTAGTTTTGCATAAAAACGCTTACATGGCGTCCTGCTTCCTGTTCTATGTCAAGCTGGACGAGAATCCCGATCTGCCGAGCGGTTCGGAATCCTCCGGCTATCTTAAGCTGTTTATAGAAACTCAGTCATGCACGGTATACGACGTCGTTCCGGTAAAAACTATCGACTCGACTGCCGGCGAAAATGTCGACAACAGTAAATACTTCGACGTGAAAACCGAGCAAATGGAGTTTACCGACTATTACGGTCAGAAGGTAACTCTGCCGGTCGCTAAGAACGACGACGGTTATTACTTTGTAGATCCCGAACGCAAGATTATCTGCGTTGATTCCTGGGAAACCTTTGACACCGCAAAAGCAGGAATACAAAACGTTGTTCCGGTGGTATTCGCTTCCGCTGAAGAAGCTCCGGCATTGCTGGTCAGCATATTCAGCAACATGAGGACTATCTATGACTTTTATGCCGCAAAGGGCATTAAGTCCTTAGACGGCAACGGACTTCCCCTGCTGCTCGGCTTAGGATTTAACGCGGGATTCGGTCAGGATATGGAGAACGCGGCGTTCACCTCCGTGATAAGCGGATTCGGCTGCTTCATGTTCGGAAATTATCCGTTAAGCTCTTGCTTTGATTTCTCCGCGCATGAGTTCACACACGGAATAAAAGCCTGCCACAACAGCAAAGGCACGGCTGTAAACAACGCCGGCTCGATAGAAGAATCCTATGCGGATATACTCGGCAATCTTATCGAAATGCAGATAGACCCGCCGGGCTGCAACAAGGATATATGGTATGTAGGAGAGCAGCAGATGGGCAAAACGAACATCCTGCGCTGCATGTCCGACCCGCATTCCTGCAATCAGCCTGAATATGTAGGCGACGTAAACTTCGTAATGAATACCCGATATGCGTCCTCGCTGGTGATAGACGACAGCGGCGGAGTACATGTCAACAACTCCATCCTGCCGTATATATGCTATCAGATGGATCAGGCGGGCATAAGCCTTGAAGATAACTTTGATATATGGGCATACACCCTTTATACCGCGGTACCTGACAGCGAGTACAAGGATATAGCCGAAATGCTGAAGCTCGCGGTAGTGCGTCTGGGCTTTGAGGATAAGCTCGACACGGTAAGCAAGCTGCTCGACAACGCTAACCTCTACGGCGATACAACTTCGTGGGACAGCTACGAAAGACCGGAGGGTTCGGTAAAGCTTGAATACAAGCTGGAGAACGTTCCCGAAAACTGCGAATGGTCGTTAGCTATAAAGAAAAATCTCGGCCGCTCCGGCAACCTTGTATATGCTACCGCCGATAAAAACAACGTTGCAACCACCTACACCATGCCCGAAGATCAAACCACTCTTATGCTGCTGGTATCAATGGACGGAAAAACCTATTCCGCTACCGTCTTTAACGATAATTTGGATTCCGATCTATCGGTAACATTAGACTTTAACGAACTTGATCTCATGTTCCTTATGTAATTAAAATAAATTATTTTTCCCCCGCTTTAAGCGGGGGATTTTTTGTGTGAGAGGTTATTGGGGTGGGCGGGTGGGATGACCCGCGAAGCGGGGCATGAAAAACGGAGGGTATAATAGAGACTGATTTGTGAAAAAGCGGCATGATGTAGGGGAGAAACTGCACTATCCGTTAAAAAGCACTATCGCTTAAAAAGTAAACTCGTTTAAGGAAAAAACGTCGAAATAAAGGCAGTTGTGTCGATTTCCCGAAAATCGCTTTTTGTTTCGTAAAAATCAAAACCGCCGTATTGAAAATATTATAAATTTGTGGTATAATTAAATATATATGTCCGGCATTTCCTCTGAACCTAGGGATATCGGCATATTCTTTGACCCGGTTGGAGGTATATTCTATGCGTATTGCGATTTGCGACGACGAGCAGCACGAGCGCGAACGGCTTGAACAAGCGCTGCAAGGCTGTGACGCCGCGTACAGCGCGGAAAAATTTGCCGACGGAGCTTCTTTGTTGGAGGCGACAAAAAAATCCACTCCGTTTGATATTGTGTTTTTGGACATATATATGCCCGGTGAAAACGGCATAGATATAGCAAAAACGTTACGGCAGATATCTCCCGACGCCGGTATCGTATTTGTTACGACCAGCAGAGAACACGCCGTGGACGCGTTTTCTCTTTATGCCCTGCACTATCTGGTAAAGCCCGTTACGACAGACGGGATAGCGGAATCGCTGCGGCGGCTTACCCAGTCCCACCGCGAACAAAGAGAACGCATTACCCTTACGGTAGGCGCGGAAAGGCACACGGTCTTTCTCGACCAGATATGCTTATTGCAAAACGATAATCACGCGGTGAATATAACGCTTTCTGACGGGCGCAGCCTTAAGGTCTGGATGTCGCTGGGCGAGATGGAAAAGAAAATGAACAAGAACTTTCTTAAGATAAACCGCGGTATAATCGTCAATATGGACTATATCGAACAGATGAGGACAGACGTCTGCGTTATGCGCAGCGGGATAAGACTGCCCATCGCGGTAAGGCAGAGCGCCGTGATACGCGGGGCTTATGATAACTATGTATTCGACCGGCTCGCCGGACGAAAAAACCTTACGGCAAAGGAGCCTGGATCATGATCGCTTTTTTAGAAAATGCTCTGGGATTTATCGTGCAGTTTCTGCCCTGCGTTATCTTGATATTTCTGCCGTTCCCCGAAGAGGCGTTCCGCTTCAGACGAAGAAATATATTCTTCTGGCTGTCGGTGATCTCGGTGGCGGTAGCCGTTTTGTTCTCGGCGGTATTATGCCTCAGAGATACGGAAAAATATCCTCAGCATATAGTCATATCCAATGCATTTATGCTTGCCGCCATACTGCTTATCTTAGCGGCGTATATCTGGCTGGTTCGGGAGTCGGTGATAAAAAAGCTGATGATATTTTTTATAGTGATGTTCTACGGCGTAACGGTCTACATACTGGTAAACTCGACCTACGCGCTGATATTCCCGAATCAGATAGACACCACTATATACCCCTACACCGACCGGTTTTTGATCATGTTTGCCGCCGTCACCGCTCTGCTGCTTCCTATGATAATCGCGGCGGTGATAAATCCGCTGAAAGAATACGTCCAGCTGATAGAACCGAAGAACATGCGGCGCGAATTTTGTATCGTGACTTTTTCAACGCTGTTTTATTTTACCACGATGATATGCTGTGTGACGTTTTTCGGAAGCAAAGGGCTTTTGCAATACGTCCTGCTGCCCATGATATTCATGACGGCAAATCAGCTGCTGATATACTGGCTGATATTCAGAGAATCCGTTAGGCGCAAGCTGGACGGCGAGCAGCTCCACGCTATCGAGATAAGGCAGCTGCAATATGAAAAGATAGTAAACGACATGGAAAATACCCGCCGTATGCGCCACGATATGCGTCATCATTATAATTCGCTGAACGATATGCTCAGTCGCGGAAGATACGACGAAATGAAAGACTACCTGTCCCAGCTGATAGATACCACGGTAAAGTGCGATGATAAGATGTACTGTAAAAACCTCACGGTGAACGGGCTGTTACAATATTACGTCGGTATGGCGAGGGACAGGGATATCAGCTGCGACGTCAGCGCGGAATGCGACGAGCTTATGATAGAGCCGGCGGATCTTACCGTGCTGTTCGGCAACACGATGGAAAACGCAATAAACTCATGCGGGAAATACCCCGGCAAACGTCATATAGAAATACGGCTCGGTACGGTACACGGCTCGCTTGCGATAGAGATATCCAATTCCTGCAAGGAGGTAAATCTCGATAAGCGCTTTAGCTCGGAGGACGGCTTTATGCCTGCCAACGCGTTTATAAGCAGCAGGAACGGCGGCGGATACGGACTTAGCAGTATCGCGCATACCGCGCAGAAATACGGCGGCAGCGCTAAATTCAGATTTGACGCGGAAAAAGAATTATTCACCGTTCGTATACGGTTGAATATGCACACGAATTAATTTTTTGGGAGGTCACAAAAATGACGATAAGCAAAAAACAAAACGGAACAGAGCTTGAGATAGCGCTGGAGGGTAGGCTGGACACCACCACCGCCCCGCAGCTTGAGGGCGAGCTTAAGCACAGTATAGACGGCGTTACCGATCTTATCATGGACTTTTCCGCTCTGGAGTACATTTCCTCCGCGGGACTGCGCGTTCTGCTTGCCGCTCAAAAGGTGATGAACAAACAGGGCAATATGGTGATACGCGGCGTAAACGAAACGGTCATGGAAGTATTTGAGATAACCGGCTTTGTAGATATACTGACGATAGAGTAAGCATGGCAAAGAAACGGAAATTCAATCTTCAGCCGAAGCTGCTTATAGGTCTTGTACTTATGGCGATCGTGCTGATGTTTTCTCTCATATTCATTCTTATAATCATCTTCTGCGGCGTAATGTACCAATATTATTCGTGGGTAACATTCGACAACGCCTCCGTCTGCTCCTACGTCATCGACGGCGACCGCATAGAGCAGTATTACAATAACGGCAAGATAGGCGAAAAAGACGATTACTATGAAATGATAGGCGATTATCTGCTTGAAGTAAAAAATCAGGTCGGACTGCAATACCTGTATGTAGCCGTTCCGGAGCAGGACAACATAGTTTACATATGGGACGCGGGCGCTCCCGAAGAGGAGGGCATACATAAGCTCGGCGAATCGATACAGATGTTCGGCGAGATAAAGGACGTAATGCAGACAGCTTACGCGGGCGGCGCGGATATGCTCGACTCCGTACTATTCACCGAAAGCTCCGCCGTGGCTTTTGTTCCGCTGCTGAACAGTGACAACAAGCCGGTGGCGCTGATAGCGGTAAGCATTCCTATCGAAAGAGTAAGCCGTCACGTCGAGACATTTACCGTGCTTGCGCTGATATCCACGATCGTCGTGATGCTGATCTCCTCATTCTTTTACTATCTTTATATCCGTAAAATACTTGTCCGTCCTTTGAGGAATCTCCATCATGCCGTTACCGGACTGGTAAGCGACAATATGGAACACCTCGACAGCTTCGACGTAAAAATCAAGACCAGGGACGAGGTAGGCGACCTTGCCAACGGATTTAATCAGATGGTGCAGGAGCTGAATGAGTACATTAACAATCTCAGCCGCGTCACCGCGGAAAAAGAGCGTATAGGCGCGGAGCTTGACGTCGCTACTCATATCCAGAAGTCTATGCTTCCCTGCACTTTCCCGGCGTTCCCCGACCGAAAGGAGATAGACATATACGCCACCATGACCCCCGCAAAGGAGGTCGGCGGAGATTTCTACGACTTCTTTATGGTGGACGACAGACATCTTGCGATAGTAATGGCGGACGTTTCCGGCAAGGGCGTTCCCGCGGCGCTGTTTATGGTAATAGGCAAAACACTTATCAAAGACCATACCGCCCCCGGTTCTGATCTCGGAGCGGTGTTCACCGAAGTAAACGATCTTTTATGCGAATCCAACAGTGAGGGATTATTTATAACGGCGTTCGAGGGCGTACTTGACCTTGTCACCGGAGAATTTAATTATGTGAACGCGGGACACGAAATGCCGTTTATCTGCCGTTCGGGTGAAAATTTCGAGCCGTATAAGATAAAGGCGGGATTCGTACTTGCGGGCATGGAGGGAATGAGATACCGCGCGGGCAGCCTTACGCTTGCGCCGGGAGATAAGGTATTCCAGTACACCGACGGCGTTACCGAGGCGACAAATTCCGACAACGAGCTTTACGGAATGGAAAGGCTGGAAAATGTGCTGAACCTTAACAAGGACAGCGCTCCTGCCGAGCTTCTTCCCAAGGTAAAAGAGGATATCGACGCGTTTGTAGGCGAGGCTCCTCAGTTTGACGATATAACAATGCTTTGTCTTGAATATAAAAGCAGAATGGAGGATAACAATGAATGAACTGACAATTGACGCGACGGTGGAAAATATCCCTACAGTCACGGATTTTGTAGACGAACAGCTCGAGGCTCACGGCTGCCCGATGAAAGCGCAAATGCAGATAGACATCGCCATAGACGAGCTGCTCAGCAACATAGCATATTATGCCTACAGCTCCGGTTCGGGGACCGTCACCATCCGCGTGGAGATAGCCGAAGAGCCGCTTTCCGTTCTGATAACGTTCATAGACAACGGCGTACCTTACGACCCGCTAAAAAAAGAAGACCCCGATACCACGCTTTCCGTAGATCAAAGGGATATAGGCGGGCTTGGGATATACATGGTCAAAAAAAGCATGGACGGCGTCGAATACGAATATAAAGACGGTCAGAACGTTCTCAAAATAACCAAAAAATTCTAATATAAAACAAAACATAAAAAGAGGGCTTTTACACTTACGTTTTTACGATAGTGTAAAAGCCTTAAATTATTAGGTATTTAACGGTATAGGAATCACATTTAGGTGAAAAAGTCGCTCACGCAACTTCAAATATACATAAACGTACTTCTTCCTCCGGCGACATTTTCAAGTGCGTCATCGGAAAGCTCCGTGCCGGAACGCAGCATATCGTACAGCTCTTTGGCCTTTTCCTCGGAAAGCTCGACTCCGTTTTCCTTTGCCAAAGCTATAAGCTCCTCCGGAGACTTTGCTTTATTAAGCTTTTTCAAAAACTCCTCTTTAGTCATAATAGTCTGTTCAGCCATTTTTTATTTTCTCCTTTCGGTGCTTTTTTGAAACAAAATTGCCGGTACTCAAAACGCAAGCTCAAACGTGAGTACGGAACGGACCTATACGGTCGCCGCCTCCTCCTCCGAGCCAGTATCCGCCCGCAACAGAGTCAAGCTGTTCATCGGAAAGCTCGCCGCCGCTTAGCTGCTCGAAAAGCTCTTCTGCCTTTTCGGGAGCAATTTCAATGCCGCTTTCCTTAGCAAGCGCGATAATATCGTCGGCGGATTTTACGCCTTTAAGCCTTGCTAAAAATTCTTCCTTGTTCATATCATTTGCTCCTTTAGTTGATCAATGATCAATGGTATGTCCAGATGCTCATGCCGCCCGCGACGTTTTCCAGCTGCTCGTCGGAAAGCTCATTGCCGCTCATCTGCTCGAAAAGCTCTTTCGCCTTGTCGGGAGCAATTTCAATGCCGCTTTCCTTAGCAAGCGCGATAATATCGTCGGCGGATTTTACGCCTTTAAGCCTTGCTAAAAATTCTTCCTTGTTCATATCATTTGCTCCTTTAGTTGATCAATGATCAATGGTATGTCCAGATGCTCATGCCGCCCGCGACGTTTTCCAGCTGCTCGTCGGTCAATTCGCCGCCGCTCAGCTTATCGAAAAGCTCCTTTGCCTTATCGGGAGCGATCTCTAAGCCGTTTTCTTTTGCAAGAGCGATAACGTCATCGACGGACTTTACGCCTTTCAGCTTGGCTAAAAAATCTTCCTTGTTCATTTGTTTAAGCTCCTTTCGTAAGGTGGGTGGCATACGGGCGTCAGCCGAAAAAGCATCGTCCCGTATGCCTGAACTTTTAGTATTTATACACCGCGATCCATACGTCCGGACCTAAAAGATCGGCAAGGTCTTTTCTTCCGCCCGCAACATTGTCAAGCTCGTCGTCGGATAACTCGTTTATCTTGTCGAAAACCTCCTTTGCCTTATCGGGAGCGATCTCTAAGCCGTTTTCCTTAGCAAGCGCGATAATATCATCGACGGACTTTGCATTCGTCAGCTTTTTGATAAATTCTTCCTTGTTCATAAGTTTGACCCTCTCTTTTAATAAGTCGTTAAAGTTGGATCTTTATGATCTGTCCGTGACCCTCCGCATAACAGCAGTCTTCGCAGTTATAACCGCTGGTGCCGCCGGAACGGATATATACTATCCTCTTTGAACCGCAGTTCGGACAGCCGTTCGCCCAACTTCTTATATATTCGGGAGAACCCTCTTTCGGAAGCGACTTGTCATTCGATCCGCCCGAAACGCTTTCAAGCTGGTCGTCGAGAAGCTCCGCGTTTTTATCCGATCTCTCCATAACAGTTTCTCCTTAAGACTTTCTTTCCACGCCGAAAAAGTCGCCTATAACGTATACGGTTTTCTTTACTTCCTCCCAGACGCCTTTGAAAAAGTCTGTAAAACCACTTCCGCCGGCAACGCCCTCGAGCGCGTCGTCGGAAAGCTCGCCCTCGGCATGCAGCTGGTCATACAGATTTTGAGCTTTCTCGGGGGTAAGCTCGACATTGTACGCTTTAACTATCTTTATCAATTCTTCCGGAGAATTTGCGGCCGTCAACTGAGCCCTAAATTCTTCCTCGGTGAGTTTTCTTTTTTCTTCCATGGTAATTCCTCCTTAAGCCGCTTTAATCCTTCTTAGTCATAGCTGATACGGCTGCGCTCGTGGAAACTTTTGCTAAAGACTTTGTAAAGTCTGCGAAGCCCTCGAAATATTCGGGTACGTCCTTTGTGAAGAAGTCCTTTACATCTTTTGTGAAGAACGTTTCTAAGCTCTTTGCCGCTTTTGAAAACCAGTCGCCGATAGCGCTGCCGCCGGAAACGCCCTCCAGCTCATCGTCGGAAAGCTCGCCCTCGGCGTGCATCATATCATACATCTTCTGTGCGTTTTCGGGGGTAAGCTCCGCGTCGTATTTTTTAGCGAACGCTATAAGCTCCTCCGGGGATTTCGCGCTCATTAACTGAGCCTGGAATTCTTCCCTAGTAAATACTTGTTCTGCCATGGTAATTATCCTCCTTTATCGACCGTAAATTGTGGTCGTTTTTTACATTAAGCCTAAACCTTTTGCCGCCTCGCCAACTATGACTTTAGCGGTAGTTTCATATGCATCCGGTAACGTTTCGGTAAAGAACTCGGGTACGTCCTTTGTGAAGAAGTCCTTTACATCTTTGCTAAAGAATTTATCTATAGACTTGACAACGTCGGTGAGCCAGCAGCCGCCGGAAACGCCCTCAAGCTGATCGTCGGAAAGCTCGCCCTCGGCGTGCATGGAATCAAATAATTTCTGCGCGTTTTCCGGGCTTAACTCCGCGTCGTACACCTTAGCGAACGCTATAAGCTCCTCCGGGGACTTCGCGTTCATCAACTTCTCCTGAAATTCTTCTCTGGTGAGTGTTCTTGCCTCTTCCATAGTAAATTATCCTCCTTTATAGATCGTAAATTTTTATGGGTCGTTTTTGCCCAAAATTATTCAAAATTATATCCGCAGAACTTACATACATAATGATATGCCTTTGTAGGCATGCCCTTTGGTATAAGCCGGGAAGCAGTCACCTGCGCTATCTCAATATCATATTTGCCGCACATAGGGCATCTTGACGGCTTTTCGGGAACAGCGCTGAGCGGCGTGCGTGAATCGGAGCCGTATATCTCTTTTCCTGCCGGTGTTTGCACTTCAAACCACATGCCGCTGCCGCCCGATGCCGCTTCAAGCTCTTCATCGGAAAGCTCGTTTGTTTTTTCCTCTTTGCTCATAATTATCCCTTTCTATTACAAGCTTACATACTTGCCGCAGTGCTTGCACTTGGTCTTTTTAACGCCGAACTGCCATTCTTCCGTAAAGCCCTCGCGCGAGCCGCATTTCGGGCAATTATCGCCGTAGAAAATATCTTTGAATTTGTCGCTTATTGCATCACCTAATGATTCAAACGTTTTTTTCAAGTCCTTGAAAAAGCTGCCTATGCTTCCTCCGGCTACGCCCTCAAGCTCATCGTCGGAAAGCTCGCCCTCGGCGTGCAGAGCATCAAACAATTTCTGCGCGTCTTCCGGGCTCAGCTCTAGGCTGCATTCATTAGCGAACGCTATCAGATCCTCCGGAGACTTTGCTTTCTTTAACAGCTCCTTGATCTCTTCATCGGTGATTTTTTTTGCTTCTTCCATAGTAAATTATCCTCCTTTATCGACCGTAAATTTTTTGGGGTCGTTTTTGCTTGTTTTTTTGCCGTATCGGCGAAATTAAACCACTATCTGCCCGTAAATCTCAGTTTTTCTTAGTCTCTTTATCACATACTGGCAGTTGCCGCAAATGGTTTTTATAACTCCCTTGTCGCTCTGCTGGTAGCTCTTGCGCGAACCGCACTTCGGGCAATTCTCACCTACAAACAGATCAGCTATTTTGTCGCCGAGATTCTTAAAGAAGTCTATAAAAGCACTTCCGCCCGCAACGCCGTCTAACTGCTCGTCGGCAAGCTCGCCCTCGGAGTGCAGTGCCGCGAACATGGCCTTAGCGTCCTGCTCGCTTATAGTTACTCCGTTGCCATCTGCGATAGCGATAAGCTCTTCGGGAGATTTTGCCGCCTTGATCTTAGTCAAGATCTCCTCGTTTGTTATTGTTTTCTCTTCCATGGTTTTTCCTCCTTTAGAATATTTAACTGTTTATTTGTAATGCTTGAAACAGCATTTTAATGTACCCACGTATAACCGCAGTTGCAGCATTTATAGTTATACTGACCGCCCGCCTGAACAGATACGCCAAGCTCTTCTTTAGTGTTTATTGAGCCGCAGCTGGGGCATTTTACGTATTTTAGCAGCCTGTCTATACCCTCGCCCGCGAGCTTAAACGCTTCCGGCACATCTTTCGTGAATACTTTTTCTACGGCTTTAGCCGCTTTTTTTATTCCCTCTCCTATGTCGCAGAAGATGCATCCGCCCGAAACCTCAGCAAGCTCATCGTCGGAAAGCTCGCCCATAGCCATCGCGCTTTCGTACATCTTCTTTGCGGTCTCCTCGCTTACGGTAACGCCGTTTTCTTTAGCAAGCGCCATTACCCCCTCGGGAGAACCCGCCTCTCTGAATTTCGCAAACAGTTCTTCTTGGCTTATAGTTTTTTCTTCCATATTAATACCTCCTTATGGAAATTAATTACATCTTTAAGTTAGGACAAACAAGCGGCTCTTCATCGTCTGCGGTCGCCTGTATGCCTGCCTGTCTTAACTGCTCCGCAAAGCCGTCCGACAGCGCGTTTCCTGCAAATTCCTGTAAAAACGTAATGCAGAAGTTGCCGCCCACGGCGTTTACTTCAAATAATACATGGCTCGCGGCAGGGTCTACGTAGGTAAATATCGACTTTATATAAGGCTCTAACGCGCCGAGCTGCTGTATATGTACATAGCTTACGGTGAGGTCTACGAACACCCTGTTCATCTGCGATGACTTTTGAAACGCCTCATGCACCGCGTCGTAATCGCCGAGCGCTAATATCTTTTGTTCCTTTTGCAATCGGTTCTTCACCGCGTTCAGCATATATTCCTGTGAGGACTGGTAATCCATCATCTGACGGGTAACGCCGCACAGCTTATCCATCGGCATATTTCTCATCTGCTCGGTATAATTCAGCACGATATTGCCCAGCACGTTGTTGTGCGCTTTGGGAGCTTTTACCGCGTCGCGGTAGTTTTTCATAAGTACCGTTCTGAACGGGTGGCTTAGCTTCTCGCAAAGATCGTATACCGTTTTCGCCAGCAGATTCGACATCACTATCGCGGGAGTGCCGCCGTTTGCCTTGACGTACTTCATGAACTCGTCCTCCGGCACCGACATTCTGCGCGCCGTTTTACAAACGGGACAGCCGGGGAGTATCTCCTCCCATTGCACGGCGGGCTCGGCGGCCTGCGGATTGTGCTTAGGAGTTTCTTCTTTTGCAGGCTCTATATCAAGATACGGGTCTCTTCGCTCCTCCTCTGTGACCGGAACATCTAATGTTCGTATACCGTCCGCGGGAAAGCTTGTTTTGTATTTTTCGGTTATATAGTAATACAGCGTGGTTTTGATAAACTCCAGTATTCCCGTTTCGTCGGTTATCGAATGCACTATATCAAAATATACCGTGCTGCCCTCATAATTTACCGCAAGCGCGTGCTCGTTCGACTGTTCGGAAAGCAGCAGCACCGGAGTTATCCCCTCGGTCATAACTATCTGCTTATCGTTAGGCAGTACCGAATGTAAAAGCTCGCCCTCTTCACGGACAAATTTTACCGAATAATAATCGTAACGCTTTATAGCGATATCCACCGCCTTGCGCAAAGCGGCGGGGTCTATATTCTCGCCCAGCTCCACCGCCGTTCTTACGGTGTGCTGTACGTTTTCGTCGGAACGGTAAAACCCCGATATCCCCGACGGATTGTTCTTCATCTGTTGTTCCTCCCTTTAACCGGTATAACCCGCTTCTTCTAAAAAACGTCTGAGCTTTTTTAATGCGCTGTACTGTAAAAATCTCACGTTGGAGTAGCTTACGCCGACGCGCTCCGCCGTTTCCTTTGAGGAAAGTCCGTGATAAAATCTAAGCACTATTATCTTTCGTTCTCTGTCCGGCAATTGTTCTAACGCTAACGCTAAGGATTCAAGATTCTCGTTTGTTAATATCCTGTCGTCCTGAGCCGGTATAAACTGCATAAGCTCGATATCTTCGGCCGCAGGCTCGCGGGAGAGCTTTCTGTAATAATCGTTTACCGCGTTTCTTGTTATCGCGTACAGCCATGTGCCTATCGCGCCGCGCGACGGGTCGTAGCTTTCAAGAGCGGAGATGGCGTTCAAAAACACCTGATGCACTATATCGGCTCTGTCATGCTCGTTTTGCACATGGGAGCATATATATCTTTCTACCTTTTCGCGGTAACCGTTATACAGCTCTTCGGGGGTGATGGTCATGGCTTTTCATCGCCTCCCGTTTCGGCGCGCCACGTTTCATTCTCTCCCGCGGCGTTAAGCTCAAGGTCGCTGTCGTCCAGAGGTACGCCCATGTCCTCCGTGCGCACTATCTTTTCAAGGCGTTCGTTCTTTTGGAACCTTTGAAAATCAAACAATGCGCGCAGCAGTTTTTCGCTCCTATCCATAGATCCCTCCTGCCCGAATATTTGCTTTCATATATTGATACGTTAAGCGGTCGTGTTTTGTTAGATGATTTTTGAAAATTTTTTGTTTTTTTGTCATTTTCAGGTCTGGCTGACCGGCTCTTTATTGTCAAGACGCTGACGGGCTACCAGCTCGGCAAATTTCCCGTTCAAGGCTATAAGCTCGTCGTAAGTGCCCTCTTCGGCGATCTTGCCGTTTTCAAGATATATTATCCGGTCGCACTGCTTTATGGTGGAAAGCCTGTGCGCTATCACTATCCTTGTACATTTAAGGCTGTTCAGCGAATCGGAAACGGTCTTTTGGGTGATGTTGTCCAGCGCGCTGGTCGCCTCGTCGAACATAAGTATCTTAGGCCTCGGCGCTATCGCTCTGGCTATCATAAGGCGCTGGCGCTGACCGCCGGAAACGCCGCCGCTGCCCTCTGAGATGATAGTGTTCATGCCCATAGGCATTCTGCGTATATCCTCCGCTATGCCGGAAAGCTCCGCCGCCTCCCACGCTTCGTCCATAGTGAGCCACGGCGCGGAAATGGTGATGTTAGAGAATATATCCCCCTGGAACAGCTTGCCGTTTTGCATTACCGTTCCTATACTGCGGCGCAATGATTTAAGGTCAAGGCTGGAAATATCCTTGCCGTCGTAATATACCGAGCCTTTCTGCGGAGTTTCAAAACCCAGCATTACTCTCATAAGCGTAGACTTGCCGCAGCCGGTAGTTCCTACTATCGCGACATACTGACCCGGCCGTATCTTAAGCGACAGATCGTCAAGGACGTTGGGCATGCTGTCGCTGTAGCGGAACGAAACGTTGTTAAGCTCTATCCCGCCGGAAAGCCTTGTCACTACTTCCTTGCCCTCGGATATTTCGGGCACCGCGTCAAGTATCGGCTTTGCCATATCCAATACCGGCTTGATATTCGCCGCGGTGAGCGCTATCCCCGCAAGTGCCATGAACGCGCCGGACACCATGCCGTACGCGGTATTGAACGCGTAGTAATCCGCTACCGATACGTTACTTACCACCGCTAGATAATACATAACGAATGTTCCCGCAAGGCTTATAATAGTAGTGAATACCGCGTTGTATCTTATTAAAGTCGGCGGGTCGTACAGCAGCTTTGCCTGTTTTGAGTACAGGCTGC
This sequence comes from uncultured Ruminiclostridium sp., assembly GCA_947624435.1. Lineage (GTDB taxonomy): Bacteria > Bacillota > Clostridia > Oscillospirales > Ruminococcaceae > Ruminiclostridium_E. Next base: position 15,641 of record CANQKE010000026.1, read on the forward strand.
CCCATTTGGCGAACGCGCGCCGTTCCGCACCGGACAGCTTTATCTTCTGAACGCCGGTTATCAGCGCATAATCAAGACCGCTGACCTTAGCGCCCTGCTCCATCTGCTGCTTTGATATCCTCATCTGAGCCAGTGCGCTTATCACCGAAAACAGCACCGTAACAATTATTATTATCAGCGCGGGAACCACCAGCGTCGGCGCAAACGCAAATATCTGCGCGATATACACCAGTGAGAACACCGAGGTAAGACCGGTCGAAAGCACCGTATCCACCAGCATGGAGCATATCATATTTATGTACTGCGTTCTGACCGACAGCTCGCCGGAGCTGTATTTTTTGAAAAACGACGCGGGCAATGACATGACGCGCGCCATGGTCGCCGCCTGTACGGTGACGTCCATTTTAGTGCGTATCCTCGCCATAATAAGCGATTTTATCGTGCTTATCATCAGTGTGGATATTGACAGGCATATCATAAACACCGCTATAGACATAAGCAGCGTAAGCTCCTTATTATCCACTACCAGACCGAAAAGCAGCTGATTGAGCTTAGGGCTCAGCATACCTACAACGGTAGCGGCCAGCGTCACCGTTGCCGCTATCAGATAATCCGATACCGACAGGATACCGGCTATGTATTTCAGCAGGCTGCCTATACTTATCTTTTTTAACGGGAACGGCTTGTAAAAGGCGATAGCGTCCTCCTCAAACAGCCCCTCGTTCTTTTTGGATATCTTAACAGTCTTACCTGTTGCGCGGTCGTAGTATGAATACCCCGACATACCGCTGGGTATCAGTGCGGCAACGCTGCCGTCCGACTTCATCACCGCGAGCATTGCTCCGAACGCGTCCTTGTACCACCCTTTTTCAAGGGTGACGTTTCTGCGCATGATACCGTGCGGCCGCATGAGATATTCAAGCTGCTCGTTGGTATCCTTTATCGTATCCGGTACATCTTTCGATCTCGTTTTGATATGATAATAGCTTAGTATCTCGTCGATCGCGTCCTTAGCGCGGCTCTTATCGTCGGCGAACGCGTCGGATATATGCGTGCCGGTCACCGCGTCGGATATGCTTATAAACGCCTCCTCGAAGGTGCTGAGGTCTTTTTCCTTTCGCTGTTTTATCTGTTCATCGAACCAACCCATACAAACACCCCCTTATTCATTGGAAACGAGCTTAGTATACAGCCCGTTCGCGGCGTACAGCTCTTCATGCGTACCGCGTTCAACGACTTTTCCGTTATCTAAAACGATTATCTCGTCGCAGTCGCGTATGGTCGAAAGTCTGTGTGCAACGACTATGCAGGTTATTCCCCTGTCCTTTATGGAACGCACCACGTCGTACTCGGTCTTCGCGTCCAGCGCGCTGGTCGCCTCGTCAAGGATTATTATAGTGGGATCCTGAGCAAGCACGCGGGCTATCTCCATTCTCTGCCGCTGACCGCCGGAGAAGTCCTTTCCGTTTTCGGTGATGACGTAATCATATCCGCCGTCGCGCTGCATTATGTCGGAATGTATCTGCGCGTCCTTTGCGGCGAGTATCATCTCGAAATCCTCAATGGAGCTGTCCCACATCTTTATATTGTTTCTTATAGAGTCCTCAAACAGGATTATATCCTGATCCACTACCGCCAAAGAGCCGGTAAACACGCTGCGGTCGATATCCTTTATCGGCTTGCCGTCAAAAAGTATCTCGCCGCTCCACGGCTGATAAAGTCCGGAGATGAGCTTTGAAAGGGTGGATTTTCCGCAGCCTGAGCCTCCCACGAAAGCAACGCGGCTGCCCGGCTTTAAGGTAAGGCTGAAATCCTCTATCAGCGGATCGTCAAGGCGTGAATAGCCGAACGTAACGTTTTTAAGCTCCACGGTGCCGCTTAGCTTGCTGTACTCCGCGTCATCGGAAGCGGTATCGTCGTCCCTGTAGTTTACGTCGGTGGGATATTCCATAACGTCCTCGATACGCTCCATCTGGGTGCGCATCTCCTGTATGGTCTGACTTGCCGAGATAAGCGTCATGGCAGGTTCGGTAAAGGACGCTAAAAATCCCTGGAACGCCATTACCATACCTACGGTGAAATTGCCCTGTATCGTGAACAGCACGCCGAGTATCAGCACTATTGTATTGGTAAGCTGAGAAACAAGTCCCGGCACCATGCCGAGGTATTCGTTGAGTCTTTCGTACCTTACCTGCTGGGTGTTCACGCTTGCCTGATAGCCCGACCATTTTTCAAAATAGCCGTTTTCCGCGCCGCTGGACTTGATAGTTTCTATCATCTCTATACCCGCGACCGTCGCGCCTGCAAGCTTGCCCTCGTCGCGCATTTGTATACGGGTGATATTGACGCGTTTTTTAGAGATTATCTGCGACATTACCAGATTGAGCAGTATAGAAGCCACGCCGACTATCGTCAATATCCAGCTGTAGCGTATCATTACCACGAGATAGAATATCATCATCGCCGTATTCAGCACCAGCGGCGCAAAGGTATTTACAAGGCTGCTCGCTATGCCGGAATTGGTGCTTTGTCTTTGCTGGATATCCCCCGCCATTCGCTGGGAGAAAAACTCCATCGGCATACGCAGTATCTTCCATAAAAACGAAGTATCGCCCACTACCGCGAGCTTTCCCTCTATCATGTGGTTGGATTTTGCGGTGACGTATGCGACGACGATCTGTGCCAGCGAAAATACCGCCAGCAGCACAAGGAAAGGATAGAACCATTCTATATCCGTGTGCGTAAGCAGTCTGTCCAGAAATACCCGTGAAAACGCGGGCTGTATAATGCCGAGCAGCGATGTTATTATTGTAGTGATAACAGTGAAAGCGATAGCTACCCCCGCGCCTATAAGGCGTTTTCTCGCAAAGGACATCACACTTTTCGGCTTTCCGCCCGGCTTGAAATTCTCGGTCGGCTCGAACATCAGGCAGATACCGGTAAAGCTTTTATCGAAGGTTTCCATAGAAACGGTATAATTGCCTTTTGCCGGATCGTTAAGTACGGCTTTATCGCCCTTGAAGCCGCAAAGCACCACAAAGTGATTGAAATTCCAGTGTACTATGCAGGGGAATTTTCCTTTTTCCTTGAGCTGCTCCGGCTCGTAGCGGTAGCCCTTTGCTATCATTCCGTAGCTGCGGGCGGCTTTAAGTACGTTCTTAGCGCTGGAGCCGTCGCGGGACACGCCGCAGTCCGCGCGCACCTGCTCAAGCGGTATCCATTTTCCGTAATAGGCAAGGATCATGGTAAGCGCCGCCGCTCCGCACTCAAGCGCCTCCATCTGCATTACCACAGGCACCTTTGCCCAGCCTTTCGTTATCGGCGTATGCTGCTTTTTATCAAACATCATGCGCACCTCAATTAAATAAGAACATTATCGGAGAAATGCTGTCGGTTATTATCTCCGCCTTATATGTGCCGTTCGGGAACGAAGCGCCCAGCTTTATCGGGTATACCCATTCACCCTCCATAAGGTCAAAAGTATGCATGGTGTATTCGTTAAACGTGCTTTTATCTACTACGATAGGCTCTTCGGAGATATCCTCTATCGGGTACTCCTTATTGTCTATCCTTACGGAATCGTCAAGCGATACCTGTTCTATGTCCCCCTCTTTGACAAAGCAAAACGCTATCTCGTCCATACCCGCTTCCTGCGCCTGCGGTACGAGGTCTTCGAGCCCTTGCACGGACAAAACGACGCATTCGACCTTGGTCTCTATCTTGCCTACCGCGCCCCATACGATAAATCCTACCAGCAGGAGTATCACCGCGCCCAGCGTCAGCCAGATACCGGGGCTGGTCACCCGTATGTAGTCGTTGAGCTGCTCCGGAGAGGAGACGCGCTCTATGCTCTTTTCTCTGAAAATATTGTTTGCCATTTATTTACCTCCGTTTTTATCATTACGGGGCAAGCCCGTTATTGAAGTCCGCGCGCTGTCATTTTGCCAAAGCGCCGGACGAAGTTCCTTTCTTCCCGTACCATATCAATGCGACAGCATACGCCGCGGTAAGCACTCCCGCTATCGTATAGCTTATCGCCCACGGTAAATTAAATCCGATAGCCGCGTTGAGGATAAAGCTGGATATTATGAACATATAGAACATACCCGGCAGCAGCGCCATGATAAACGGCTTTTTATGCCGTATCATGTATATTGCTATCATGGCGAACGCGAACACCGCTATGGTCTGATTTGCCCAAGCGAAATACCGCCAGAGTATATTGAATCCGCCGCTGTTTACCTTAGCGAACACCAGCACCGCCGCTACTACCGCGAATATTATCAGCGACACACCGAGCCTTTTTTTAGTCTTGGTCTGGTCTATTTTAAGCGCGTCGGAGATTATCAGCCTGAGCGAGCGCAAAGCTGTATCGCCGGAGGTTATCGGCAGTACGATAATACCTATCACCGCTATTATACCGCCGACGCCGCCGAGCAGGTTCTTAGCTATTATCCCCACTACGTCGGTAGCCTCGGTCTCTGCTCCGGCAAGCCCCAGCTTCATTACGCCCATAGCGGCAGCCGCCCATATCATGGCGATCACGCCCTCGGCTATCATCATGTTGTAAAAGGTCATGCGGCCTTCTTTTTCACTGCGCATAGTGCGTGAAATAAGCGTCGCCTGCGTAGAATGGAAGCCGGATACTATGCCGCACGCTACGGTAACGAAGAACACCGGTATAAAGTTGAGCCCCTGCGGGTGAACGCCGAGCCCCGTCGTCCATATCTCGTCGAGCGGATAACCCTTTAGCAAAAAGCCTATGAACACACCTATCGCCGATATTATCAGCAGCAGTCCGAATATGGGATATACCTTTCCGATTATCTTATCTATAGGAAATAAAGTGGCTATGATATAATACGCGAATATCGCGCCGTACACTATCCATACTACGGGATTTGTCACGCCGTTGTCCGCGCCGAGTATCTGCGTTACGAACAGGTCGCCCGGAGTATAGATGAACACCGTGCCTACCAGCAGCATCAAAAGGCAGACGAACACGTTATAGATAGGATAAGCGTACTTGCCTAGATACTTTCTTATAAGTCCCGGCATCTGCGCGCCGTCGTTGCGCACCGATATCATGCCGGACATATAATCGTGGAACGCTCCGCCTATCACGCAGCCTATCGGGATAGTCAAAAAGGCGATAGGTCCGAAAAGTATGCCCTGTATAGGACCTAATATAGGCCCCGTTCCCGCGATGTTAAGCAGCTGTATCAGCGAGTTTTTCCACTTTTTCATCGGAACATAGTCCATGCCGTCGTTGAGCCGCACCGCGGGAGTCTCGCGGTCGTCCGGCTTAAAGACCTTTTCGCAGAACTTGCCGTATACCGCTCCTCCCACAATAAGAAGCGCAAGTCCTATAAAGAATGTAACCATAAAATATCACTCCTTAAAAAATTTTTTCCGCCGCAAGCCCGAAATTTAAGCCGATCACAAATTGTTTTCCAGATACGTTTGTAATCTTGTCTGCACGTTCTTTTCCAGATTGCGGTAGAAAAATTGATAATCGTATAAATGATATATGCCGTCGGTAAAAATATCCAATCCCGCGGGATAATCCGCAGGCGAAACGTCGGGGACTTTAAGCGCTCCTCTGCTGTCGTCGATATACGCGCCGGTAAGCGCGGGTATCTCATTTTTTATATTGCCGTCGTAATCGGTAAAGCACGCGCCGAGATTAAGGCTTTTATCAGCGGGAGTGCCGTCGGTAGTCCAGTTCAGCGGATTTATCGCAAGCGTTTTTGTCCCCTTTGGTATTATCAGAGAATCGTCGATATCCTCCGCCTCGCTGTTGAACGCTATGATAACGCCGGTGTCGCTTTCTCCCGAGGCAAATTTAAGCCGAGGATATTCTTCAAGCTCCTGCTCGGTGACGCGCCAGCCTATCGCATAGCACGCGACCAGCTGACTTTGTATCTTCTCATCGGTAAAGCGCTCTTTCAGCAGTCTTATGCACATATCCGCCCCTTGGGAAAAGCCCGCGAGTATTATCGGGCGGCCGTCGTTGAAATTGTCATAGTAATAATTAAACGACGTCTTTACATCCTCAAAGGCGGTATCGAAATACTCCTTTGCGCCGCTGTCCTCCATTTTGTAAACGTCCAGCGCCGCCTGACGGTAGTACGGTGCGAAAAAGCGGCATTCATCGTCGTATATGCCCTTTTCCATATTCGTCGCGCCGAGAAAGCTTGCTTTGGCGTCTTCGTCGGAAAGCGGCATGTTATGGATATCCTCCCCGCCCATATATACCGTCGGACAGATAAAAAATACGTCAGCGGGAGAATCAGTATCGCCGCTGCCGCAGTACGCCCAGTTTTCTTCGGCATGATAATCTACAGACGCGCTTTCACAGCCACAGAATAAAACGGCTGCAAAAACCAACAAAGCAATAAGTTTTACTCTTTTCATGCTCTTTCACGCTTTCTTAAAAATCATCCGTAAAACACTATATAGAACAGATTAATTATATCATATTTTCGTGTTTTTTTCAATGTTGCTCCTATGACTTTTAGGTAATGAAGATTGACTTTTACGAAATTGTTAAAATCGCCTATATCAGCGGGAGGTAAAATTTACCGCAAAGGTCGACATATTCGGCGCATGATTACCTAAAAATCGCGTTTGATTACTTAAACGTCAATAGAATGGGTTTGAAAAGTCACTGTAAAAGTGATATAATTAGCTTGGATTATTGCGGTTATTTGTATTTAGAAATACTCAAAACAGCGATAACTAACGAGCAATAAATGCGGACTTTTCTGCATTTGTCGCATATAAAAACGCGTATAAAAAGCGCGCAAATCAAGAAAAGGAGAAAACAAATGAAGCTAAGAAACAGGATCATATCCATAGTGACCTGTGCTGCAATGCTGCTTACGATGCTGCCGGCTCAGGTATTTGCCGAGGAAGAGCCTGTCACGGTCACGATCTTTACGACCAATGACATCCACGGCACTATGGAAGGCGACGGCACCGTCGGCATCGTTCAGGCGGCCGCTATGAAAGCGTCTACCCCCAACGCATTGCTTGCGGACGCGGGCGACGCTACGCAGGGCGCGTCCTTTGCGACTATATCGCAGGGCGAGGACGTTATCCGCATGATGAACGCGGCAGGCTACGACGTTATGGCTGCCGGAAACCATGAATTCGACTACGGCACCGAGCAGCTGCTAAGCAACGCCGAGACCGCCGAATTCCCGATAATCAGCGCAAACGTTAAGCTGAACGACGAGCTTATGCTTCCCCCGACCGCTATCGTTGAGCAGGCGGGAAAAACCATCGGATTTATCGGACTTACCACGGTAAACACTCTTAATACCGCAAACCCCGAAAAGCTTGCAGGCGTAAGCTTTTCAGATGAAGCGGCGGCTGCTAAGGAGCAGATAAAGGCTCTCGCGGACCAGACCGACGCTATCGTGCTTATCTGCCATCTCGGCGATAACGAGGCTGCGGTAAAATGCACCAGCAAGGACCTGCTGGACGCTCTGTCCGACAGTGAGCTTGCCGAGGTAGCTGCCGTTATAGACGGTCACAGCCACACTGTAGAAGATATGACATATGAACGCGGCAACGTTTCTGTTCCCGTAGTGCAGACCGGCGTATATTCCTCCGGTATCGGCAAGCTGGAGCTTACCTTTAATAACGGTAAAGTGACCGCTGACGGCGACGTGCTCACCGCGGCCGAGGCAAGCGAGTATCAGCTTACCGACGCGGGCAAAGCGGCAGCCGAAAAGGTACAGAAAGCGCTTGACGATATAAAGGCAGAGCAGGAAAAGACTCTCGGCGAGGAGCTCTGCTATAACAGAATTCCTCTCTGGGGCGGCTACATTTATTATGATTATGCCGAGCCGCGTATAGTAGAAACCAGCTACGGCGATTTTGTCACCGACGCATTTGCGGAATACGCAGCCGCATTCAACGAGCAGAACAAGCTTTCCCTGCCTGTTATCGCGGTAGAGAACGGCGGCGGCATCTCGGCGGCGCTTCCTATGGGCAAGGTGACCCGCGGCGATGTGCTGAACGCCTTTAACCACGGCAACATGGTAGAAGTTTACACCGTTACTCCCGCACAGCTCAAGACCGCACTGGAGGCGGGACTTACCATGACCGGACAGGACGAGACCGGACTTTTGATAAGAGAACGTGTAAGCGGCAGCTTCTTACAGGTAAGCGGCTTTGAATACACCTACGACCCCTCCGGCGAATCCGGCAATAAAGTTAAAGAAATAAAGCTTGAAGACGGTACCGCGCTCAGCCTTACCGATACTTCCACCAAGCTGCTGCTTGCCACCAACAATTATGTAGGAGGCAGCTTTGCGGCGCTCGGCTGTGAAAAATTAGGCGAGCTCGGCGGCGAGGATCAGCTGATAAGTGACTATATACTTTCGTTTACCTCGGTCAGCTCACTGCTTAATTATCAGGTTTTAGGGAACCGTATAAAGATCTATAACGACAAAGCTCCCGACACCTATACCGTGAAGATACCGGTATACCTCCCCGACGGCAAGACCGTACAGCCCGGAGCAAAGGCTAATATCTGCGTGGACGGCGAACAGTCCCAGCCCGTAGCGACCGACGAGGACGGCAATATAGTTATGACCGTTCCGAGCGGCGCACATACCTTCGTTCTCTTGGAATCGTCGGACGACATGCCGGTATACACCAACAACTATTCCGGCTCCGGTACGGTGACCACCAAGCCGGGTTATTACAGCCTTTCTTTCAAGGCGGAAGAACTGCCGGCGTTCGACCCCGAGGTAGAAAAGGATATCGACGAGGCAATACAGTATCTCAAAGAAAAAGTTGTAGAATACAACGAATGGATAGAGAAAAATATAACGGAACTCACCGATGATAAAAAAGAAGATTTCTATAAAAGCATGGATCGGTTTCTTGACATTGCCGAGCAAGATCTGAGAAGTCTCGGAACTATCGACAAGGTAGAGGAAAGAAAAGCATACTATGACAACAATATGCAGATCAATATGCATAATGTCTACGTTCGGGATTCGATCGAATACTACTGCAAGGAGATCGACGCTCTGGAATTTGTTTCGGATGAAATAAAGCAAGAAGCAAAGTCAAGCGTTGCTAATGCGGCGCTGCAATACTCCGCTCATGTATTAGGCGATGTTCTGAACCACGTAGACCCGGCCGAAACGCTGAAAAACATCAAGGTGTATGACTCCATTATGTATCTAGGCGCATGCGAGGCGTACATTGAAGATAATTACCTTTACTGCAAAGGCTACTTAGACCTCCTTCGCCATCATTCCGACGCGGATATCAACGAATACCGTGAAAAAATAGAGGAAATGTACAAAGAGGCAAAGGATATCCTCGCTAATTATACCGACGCCGAAGCTGCCGCAAACACCATAAACAAGTACTTTGATGATTCCGACGCTTTTATTGACAGTATTCTTATGAGCGAATATACCAATCTGGTGAACGGCTTTATTCCCGACACATTTGACTGGATTGTAACGAATTACTCCGAAAAGCTTGCCGATATAAGCGATGAAGAGGTAAAGGCTATCCGCGACGAGTTTATTAAGGTCGCCGAAGAGTCGGTCGAGCCTATTAGAGAGGAAACTCAAAAAGATCAGCCGAGCAGCGATAATCTTAAAGCCATCGTAAACAAAGTTATAAGCAAATTTGACCAATCGGTGCTGGAAGTGTTCTACACCAATTCCAAAAACAAGCTGAGCGCTGCTGCTTCCGACGCAAAGGCAGCGCTTGAGGGTATGGAAGAGGAATACAATGTGGACCTTTCAGACTATATCGCAGACATTGATAAAGCGCTTGAGGCGGGTATAGATTCGCTTAATACCGAATATCAGAAGCTTGCCGACGAAAATTACTCCATATCGCTGATTGAAGAAGAAGATGCGCCGTTTGACGTATCAGACGAAGCGATAGCAGAGGCATACGACAGATTAAACTCCGCCATCACTTCCGCTCAGGAACAGATATACACTGTACTTGATAGTGCTGCCGACGAGTCTGAAAGCGAACCTGAGAGCCAGCCCGAAAGCCAGCCCGAAAGCGAACCCGAAAGTCAGCCTGATAGCACTCCGGAAAGCCAGCCCGAAAGCGAACCCGAAAGCCAGCCCGAAAGCCAGCCCGATGAAAATCCCGATACCGGTTATCCTATCGGCGGCGCGGTGATTGTTACATTGATACTGTCCGGCTGCGCAGCTGCCGCAATGCCTATCAGTAGAAAGCTGAGAAGAGAAAAGAACGATAAATAATAGAATCTCTCAACGATAAAACATAAAATTCAGCTTGTCGAAAAACCTCCCTATGGTCGGATTTTCGACAAGCTGACCAAAAAATGAGCAAGTATGTGTTGACATACTTGCTCATTTTTGCCGCTCTGCGAGCGGCACTTATCGCTAATGAGGGTGAAAACCCTGATGGTTTTCCCCTCATACTCCTCTTTCCTTCCGGCTTTTGAACACTTTTTCTACAGCCTGAAAATTATCCTCCCGAAATAGACTTCGGGAGGATTTTTTTGCGGGGAGATCTGTCATAAAAAATCGGATATGTCTTATTAAGCCCTCAATATTGACATGTGCGGCGATATGTGGTACAATTATCGCAGAGCGACTTTATCGTTTTGGAAACGATTTTAGGCAAAGACAGATCAAGCTGTTGTTTTTGATTTTAAGAGGAATAACAAATGCACGAGAATTTTATAGATGAAAAATGCCCTATCTGCAACGAGCCGTTCGCTGAGGACAGCGATATAGTGGTATGTCCGGAGTGCGGAGCGCCTTATCACCGCGAATGCTACTCCAAAGAGGGCAAGTGCCTGTTTATAGAGCAGCACGGCGAGTTTGAATGGCAAAGCAGAAAAGATAAGCTGCGCGAGCATTTTTTGAACATTGAACAGGCGAAGGTGGAGGCCGAGGAATCCGAAGACGCCGGAGAAGAAGAATCCGAAGACGAGTTTGAGGAATTCAGCATAGAAGAAGAGATAAGGCGCCACGAAAACTATGAGGATTTCAAGGCGGCGGTGGATAAGCACGTCGAAAAAATGTCCGGCCGCATACCGGAGAGAAACGGCGTGAACGGCGACGATATAGCCCAGTACGTCGGGAAAAACGCTATGTACTATCTTCCGGTATTTCTGGACATAGTGCTGCACAATAAAATAGTAAAGCCGAATTTCGCAGCGTTTTTGTTTTCGCCGTTCCATTGTTTTTACCGGCACATGAACCTTTTTGGCACGCTTATCACTATTGCGATGGCGATGGTGTATGAGCTGAGGCTGCTTATCGCCGGAATGCTGAGCACCTCGCCAGACGTGTCGGTCGCCGGAGCACAGACTATCGTCATGATAATGTGCGCGGGGATAGTCGTGCTGATGGTGTGTATGCTGCTGTTCTTTAATATCCTGTATCTGCGCACCTCGATAAAACGTATCGCGCGAATAAAGCGGGATTCCCTGTCAAAGGAAGAGGCGGATATGAGGATATACGTCGAAGGCAGACCCAGCCTGTTCAACGCGATAGCTTACCCGCTGTGCATATTCTTTGTAATGTCGGTGCTGTTCAGAATGTTGAACGGCTGGCTGGGAATGTAAAATTAAATACTAAGTTTAGGAAAGGAGGGAAAACCGTCTGAAAAGAATAAAAGAGCATTACGGCAGCTTCAGTGACAGGTCTGTCTGCCTGCTTATATTCCTTATATTTTTATTGATAAACTGTATTGTGGTACTGTTTTTGCAGAATATGTCGCTGGAGCGGGAATATACCGGTCCTGCCGCCGCCGCGCTGCTTATGGGCAGGGACTGGTTTTCCTCTATGCCTGCGATAAACGGAGCGGGAGGACTGCTGCACGGACTTATATACCTGCCGTCTATGCTGCTTTGTCCCGATCCGGGTATGCAGTATAAACTGTTTTTGCTTACAAATTCCGTTATATATTCATTTATTCCGGTAATAGCGTATCGGCTGTCTATTCATCTGGGAGTCAGCAAAATATCCTTAAGAGTATTGGCGGCCGCGGTGTGCGGGATATTCCCGACGCTTATGATACACGCGCATCTTTTGCTGCCGGACGGATTTTCCTCGGTGATGATATGGCTGATAATGCTGTTCGTACTGCGGGACGAAAGCGGACGCGGAAAGCTGCGCAGAGGCTATGTTTCGGCAGCGGCGGCAATATTTACCGCGGCTGCGTATTATTTCAGCCCGTCCTGCTTTGTATTGTTCCCAGCGGTGCTGATAACATTGCTGCTGCAAAAAAAGCTGACCGGCCGGGACGGCATATATATATCAGTCTACACGATAGTTTATCTGCTGCTGTTCGCGGCGGATTTTGTGATAACCTTTATATTGGATTTTTCGGTGCCGGGCGGCGCGAACGGCGGCCTTTACGGCACGGTGATAAGCTCGTTTTCGGCGATATTATCCGATCCGGCGGGATTTGTTTCACTGCTGGCGGGCAGACTGTATCACCTGTCGGTGGCGTCCTGGGGACTTGTGCCCGCGTCCTGCGCGCTGAGCATGTACGCATTGTTCAATTGTCTGAGGCGTAAAAAATCTCCGGAAAAGATGTATACCGGAGTGTATGCAGCGGGCGGAATGCTCTGCACATTGATGATAATACTGCTGACGCTCGGCGACGCGTTCATCTCAATGAGCGCATACCCCGACGGAGGAGCGACCGTTATATCCTCCTCGGTATCGGCGTTTACCGCAGCTCCCGCAGTGTTCATGCTGTTTATCCATCTTATCGAATACAGGATAAGCTACGGAAGACTGATGATGTCCATAGCCGTGACCGGAGGAGTCAGCGCGGTATTGGCGGCGGTGCTGTGCATGTTTTCAACCGCGGTATTTTCCGATCCGGTGTCGGTAGTCTGCGGAGATATAAGCGCGCTGAGGATAGGCACGCCCGCATATGAGCCGTTCACCGAGGATTCTATAATATATCCTGTTTGCCTGATACTTACCGCGTATGCCGTGATGACCTCGGTGGTATGCTGCGCGAAAAAGTACGCGGGCAGCATAGTGACCTGTATCTGTACCGGACTGGTGGCATACAGCGCGATATATATATCGGCGGCGGTGATACCGCGTACCGCGGAGCTTACCTCGCAAAGCGCCGAGCTGTCCGCGGCGGTGAGCGAGTATATAGAAAACGGCTCCCGCGACGACAGTCGGCCGGTGGTCGCAGTATATAAGACAAGTGAAATGCTGGCGATGAATCTTCAATACTTCAATCAGAATTGTGAAGTAATGTATATATCCGATGAAAGCCTTATCCCGGACGACTGCTTTGTAGTGAGTGAGAGATCGGTCGGCAGCGACGGGCTGAGCGTATTGGTCGGCAGAGAAAACGGCATAAATATCTACGTCAGGGGCGCGGAAACGCTGCTGTACAACAGCTCCGAGGAGGGCGAGGATATGTCACAGCTCCCGCAGCTTAATCCTCCGTCGGAATCAAGGACATAAGGAGGAAAGCGTGGAAAACATCGAAAGCTTTCGCCTTGGGGAACTGGAAATGTTCGTGTCCGGCGATCACAGATTCGGCACCGACGCGTTTTTGCTGGCGGATTTTGCCGCGCCGCTGCCCTCTCACACCGTCTGCGACCTTTGCACCGGCTGCGGGATAATACCGCTGCTGTTCTGTCGGGAAAAGCCGCCGATGAAAATTTACGGCCTGGATATAAACGAAGAAGCGATAATGCTTTTCCAAAAAAGCGTTGAAGCAAATAAGCTGAGCGATAAGGTAATACCTGTGCTTTCGGATATAAAAGCACTACTCGGCAGTGATATTCCGAGGGAAAGCTGCGATATAGTTACGGTAAATCCCCCGTACTATAAAAAGGACAGCGGCGGAGTAAGGCTCAGCCCCGCTCAGGCGGCGGCGCGAACCGAGCTTTTATGCGATATAAACGACGTTGCTAATGCGGCGGCACAGCTGCTGAAATACGGCGGCAGCTTAAAGCTGTGCCATATACCCTCTCGGCTGTCGGACGTGATATGCGCCATGCGGCAGGCGGGGATAGAGCCTAAGCTGCTGCGCTTTGTGGTAAAGCGCGAGGGGGAAAAGCCGTGGCTGTTTTTGATAAGCGGAAAGCGCGGAGCAAAGCCGGGCATGGAGATATTGCCCCAGCTTGCGGTATATAACGAAAACATGGAATACACCGATACGATAAAGAAAATGTATATGGTAAAGGAAGAAAGCTGATGACCGGCAGACTGTATGTTGTGGGCACGCCGATAGGAAATATGTCGGATATGTCGCCGCGCGCGGTGAAAACGCTATCCGAGGTGGATTTTATCGCGGCGGAGGACACTAGGGTAAGCGCGGTGCTGCTTGCTAAATTCGGCATAAAGACGCCGATGGTGAGCTATCACAAGTTTACCGGAGAGCAGCGCGAGCAGGCTATAGTAGACCGGATACTTTCCGGGGAAAGCTGCGCGGTGATAACCGACGCGGGAATGCCCTGCATATCTGATCCCGGCGAGCAATTGGTAAAGCTGTGCCGTGACTATGGAGTGGAAATAGAAGCCGTGCCGGGCCCGTCGGCGGTAATAACCGCATTAAGCGTCAGCGGTCTGGATACCTCGCGTTTTTCGTTCGAGGGATTTTTAAGCGTAACAAAAAAGCAGCGTGAAAAGCACTTGAACGAGGTAAAAAACCTGCCTCACACGCTGATATTTTATGAAGCGCCGCATAAGCTGAAAAACACGCTCGCCGATCTGCTGGAGGCGCTGGGCGACCGTCCCGCGTCGCTGTGCAGAGAGCTTACCAAGCTGCATGAGGAGGTAATACGCTCCACCCTGTCGGGCTTGAACGAGTTATATAAGGATAAGACCCCGCGCGGAGAATATGTGATAGTCGTGCAGGGCAATTATCAAAACATCGGGATAAGCGAAACCACTCTCGAAGACGCCGTAAAAAAGGCGGCCGCACTTATCGCCGACGGGATGAAGCCGTCCGAGGCGTGCAGGCAGGCGGCGCTTACCTCGGCATTTAAGAAAAGCGAGATATATAAGGAATATCTCAGGGCATACGCCCCTGAAAATAAAGAGTGAAAGGATGAATACAATGTGCAAAAAGGAAGAAAATAATAAGCTCTGCGGCAAAAGCTATACTATCCCCGCAATAATCGGCGCGCTGGTGCTTATAATAGCCGGCGTGGCGTTCATCGTCGCTAAAATAGCACGCCAGGAACAGATGTATAGGGATAAATGGAAAGATTACGACGATTGCGGGATATGACGCAAAACAGCATTTCGCCGATATACAACTTAGAAACATTCACAGATAAAACAACACCCGCCTTTTCGGCGGGTATTGTTTTATGCTTTATCCAAAGCCTGTTCTATATCTGCGATTATATCCTTTTTATCTTCGATGCCTATGCTGAGTCTTACCGTGCCTTCGGTTATGCCCGCGTCGGCGAGCTGTTTTGCGGAAAGCTGGCTGTGAGTGGTGGAAGCGGGGTGTATAACCTGACTTCTCACATCGCCGACGTTCGCTACTATCTGAAGCAGTTTAAGATTGTCCATGAAGTTTATTCCCGCTTGTTTTCCTCCCGCAAGCTCAAAGGTGAACACGCCGCCGCAGCCCTTGGGCGTGTACTTTTTCGCCAGCTCATGATACGGGCTTGACGGCAAAGCGGGGTAGTTTACCTTTGCGGCCTTTGGGTGATCTTCGAGGAACTGCGCCACGGCAAGCGCATTTTCACAATGCCTTTGCATACGCAGCGACAGTGTTTGTATACCGGTAAGGCAGCTCATCGCATTAAAGGGCGCAAGGCACGCGCCGAGATCTCTCATGATAAGCGCGCGCAGTCTGGAGATGAACGCCGCCTCGCCCAAGTCGGCGAACACCACTCCGTGGTAGGATACGTCCGGCTCGTTGAACAACGGGAAACGCGGATTGTCCTTGAATTTGAATTTTCCGCTGTCTACCACTACTCCCGCCATGACCTGTCCGTGTCCGCTTAAGAATTTTGTCGCGGAGTGTATTACAAAGTCCGCGCCCCACTCTATCGGGCGGCAGAGGTACGGGGTGGTAAAGGTGCTGTCCGCCATGAACGGTATGCCGTGCTTATGCGATATATCCGCTATCTTGGATAAATCGGACATGTTGGCGTTGGGATTGCCTATCACCTCGGTGAAGAACAGCCGCGTTTTGTCGGTCACCGCGTTTTCCCACGCGTCGAAATCGTCGGGATCGACAAACGTCACCTTGACTCCCATTCTTTTAAGAGTGATGCCCAGCAGATTTATCGCGCCGCCGTAAATATTTATAGAGGATACCACCTCGTCGCCCTCCACGCAAAGGTTGGCTATCACATTGAAGATAGCCGCGTGTCCGGAGGAGAACGACAGCGCCGCATATCCGCCGTCCAGCGCCGCTACCCTGCGCTCAAACATTTCGGAGGTGGGATTTTGCAGCCGTGAATAGATATTCCCCGGCTCTTTAAGCTCAAATAATTCTCTGGCGTGCGCCGCACTGTGAAAAACATAAGCGTTAGTCTGGTAAAGCGGCGGCGTCACCGACATGGTGGCTTCGTCCGTCTCATAACCCGCATGCACCGCGAGCGTATCTATGCCGTAGTTGTTATTGTCCATAATTTTCTTCCTTTCCTGATAGTGGATATTTCTTTATTATTGTATCACAAATCGGGGGAAATGTCTATAGGGCAATTGAGGTGTGGGAGGGAAAAGGCAAAATTCGAGTTCGTTCCGGTTTGAATGCAGCAAATGCAAACCTCCTAAAAAATAATTTGACCTTCGGAAGACTCAGCAATAAATGAGTCTTCCGAAGGTTGTTATACGCTTATCCGAATTTCGAGTATCATTATATCTTATACAGCAATGAGTGAATTGTGCAGTAAATAAAATTTATTCAATATCAAATAACTTTATATTTTTATAAATGGAGTCACAGATCAGTTTGGCAAGTTCAAGGTTACATTCGGGAGTGTAACCGTATCTATGCAGAAAATAATCAGGTCGATCTCTTTTTTCAAAGAGAGGAAAAGCGTCGACTTTTATTATGGGAGCTTCTATTGTCTCCCAGCGAAACCAGTGGAAATATTGATTCCCATATAAATCAGTCTGCCAGTTAGCTGCTACGAAAACAGCTATATCATTTTTTTCGTATTTTATTTTGTCCATTAAATCAAAACATGCGGAATAATCATAATTTAAACAATTAGCATAATTAACCACTTTATAAGGTAACTTTAAAATCTGCTGTAAATATGAAGCAATGGTTTCATCATCCTTTACGCCATATCCAAAAGAGCGTAGATCTCCAAATATGTAAATTGTACCTGCATATATTTCAGGACTTTCTGCAGTGACTCTGATACCGTCTTTTATATGTACATATTCTTCGCAAATATCAATATATTTTTGCGGTTCATTCTCTGTTGCATATTGAACCTTAGGGAATTTCAACGTTTGCAAAAGTTCTTCCTGTGGCTTCCTGAGCAATTGAGGCGGGAGATGATTAAAATCATCTTTTACCTTTTCAATTACCCTGACATCCATATAGAAGTCAGGATTATCCAAAAGCTTTTCATTTGCAGTTAACTTTGAGAAAGCAAAAGCCCCTCCTCTATGTAAATTGGCTGTTCTGACTACTATAATTTTTGGTATTTTTTCTTTGAATCTTTCTACAAAAAAGTATTTTGTCATTAAAGCCGATAGCATATATGTTAGTGAAATAACTTTGGTATGGGTCTTGTTAAAAAAGCTTAACGCATACTGATACTTATAATAATCAAAAGCAAATAAAACAATATCTTTATTGGTTAATTGAATAGAGCCATTCAAATCATCAAGGGTATAAATTAACCCTTCTATCTTCAGTTTATAAATATTATCAAGAGTAAATATGTGTTTAACAGCGATATCCGAATTACGCAAAAACGGGAGAATTACTTTTCCAACTCTGGCATCTGTTACAATATTGATTTCCTTAATCCCTATATTCTTAAAAAACTCAAATATATTAACCCCAACAGAAGCTAATTCTGCAATTTGTTGTACAATATCGGAATAAAACCTGTCATAAAAAGAATTCCTTTCAATAAACGAATCTATTCCAAATATATAATTGTTATAGGTTTCCTGACTGCTGTCTGTAAATTTGATAGTTGTATTTATTATAATTTATTGAACGTGTGATAAATTCCTTTATCTTTATTTTATTTTCTGCGTTGTATAATATTATTTTTATAGAATAGATACCTGCGCCTGAAATGTTATAACTGCATAAAGTACTATTAATTATATCAGAGGCATATTCTTTATGCCGATTACAGAAAACGGAATATTGTATTAGATACTTTTCATTATTAGTCAACTTAATATCTATATATAATTCCATTTAAGATATACGTCGTTACGATACATTTATCTGTCATGTTTGTTATTTCGAATTCCTGAATTACAGCATTCTGAGGAATTATTTTTTGATCATTTGATGTAATATTTGATTTTCTGTTACTAATTCCTATAATATCTAATACATCCTCTGCTAACAGTTGAGCAATATTTCTATTATAATGTTGAGGAAGCGGATCAAAAAAATCCGTAGATATTTTTGCGTATTTACGTATATCTATTAAATTAACGCACTCATATTTCAATGCAAGTTTTTCAATGATTTTGTTTTGCTCGATTCTGTGAAAAAAACTTATATCTTGTCCAAATTCCGGAAATTCAACTTCCGGTACTGTTTGAATGAGGAGCTTTGTTTTTTCGGATAAATGCTCACAAACATACGCAAGCTCATTAAAAATATCATCTGACGAAATTTCAATAGGTGAATATTCGCTAAAAAAAGAAGAATCAACATCTTCTTCCTTAATCAGCAAAGAGCAAAGAATAAAAATAAGAGCCCGTTTCTTAGATTTGTATTTACGCATATGTTCTATACCTAAAAGCGTAATTAATATAAATCCTGTGTCAGAATTATAAACATCTTTATCGAATGTATACGCATCGTTAATGGTGTTTACTCTTGACAACCACTCGTTTTTTATTTCGTCTGATTCACGAATTGTAACGGCTATATTAAGGCAACACGGGGTAGGAGATATATCTGCAAATTTAAAATTAGACAAGCGCGGTTGCAAATACGCCGCAACCGGACGCAAAGGGCATGCACCATATATAATCAAACGTTGGCATTCATTAATTTCAGACTTTATATTGGTATAACTTCTCACATTTGATTGATTTATCCACTTGGGCTTATCAATCTTATTTAATTGCGCAGCCACTTCTCCGACAACATTGATTTCGGGATAGCCTAACTCGGCGTACACCCACTGCTCTACTCCCATACCCAAAATACGGCATGAAAATACGAACTGTAGTGCCTTTCCGTCTTTTACGGCATAGCACCCTACTATACCATGATCGCCATATTTATCCTTAACATGAACAACTCCACTGATTATATTCGGATCAGAGAATATTATATCCACCTCCTCTTGTGAAATTCTATCTTTTGTAAAGTTAAGCTGATTGTTGCGGTGTATCATCTCATAAATTCGCACCAGCTTATCGCTGCAATCCTCTATCAATTCAACGTATATCTCAGACTGATATAGAAATTCTTCGTTAGAGCCGCTCTGTGCTCTTGCCTCAACTTTTTTCTCCAGTACCTTGTACTGATTCAGTCTTGAATGATCATTGTCATCTTTGCCGGTAAACGCCGGGTCTTTTACAAGCTCAGGCAGCTTGTCCGGTAAGGTTACGTTTATACCCCCCCCCGAGGAAAATTTTACCTCTTCAAGATTATTCACATTGTCGTCGATGAAAAGGCAGTTTACCGGGCGAAGATTCATATCCGAAATTATGTTCTTGACGCGTTCTCCCTTTGATGTCCAATCTATGGACGGAAATACAAAATAGTCCCAAACGCCAAGCTCTTCCAACTTTGCCTTGGTCTTCTCGTAATCGTTTTTGGAACAGATAGAATTTACTATTCCGCGGTCGGTGAGGCGCTTTACCAACTCAATATTTTCTGGAATTGCAGTGACCTCTCCGTCAGAAAGAACACCTTTCCAGAAGGTTTCATCCAAGTCCCAAATCAGTAATTTTATTGTTTCCATTTATATTCTCCTTTTTATGTATTCAAACGATTTATCTGCACTTCCAATATCACTGTATCCTCAACAGAAATAAACTAGCGTTCAATAAATAAAAATTATTAAATGTCAAACAACTTTATATTTTTATAAATGGCGTCACGGATCAGTTTGGCAAGTTCAAGGTTACATTCGGGAGTGTAACCGTATCTATGCAGAAAATAATCAGGTCGATCTCTTTTTTCAAAGAGAGGGAAAGCGTCTACTTTTATTATGGGAGCTTCTATTGCCTCCCAGCGAAGCCAGTGGGTATATTTATAATCAAAAATATCAGTCATCCAATTTGCCATAACGAACACAGCTATATCGTTTGCATTAAAATCGATTCTATCCATTAAGTTTAATGCATGGGTATAATTATATTCCCAACAGTTAGCATAATTTTGTACTCTATATGGTAATTGCAGTATATTCTGAAGATAAGATGCTATCGTTTCCTCGTCTTTAACGCCATAGCCTAACGCATGCGGACCGCCAAATATATAGATTGTGCCTATATAACTTTCAGGATTTCCGATAGTTTTACGTATTCCGTGCTGTATATTCATATGTTCCTCATCCATGTCAGCAAATTTTCTATAATGCGCTTTATTATCAAAAATGGTGTGAGGGAATTTCATTAATTTTATGAGTTCATCTTTAGGTATTCTTCGAAGCTGAGGGGGAAGCGATTCATAACTATTCGTTATTCTTTTTATTATATCTGTTTCATTAATAAAATTTTTGTCATCTAAAATTTTTTCATTTGGTGTAAGTTTGGAATAATCAAACGCCTCGTTTCTACGTAAATTAGCAGTTCTTACCGTAATTATTTTCGGGATTTTGTTTTTTAATCTGTCTATAAATAAATATTGTGTCAATAAGTAAGATAATACGTATGTTATTGTATAAATTTTAGCATTAGTTCCGGAAAACAATTTGTGTATGTTGTTAAAATTATCATAGTCAAAAGCATATAAAACAACATCTTTTTCGCCTGTCGGCAACGGATTATTTATGTCATTTATATTATAACATTCTGTTTCAAGATCCAACAAATTAACATTGTCAGTGGTAAACAAATATCTAACTTTCACATTCGAACTTTTAATAAACGGCATTATAACTTTTCCAACTCTTTCATCAATGAAAATATTGATTTCATCTATTCCCTGTTTTGTAAAAAATTCAAACGGATTACACCCGACTGCAGATAATTCAGATATTTGATTTACAATTGAGATGTAAACATTATCTGCATGAATATTTCGATTGATAAATTCCTCTATTTCAGCTGCTGCATCTATACATGATGTATCTTCTAAATATTTAAAATGATTATATTTTGTATAGCTGATTGGCGACGTAAAAAAATCACAAATCCGCTTTTTTGTCATTGCATCATAAACAATTGCTTTTGCGCGCCACCATCCTGATCTTAACACATTTACTTTGAATTAGTTCTGATCCGTAATATCTGATATAAATTCATTGAGCCTATTACGAATGACTAATAGCTTAACCATATACTTTTCAGAACAGTTAAATCGGATATCTGTTATAAATTGACCGTTAATTATATATGTTATAATAAATATATACAGTTCGGCAATTTCATTCTTTTGCGAAAAG
>CANQKE010000027.1 GCA_947624435.1 uncultured Ruminiclostridium sp.
TATGTCGAGCGAGGTTGACGCAGTATTGGCGAAAATATGCCCGTAAAAACCGACTTGGGTTCGGTTCCCGCATGCCTGAGCAAAATGAATTTCCTTAAGGGAAATTCAAGAAAAATTGCGCATGGAAAAGAGCTGAGGACGAGCCAAAGGCGACGGACGAAGCCTTTTCCCATTAATAAAAATTCCCTCGTATAACGAGGGGATTTTTATTAATGATGTGGTCGAGGTGACGGGATTCGAACCCACGGCCTCTGCGTCCCGAACGCAGCGCTCTACCAAACTGAGCCACACCTCGTTATTAAAACCGTAAACGGTCTGTAATTTTAATAATTTGCGCCGTATTGCGCGCGGTATTCTTTCATAGCGGGGAGATATTCCTTACCCTCGATGACGTTGTTTTCTATGGCGGAAATAATATCCTCCATATTAACTATCGAATACACCTTTACGCCGAAATCCTTATACGCCGACTGAACCGCGGACAGATCGCTGTCCAAAGCCTTTTCCATGCGGTCGACGGTTATCACCATGCCGGTGATGTTTACGTCTGCGGCGCTTTTGAGCTTGGGAA
This sequence comes from uncultured Ruminiclostridium sp., assembly GCA_947624435.1. Classification (GTDB taxonomy): domain Bacteria; phylum Bacillota; class Clostridia; order Oscillospirales; family Ruminococcaceae; genus Ruminiclostridium_E. The sequence continues at coordinate 572 of CANQKE010000027.1, forward strand.
GAACTTCCCTTAACGCCTTGCCGGAGGTCATTACGTCCTCTATGATAACTACCTTGTCGCCGTCCTTAAGCTGTCTGCCGACGAACATACCGCCCTCGCCGTGATCCTTTACCTCTTTGCGGTCAAAGCAGTAGCCGCCATTCCAACCGGTCTTGTTGTATAAAGCCACACTGGCGCTTACCGAAAGAGGAATTCCTTTGTAAGCGGGGCCGAATAAAACCTCGGCTTCGATATTATTGTCGGTGATACAGTCCGCGTAAAACTCACCCAGCCGCGCAAGCTCAGCGCCGGTGTTATAGTTTCCCGCGTTGATGAAGTAAGGGGCTATGCGCCCGCTTTTCAGCGTGAATTTTCCGAAAGTAAGCACGCCGCTGTCTACCATGAATTTTATAAAACTCTCTTTGTAAGTCATAACCTGCGCGCCCTTTCTTCTTATTCCGACCATATTATTTTATCATATCGTTCCACCGTTGTCAAGAGGTAAAATTAATTATTTTTGTTTTGCGATATGTCTGCAAATGAAGCCGCATAAGTGCTTGACAGCGGCGGGTTTTTATGATATAATGAAATGACTACGGAAATATGTCGATAATGCCGACGGGCCGCAGACTGAATATAATGCGCTTTCCAAAGCTTTATGACCTGCCGGAATATCTTATGCGCCATGATTTTTTCCTTGTCACCGAAAAAATTATGGCTATTTTTGCGAAAAATTTCTTACCACACCTAAAATTTTTTAAGCATAAATGTCTGAATATGTGTAAATTTTACGGCTGAAAAGGGGGAAACCTGATGAAAACTTTACTTAAAAACTGTTACGCGGTATCTCCCGAAGACGGGTTAGAGCAAAAGGCCGACATACTTATATCGGACGGTATCATAGCCCGTATCGGCAATATAGACGGGGAGAGCGGCGCCGAGTTGATAGACTGCGAGGGGCTTACCGCGTTGCCGGGGCTCTGTGATATGCATGTTCATCTGCGCGACCCCGGGCAGACTCATAAAGAGGATATACTTACCGGCTGTACGGCCGCAGCCGCGGGAGGAGTTACTGCGGTGGCGTGTATGCCAAATACCGTGCCTGCGGCGGACTGCGCCGAGGTCATAAAATATATTTCGGATAAAGCGAAGAACGCCTCGGCGAAGGTCTATCCCGTCGGGTGCATAACAAAGGGGTTAAAGGGCGAACAGCTCTGCGATTATCACGAGCTTAAGTCGGCGGGCTGCGTAGCGGTGTCCGACGACGGGCGGCCGGTGGAGCTTACCGCGATGATGGAACAGGGCATGACCGGCGCGGGCAGTCAGGGGCTTGCGGTGATCTCCCACTGCGAGGACTTAAAGGTGATAAACGGCGGTATCATAAACGAAGGCGAGATCTCAAAAAAGCTCGGGGTAAAGGGCATGAGCCGACTCAGCGAGGATACCGTGACCGCGCGGGAGCTTGCTATCTCGGGAGTGTGCAAAGTGCCGATACATATCGCGCATGTTTCCACCAAAGGCAGCGTTGATTTGATACGTGCGGCGAAAGCGGCGGGGATAAAATGCACCTGCGAAACAGCGCCGCATTACTTCACTTTGACCGATGAAAAGCTGCTCAGCCGCGACGCGGATTACCGCATGAACCCTCCTTTAAGGACGGAGGAGGACAGGCAGGCGGTGATAAAAGGGCTTATCGACGGCACTATAGACTGTATCGTTACCGACCACGCGCCGCATACCGCACAGGAAAAATCGGACTTTGAAAAAGCGCCGAACGGCGTTGTAGGGCTGGAAACATCACTTGCCGCGTCGCTTACCGTATTGTATCATAATAAGCTGCTCACTTTATCCGACATAGTGCGGCTGATGTGCGTAAATCCGCGCAGGATATTAAGCATACCGGGTGGCAGGCTTTGCTGCGGAGCGCCCGCTGATATAACGCTGGTGGATATAAACGAGCAGTGGACGGTAACCCCGATGCTGCTGCATTCCAAATCGCATAATACATGCTTTAAGGGCATGACCTTCAAAGGAAAGGTAAAATATACGTTCCTTGACGGAAGACCGGTATACAGGGACGAAAAGCAGGATTGAGAAAGGAAGAGGGAAATATGTCATTCGACAGACTGGCAGAGAAGATCTGCGAAAAGCAAAATCCCACGGTGGCGGGGCTGGATCCGAAGCTGGACTATGTTCCGCAGTATATCAAGGAAAAGGCGTTCAATAAATACGGGGAAACGCTTAAAGGCGCGGCAAAGGCGCTGCTGGAATTCAACAAGGGACTTATTGACGCGCTGTATGAGATAGTTCCAGCGATAAAGCCGCAGGCGGCATATTACGAAATGTACGGCTATCACGGAGTGAAAACCTTGTACAAGACGCAGGAATACGCCAAAAGCCGCGGAATGTACGTAATCACCGACGGGAAGAGGAATGACATCGGCACTACCATGGAGGCATACGCCGCCGCGCATTTGGGAGAGGTCACTGTAGGAAATGAGAATATATCGCCGTTTTGCGCAGACGCGCTTACGGTGAACGGCTACCTCGGAAGCGACGGGATAACACCGCTGCTGAGCATCTGCGAAAAGTACGACAAAGGGATATTCGTGCTGGCGAAGACCTCTAATCCTTCAAGCGGGGAATTGCAGGACAAGCTGATAGACGGCGTTCCTATATATGAATATATGGGGCAAATGTGCGAAAAGTGGGGCGAACGGCTGCCCGGCAAATACGGCTACACCGGAGTAGGCGCGGTGGTAGGCGCTACATATCCCGAGCAGATAGCTAAGCTCAGGGAAAAGCTGCCGCATACGTTTTTCCTGATACCGGGATACGGCGCTCAGGGCGCGACGGCAAAGGATATATCCGCGGCGTTCGATAAAAACGGGCTGGGCGGTATCGTCAACAGCTCGCGCGGAATAATGTGCGCCTATAAAAAAGAGGGCTGCGACGAGCGCGATTATGCCGGCGCGGCGTTCAGAGAGGCGGCAAGAATGAAAAAGGAGATAATGAGCTGTATCGGTCAGATAAAGCTTAGCTAAAAAGAAAGGAAATAAAAATGAATTTGAGTTCAGTCACGGCTAAGGCCGCCTATCTCATACTGGCCGACGGGAATGTCTTTAAGGGCAAAAGCTTCGGCTGCGAGGGAGAAGTCATAGGGGAGATAGTATTTACCACCGCGATGACAGGTTATCAGGAAACGCTGACCGACCCCAGCTATTGCGGACAGATAGTTACCCAGACATTCCCGCTGATAGGAAATTACGGCGTAAACGCTCAGGACGGAGAGTCCTCAGGCAGTGTGGTGAGCGGATATATCGTGCGCGAATATTGTCAGTTCCCGTCGAATTTCCGCTGTGAGGAGGATATAGACAGCTTTCTTAAAAAGCACGGCATAATAGGGCTGTACGACATCGACACACGCAGGCTCACCAGAATAATAAGGGAGACCGGCGTAATGAACGGGATAATAACCCCGACGCTGCCGGATGAAAAGGACATGCCGGCGCTGCTGGAAAAAATACGCGCTTACAAGGTGGAAGCACCGGTGCCCAAGGTCAGCGTAAAGCAGCCGGAAAATTATCCCGCCGAAAACGCGAAATACCGCGTGGCGCTGATAGATTACGGCTATAAGTACAATATCAGGCGTGAGCTTACAAAGCGCGGCTGCGACGTGACGGTGTTCCCGCATGACGTGACCGCTCAGCAGATAAAGGAATTTGCTCCGGACGGCATAATGCTGTCAAACGGGCCGGGCGACCCGCAGGACAATCAGGAGTCGATAAACACGTTAAGAGAATTGATACCGGCCGGGATACCGACGTTCGGTATCTGCTTAGGACATCAGCTGCTTGCGATAGCCAACGGCGCAAAGACAGTAAAACTCAAATACGGACACCGCGGAGGAAATCAGCCGGTGACCGACCTTGACGCGGACAGGACATTCATCACCTCGCAAAACCACGGCTACGCGGTAGTAAGCGAGAGCGTACCGGAAAGCGCGGGCGTAGTCAGCCACATAAACGGCAATGACAAGACCTGCGAGGGGGTAAGGTACACCAACGCTCCGGCGTTCACCGTGCAGTTCCACCCGGAGGCGTGCGGAGGTCCGCAGGACACCGCGTACCTGTTCGATAAGTTTATAGATTTGATGGAAAGCCGCTCATGACGCGGCGGTATCATACAAAGAGCATTAAGCTGAGAAAGGGACAGACGATATGCCGTTAAGAAGTGATATTAAAAAGGTGCTTGTGATAGGCTCCGGCCCGATAGTTATCGGACAGGCGGCGGAGTTTGACTATGCGGGTACGCAGGCGTGCCGCGCATTAAAGCAGGAGGGACTGGAGGTAGTGCTGATAAACTCCAACCCCGCTACGATAATGACCGACAAGCACATGGCGGACAAGATATACATAGAGCCGCTGACGCTGGATGTAGTAAAGAAGATAATTTTGATAGAAAAGCCGGACAGCATACTTTCCACGCTGGGCGGGCAGACGGGACTCACGCTTTCCATGCAGCTCGCCGAGGAGGGCTTTCTTGCCGCACACGGGGTAAAGCTGCTCGGTGCGAATCCCGAGACCATACATAAGGCGGAGGACAGGCAGGCGTTCAAGGATACGATGGAATCCATCGGCGAGCCCTGCGTACCCTCTCAGGTGGTGGAGTCGGTGGACGACGCGATGAAGTTCGCCGACGTTATAGGCTATCCTGTTATAGTGCGCCCGGCGTTCACCCTCGGCGGCACCGGCGGAGGCATCGCCGATACCCCGGAGGAGCTGCACGAGATAGCCACCAACGGACTGCGCCTGTCGCCTATACATCAGGTGCTTATAGAAAAGTGCATTTCCGGTTGGAAAGAAATAGAGTTTGAGGTCATACGCGACGCGAAAGGCAACGTTATCACCGTCTGCTCGATGGAAAACTTCGACCCGGTCGGCGTACATACCGGCGACAGCATAGTAGTCGCGCCCGCTGTTACGCTTGCGGATAAGGAGTATCAGATGCTGCGCACCGCCGCGCTGAACATAATACAGGCGCTGAAGGTAGAGGGCGGCTGCAACTGCCAGTTCGCACTGAAGCCGGACAGCTTTGAATACTCGGTAATAGAGGTAAATCCGAGGGTGTCGCGTTCCTCCGCGCTTGCATCCAAGGCGACCGGCTACCCGATAGCAAAGGTGGCTACAAGGATAGCGATAGGCTATTCGCTCGACGAGATAGTAAACCAGGTCACCGGAAAGACCTACGCTTGTTTTGAGCCGGCGCTGGACTATATAGTGGTAAAGTTCCCCAAGTGGCCGTTCGATAAGTTCGTATATGCGAAAAAGACGCTCGGTACGCAGATGAAAGCTACCGGCGAGATAATGGCGATAGGCACCAGCTTTGAAGAGGCTATGATGAAAGCGGTGCGCTCTATCGAGCTCGGTATGGACACCATGCGCAAAAAGACCTTTATCACCATGACAGACGAAGAGGTAAGGGAAAAGCTCAGGGACGTAGACGTCGACCGTTCTTTCTGCATATTCGAGGCGCTGCGCCGCGGATTTTCCACCGAAGAGATAGTAAAGATAACTACCGTTGACAAATGGTTCATAGAAAAGCTGAGAAACCTCGCCGAGCTGGAGCTTTGGCTGGAGGACGGCGAGCTTACCCAGGAGAAATACGATATCGCCAAGAAGTACAGCTACCTTGATAAAACGATAGAGCGGCTGAGTGGTCAGAAGCTTGCCGATAAGGGAATAAAGACCCGCCATGCCGTATATAAAATGGTAGATACCTGCGCTGCGGAATTTTCGGCGGACACCCCGTATTTCTACAGCACTTATGACGAGGAGAACGAGGCGGAGGAATTCATACAGCAGCACCCGACCGATAAGAAAAAGATAATAGTTTTCGGTTCCGGACCTATAAGGATAGGACAGGGCATAGAGTTCGACTACTGTTCGGTACACTGCGTCTGGGCGCTTAAGGAAATGGGCTGTGAGGCGGTGCTGTGCAACAACAACCCCGAAACGGTATCCACCGACTTCGACACCGGCGACAGGCTTTATTTTGACCCGCTCACCAACGAGGACGTGGATTCTCTGATAGCGACCGAAAAACCGTACGGCGTTGTGGTACAGTTCGGCGGTCAGACCGCGATAAAGCTTACCAAGCATTTGCAGGAATCGGGCGTAAGGATACTCGGTACCTCGGCTGAGAGTATCGACGCGGCGGAGGACAGGGAGAGATTCGACGAGCTGCTCGAGCAGTGCGGTATCCCGCGTCCGGCGGGACATACGGTGTTTACCACCGAGGAGGCGCTCACCGCGGCAAATCAGCTTGGATATCCGGTATTGCTGCGCCCGTCTTATGTGCTGGGCGGTCAGAATATGATAATCGCGCACTGCGACAGCGACGTTGAGGAGTACATGGCAATAATCACCGCCACCGAGCTTGAAAACCCCGTGCTTATCGACAAATATCTTATGGGTACCGAGGTGGAGGTAGACGCGATATGCGACGGCACCGACTACCTTATCCCCGGAATAATGGAGCATATCGAGCGCGCGGGCGTACATTCCGGCGACAGTATCTCGGTATATCCGGCGCAGACGCTGTCCGATAAGATAAAGGACACGATAATCCTTTATACCGAGCGGCTCTCCAAGGCGCTGAACGTAATAGGTCTGGTAAATATCCAGTATGTGGTATATAATAACGAGGTCTATGTGATAGAGGTGAACCCGCGTTCCTCCCGTACCGTGCCTTATATAAGCAAGGTCACCGGCGTACAGATGGTGGATATAGCTACAAAGATAATGCTCGGTCAGTCGCTTAAGGAGCAGGGCTATTCCTCCGGACTTTATCCGGTAGGAAAATACGTTGCGGTCAAGGTGCCGGTGTTCAGCTTTGAAAAGCTGCACGACGTGGACACTCAGTTAGGACCGGAAATGAAGTCCACCGGCGAGGCGTTAGGCATAGCTAAGACCTTTGAAGAAGCGCTGTATAAGGGACTTATCGCGGCGGGCTTTAAGATGTATAAAAAGGGCGGCGTAATGTTCTCTGTGAGAAATTCCGACAAGCCGGAGATAGTAGACCTCGCCGCAAAATTTGAACAGCTCGGCTTTGAGCTGTACGCGACCAGCGGCACGGCCTCTATGCTCAATCACAACATGATAGCCGCAAACTTTACCTACCGCGTCCACGAGGGGAAAGAGCCGAACGTTATCAGTCTGCTGGAAAGCGGCAAGATAAATTACGTGGTATCCACCTCGGAGACCGGAAGAAAGCCGGCATTGGACAGCGTAAAGATACGCCGCAAATCTGTAGAGAGGTCGATAGCCTGCCTTACCTCGGTGGACACCGCCAACGCGTTGGTAAAATGTATCGCTATGGATAAAACAGTGGACGATCTCGAAATGGTGGATATTACAAAGATATAAGCTCTGAAAGGAAACGGCTTTGAAAATAGGCAAATACAAGGTAACGCTGAATTACGGGATATTAAAGGGCTTTCTTGACGTGCTGGGGCTGCTGATGGTGATAGTGCTTACCGACCTTACCCGCTCTTACATCGGGCTGAACGTGTTCCCCGACCGCGCGCTGCTTACCGTATATCCCGACGGAGTGCCGCTTATGCGGTGGCTGCCGGGACTGATACTTCCCGCTGTAGGATATATCTATACCGTTTTGTCGGTGGTATATATCTTCAAAAGCAAAAAGCAGCCGAAGCGCTTTTCGGTGGACGAAAACAACGCTCAGCAGTATTACGACCATCTCATGTATGCAAACAGCATACTGCGGGTACTGGTGCTGCTGGCGGTGTGGGATTATTCCTACATCATACAGATGCACTTGATGTACGCGAATATTTCATGGTTCAGCATACAGGTGATAGGCGATATCATAGTAGGCACCGTGACGGTGCTGTATATCCGCAGCAGGATAAAAACTTTCGCCCCGCCGATCTGCGAAAAAGAAAACGAATGAAAGGAAAGCTACAGATGAGCTATTTTTACGGCAGCTATCCGATAATCGAAAAGACCGCGCTTGCGGGACAGATATATTCCTATACGCTGCACTGTCCCGAAGTGGTACGGCAGGCGCAGACAGGCCAGTTCGTACAGATAAAGGCGGAGGGCTATACCCTGCGCCGCCCTATCTCTATTTGCAGCGCCGATAAGGAAAAAGGCACGCTGCGGCTGGTATTCGAGGTGCGCGGCGGCGGCACGGATAAAATTTCCCGGCTCAACGTCGGGGAGCTTATGGATATAATAGCGCCGCTCGGAAAGGGCTTCACTGTACCGGAAAAGCCGGAGGGCAGAGTGTTGATAGTAGGCGGAGGCATAGGAGTTCCTCCAATGTTGGATATCGCGAAAAAATACGGCGAAAGCTGCACCGCTGTACTCGGCTTTCGCTCGTTTGACAGGATAATACTGGATAAGGATTACGCTGCGGCGGGCGCAAATACGGTAATTTGCACCGACGACGGTTCTTACGGGATAAAGGGCACGATAGCCGCCCCTCTTAAAGCCAAGCTTGATAAGGGCGGCATTTCAAGAGTGTACGCCTGCGGCCCGATGCCTATGCTGAAAGCGGCGGCTCAGGCGGCAAAGGACGCGGGCGTTGACTGCGAGGTATCGCTCGAACAGCGAATGGGCTGCGGCGTGGGTGCGTGCGTCGTCTGTGCCTGCACGGTGATACGCGACGGCAGGCGGCAGGTGCTGAGAGTCTGCAAGGACGGCCCGGTATTCAAGGGCAGCGAGGTAGTTTTTGATTGAAAGGATAACGAGCATGTCAAGACCTGATATTTCGGTAAATATCTGCGGCGTAAGGCTTAAAAATCCGATAATCGCCGCGTCGGGAACCTACGGATTCGGCGAGGAATATACCGACCTGTACCCGCTCGAAAAGCTGGGCGGCATCTCCTGCAAGGGTACTACTCTTATGCCCAAGGACGGGAATATCCCGCCGAGGATAGCCGAAACGCCGTCCGGTATACTTAATTCCGTTGGACTGCAAAACCCCGGCGTGGAACATTTTATAAGCGAGGATCTTCCGCGGCTCAAGCGGCAGGATATCGCGGTGATCGCAAATATCGCGGGCGCTTCGATAGAAGATTACGAAAAGACGGCGGCAAAGCTGGACGAAACCGACGTTGATATGATAGAGCTCAACATTTCCTGCCCTAACGTAAAGCAGGGCGGCGCGACGTGGGGAGTTACCTGCGCGGGTGCGGCTTCCGTCACAAAAGCGGTGAGAAACGCCACTAAAAAGCCGATAATGGTAAAGCTCACCCCGAACGTCACCGATATAACCGAGATAGCCAAGGCGGTGGAGGCCGAGGGCGCGGACGCGGTATCGCTTATAAACACACTGCTGGGTATGAGGATAGATATACATACCCGCCGCCCTATTCTTCACAACAACGTCGGAGGGCTGTCGGGGCCGGCGGTCTTTCCGGTAGCGGTGAGAATGGTCTGGCAGGTGCATAACGCGGTGAAGATCCCCGTAATAGGAATGGGCGGCATAGCAAGCGCCGAGGACGCGGTGGAGATGATGCTCGCGGGAGCGTCGGCGGTACAGATAGGCACCGCTATTTTCACCGATCCGTATGTTCCTGTAAAAGCCGCCGAGGGGATAGAAAAGTACCTTTCAGATAACGGTATCGAAAAGATAGGCGATATCGTCGGACAGGTAAAGCCGTGGTAAAGGAGAGAATTTTATGAAACTTACGAAAGCTCCGATGGGGTGGAACAGCTGGGACTGCTGGGGCGCTGAGGTGACCGAGGAGGTTGTACGCAAAAACGCCGAATTTATGGCAAAGCACCTTAAGCAGTACGGTTGGGAATATGTGGTGGTGGATATACAGTGGTCCGCTCCAAACGCAAAGGGACACGAGTATCAGCCGTTCGGGACGCTTAATATAGATGAGTATTCGCGCGTTATACCGGCCGAGAACCGCTTTCCCTCCTCAGCAAACGGAAAAGGCTTTGCCCCGTTAGCGGAGTATATCCATTCGCTGGGGCTAAAATTCGGTATACATATCATGCGCGGAATACCGAGAGCCGCGGTGCATGAGCACCGCAAAATTTACGGCAGCGATAAGCGTGCGGACGAGATAGCGCGCTTTAACAGCGTATGTCAGTGGAATCCCGATATGTACGGCGTAGACGCTTCAAAGCCCGGCGCGCGGGAATATTACGAAAGCGTTTTTTCACTCTATGCGTCATGGGGCGTGGATTTTATAAAGTGCGACGACATCGCGCGGGAGCTGCCGCATGAAGAGGATGAGCTTATCCTGCTGAGCGAGGCGCTGCACAGCTGCGGGCGGGATATGGTGCTTAGCTTATCGCCGGGCCCCGCGCTTTTGGAAAAGGCGGAGCTTTATAAGCAGACGGCGGATATGTGGCGTATCACCGATGATTTTTGGGATAAGTGGGAATTATTGTACGACATGTTTTCCCGTGCGGAAAAATGGTGCGTCCATACCGGAGCGGGAAGCTGGCCGGATGCGGATATGCTGCCGGTCGGGGCGATATTGCAGGATTACGGCGAGGACAACCGCACCAAATTCACCGAGGACGAGCAGATGACTATGCTGACCTTGTGGAGCATATTCCGCTCGCCGTTGATGATAGGCGGAGAGCTTACCAAGTGCGACGATTTCACGCTTTCTCTGCTGACAAATGAGCGGGTGCTCAAAATGCACGAAAACGCGCGAAATTCCCACCCGGTCTGGCGCAGAAAGATAAACGGGAACGAGATAATACTTTGGACGGCTTTTTCTTCGCAGGGAGGAAATTACCTCGCAATATTCAACGCGGGAGAGAGCAGGGCGGATATTACCGTAGCTTTGTCGGATGTTGAGATTTACGAGGACAAAACAGGCTTTGAGCTTTGGAGCGGGGAGAAATTTTCCGGCGGGGAAATAAAGCTTTCTATCCCCTCACACGGAGCAAAGGCATATTACATAAACTGAAAGGACTATCTCTATGGAAAAGACGGGCATTTACATAAACGCAAAGGACGTTAAGGGCAGGATAAACCCGGAGATATACGGCAACTTTTCCGAGCATCTCGGTCGCTGCATTTACGAGGGGATATATGTCGGGGAAAACTCGACCATACCCAACACACGCGGGATAAGAAACGATATCGTAAAGGCGTTCAGGCATATAAAGCTGCCGGTGCTGCGCTGGCCGGGCGGCTGCTTTGCGGACGAGTATCACTGGAAGGACGGCATAGGCGAAAAGTCCTCCCGCAAAAAGATGATAAACACCAACTGGGGCGGAGTAGTCGAGGATAACAGCTTCGGCACGCACGAGTTTTTCGACTTATGCGAACAGATAGGCTGCGAGCCGTATATAGCGGGAAATCTCGGCAGCGGCACGGTAAACGAGCTTGCCGAGTGGATAGAGTACATAACCTTTGACGGCGTTTCCCCTATGGCTGAGTTAAGGCGCAAAAACGGCAGGGAAAAGCCGTGGAAGCTCAAATACCTCGGTATCGGCAATGAAAACTGGGGCTGCGGCGGCAATATGCGCGCTCAGTATTACGTCGATGAATACCGCCGCTATCAGAGTTTTTGCAAGAATTTCAGCGGCAACGAGCTGTTCAAGATAGCCTGCGGTCCTAATGCGGACGACTGGGACTGGACGGAGGTCATAATGAAGAACCTCGGCCCGTGGCACACCCGCGGTATATCGCTGCATTATTACACCGTTCCGTCCGGCAACTGGGATAAAAAGGGCAGCGCGCGGGATTTCACCGACGAGGAATATTACGAAACTATAAGAAAGACCTTGTACATGGAAACTCTGCTGACCCGTCACGGTCAGATAATGGACAGGTACGATCCCGCTCATAATATAGGGCTTATCGTGGACGAGTGGGGCTGCTGGTACGATGTGGAGGAGGGCACTAATCCCGGATTTTTATATCAGCAGAATACCATGCGCGACGCTGTCGTTGCAGCCTGCAATCTGAATATCCTTAATTCTCACTGTGACCGTGTGATAATGGCGAACATAGCGCAGGCGGTCAACGTGCTGCAAGCGGTGATACTCACCGAGGGCGCGGGAATGGTGCTTACTCCGACTTATCATGTGTTTGATATGTATAAGGAACATCAGGGCGCAGACAGCGTATACTGTTATGTCGATACCGCAAAGGCGGGCGAAAAGATACCGATGGTGTCCGCAAGCGCGTCGGTAAAGGACGATACCATGACTGTAACTCTCGCTAACTGCTCGGTAAGCGACGATACGGAAGTAAAGATAGATATAGCCGGCTATGAGGCGGGAAAAATATCGGACGCCATAGTGATGAACGCTCCGGTACGCGAGCTTAACGACTTTGACGACCCTGACAGGGTAAACGTAAAAGAATTCGACGACGTTTCGCTGTATGAGGGCAACGTTACCGCCACGCTTCCCGCTTGCAGCGTAGTTAAGATAACTCTTAAAAAGTAAACTAACCTATAAATAAAAGACAGGTCATAAGATCTGTCTTTTTGTTTTATTCGGCAGGCTTTCTTATGATAGAGCCGGGTGGGAATTCGGTTTGCGATACGAAAGAAAGCTTTTCGGTCGCCTTATTTGCGATAGTTATTTTTTCGCCGTTGGAATTTATCAGGTAGGTAAGTTCTAACGGCACCGGCTTTTTACCCGGGGAAAGCACCTCCAGCGCGTCGTTTACCGTGAAATAATTGCGCTGCGTCATGTTGACTGTACCGTTTTCACAGCCGTCTATCACGCCGACAAAATCATAGGTGCGCAGATAGCCGCTGCTTTCGTAATACTGGTTCGCGTCGTCATGAGAAAAGAAAAATCCGGTGCAGTACGGGCGGTGGCTGACTTTGAGGACTTCCTGCGCCGCCCACTCCGGCAGCGGCTCGCCCTTTGAAAGAGCGTTGACGGCGGCGCGGTAGGCGTTTGTTACCACCGCGACGTAGTAAGAGGACTTAGCCCGCCCCTCTATCTTAAAGCTGGATACGCCCGCTTTTTCCAGCTTATCCAGGTGGCGTATCATGCAGAGGTCTTTTGCGTTTAGGATATACGTGCCCTCGCTGTCCTCGCCTATCGGGAAGAACTGCCCCGGCCGTTTTTCCTCCACCAGATCGTACTTCCATCGGCAGGGCTGAGCGCATTCTCCTTTATTTGCGTTTCTGCCGGTGAGGAACGAGGAAAGCAGACACCGCCCCGAAAACGAAACGCACATCGCGCCGTGTACGAACACCTCTATCTCCATATCATCGGGTATTTTATCGCGTATGCGCCGGATATTGTCTATGTCCACCTCCCGCGCTAATACCACGCGTTTAGCGCCGAGCTTGTACAATTCGCAGGCGGTGGCGTAATTCACCACGCCGGACTGGGTGGAAATGTGTATATCAAGCTCGGGCACGGTGTTTTTTATAACGGCGACCGAGCCTATGTCGCTGACTATCGCGGCGTCTATCCCGCAGGCGGCGGCGTTTTTTATATATTCCGGCAATGCGTCTATCTCGCTGTTTGACGGGATAGTATTGCAGGTGAGATATACCCTGACGTTTTTGGAATGTGCAAATTCTACCGCTTTTTTCAGCGTGTCAAAGTCAAATTTAGCTGCGGAGGCGCGCATACCGTATTCCGTTCCGCCCAGATATACCGCGTCGCAGCCGTAATTCACCGCGGCGGTAAGACATTCCGTATCGCCTGCGGGGGATAACAGTTCTGCCATGCTTGCCCGCTCCTTTCCTTATCAAAAAATATGCGCCCGCCGTGTATTTCTGCACGAAAGGCGCATGTATATTATTCCGCTATTGCGTCCTCAAGTCCGCAGGCTATGAGGTTTTGTTCATGCTCTTCGATAGTTTCGGCAAAATACATCTCGGTAGTCTCCGGATCGGCGCAGAAGTAGTAATATGCGGTATCGTTGGGATACAGCACCGCCTTTATCGCGTCCATACCGGGATTGCAGACAGGCCCTACCGGTATGCCCTCGCATTCGTAGGTATTGTATGCGTCGAACATTTTGGCATTGGCGCTTATCTCGCTCTTGCTCATGTGAGGCTTGATATGCTCATCGACGTAAAGCACCGTAACGTCCGATTCAAATTTCGGGAAGGATTCCGACGCCGCCATTCTGTTATAGAATACCGACGCGACGTTTTTCATGTTCTCTACGCTGTCCGCTTCTTTCTGTACGATAGACGCTAAAGTGATGGTCTCGTCCAGCGTCAGACCCATTTTGGTCATGCGGTTATAATATCTTCCCTCAAGATTTTCATTAAAGCTCTCAAACATTCTGTCTATTACGTCCGCCGCATTTTCGGAGGTGTCCAGCTCTTTATTGTCCTCCAGCTCCGGTATGGTGTAAAATTCATACTTGTTCGGGAACAGATAGCCCTCCATCTGATAGAATTTCAGCGGCTCATTTTCAAGCCTTTTCTGGAATTTATAGGTATCTTCCAGCTTTTTGCACTGCGCGAGGAAATCCTCCGCTCTGCATACCAGATTATCCTCGAGAAGCTGCGCTATCTCGTCGGCGGTCATGCCCTCTATAATAGTTATCTCGGTGACCTTATTTGCGATAGTTACCGTCTGCATCTTCATAAGCAGGGTACTGTAGGACATGGTGCTGTCCACCGTGAACGTACCGTTTATAAAATCGTTTTCCTTATCCGACATAGACACATACATCTTGAATATCTCCGGCATGGTGATAACGCCCTGATTTGCAAGCTGCATCGCTATATCGTCAACGGAGGAATCCTCGTCGATATATATCTGCGCCTGGCAGTAGGTCTTCCCTATACCGGTAAAATCGAACGCCGTCTTGATGATATACACCGCTAAAAACGATGAGATCGAGATAATGAACACCGACAGCAGTATCCCCGCAAAAATATGGGTAAAGGTGCGTCTGTGACGGTTCTTTTTCTTTATGCTCTCATTGCGCTGATGCTTGCGGCGAAGATAATCCTGATACTCCTCCTCGGTCACTTCGTCCTCCTGAGCTTCGGCTTTGGAATATTCCTCCTGCTCCGGCTCGTCGGGATATCCCTCGTCGGAGTATTCCTCATCGGGATATTCCTGCGCATAGCTGTCCGCGCCGTCTGTTACCGGCTCCATTTGTACGGTATCGGCGGCGTTTTCATCGTTGTCGTCAAATATCATGTTTTCGTTTTCTTTATCCATACGTCCTCCAATCAGTCGGTAAAAACGGTATCAACGCAAATATCCCCGTCCTCGGTCGGCAGACAGCCGAAAATATATTCCTTGTAGCAGATACCGACCGTCTTTATATGATCTTTACTGAGAAATCTGTCATAATATCCGCCGCCGTAGCCCAGCCTGTAGCCTTTTTTATCAAAGCATAAAGCCGGCACTATGCACAGCATGTTTTCCGTCGGGATAAGCTCTTCACACTCATCGTTCGGCTCAAATATGCCGAAGCTGCCTTTTTTCGTATCGGAAAACGACTTTATTCTGTAAAAACGTATATCGCGGTTTTCACACCTGGGCACGGCAACCGCAATACCGTTATCAAAGCAATATTTTATAAGCCGCCTTGTGTCCGCCTCGATGCGGGTGGAAATATAGGTCAGCACCGCGTCGGGACTCAGCTGCTTTATATGTCGGGTAAGCTTATCGTATATCGCGGCGTCCTTTTGTATTTTTACAGGCAGCTGCGCCAATTGACGCCGCATAGCGGTAAGCTGTCTGCGCAAGTTTTTCTTTTTATCGGCAGCCGTCATATACACTGCATGGACGCGCGTACGCTGTTTGATTTTGCTTCGCCTTTAAGCTGCTTTGCAAGCTCCAGACCGAATTCTATCGCCGCGCCCGCTCCTGCGGCGGTGGTGATATTGCCGTCGGTGACTACCTTTTTATCGGACAGCGACGCGCCGGTAAGGAATTCTTCAAAGCCGGGGAAGCAGATAGCCTGTTTGCCGTCAAGCAGCCCTAATTTTCCTATTATGGACGGCGCCGCACAGATAGCGCCTATTCGTTTATTGTTGTCCGAGCAGAAGCGTATCGCCGCCTGTACGGCAGCGCTTTTTTCAAGATTCAGCGTGCCGGGCATTCCGCCGGGCAGCACTATCATCTCCACCTTGTCGGTAAGCAGCACGTCCTGCTCGATAACGTCCGGGGTGACGGTTATCCCGTGAGAGCCGGTTACTTTATCTCCTCCGACGCCTACCGTAACGACTTGTACGCCCGCGCGTTTTAATATGTCGATAGGCGCGATAGCCTCGGTCTCCTCAAATCCGTTTGCCAAAAATACGTATACCATAATGCTGCTCCTTTCAGATCATTTGCCGCCGATACGTACGGCGCTGTATTTTTCAAGCATATATGCGGGGTGGTAGGAACGCTTTGCCTTTCTCAGGTTCTCCTCGCCCATATCCTCCTCGCGGTTTATATATTCATATCCGCTGCACAGCTCGTTTGCTATGAGCCAGTTTATCATCGGATACGCTCCGTCAAGATCGGTGAACGCTTTTTCAACGTGCGTCACAAACGTGTTTGAATTCTGCCGTTCCCCGTAAGAAAACGCCTGTACTTTTCCGTTTACCCGGATAAGTCCGCCCTCTAAGCCGAGCTCGAAATAATGCTCCAGTCCGACTCCTACCGCGCACATCTCGTCGCTTTTGTCGGGATTTATTTCACAGTTGTTGCGGCGGCACCATTCGGCGCTCATCTCCATACATTCCGCGATATTGTCCGGAGTGATCCTTTCAAAGGTGTAGTCAAGCTCCTTGAACCGGTTAATATAATTGCGCTTTGAGTGCAGCTTTTTGCCTTTCAGCGTTCGCAGTGATTCGGCGCTGTATATGTAATCAAAATAATCCTCTTTTGCGAAAAATTCAAATTCTCCCGGGAACTCTTGCTCCAGCAGCAGCTTTGCCGATTTATCCATACTGACGAATTTAAGCTTCAGCCCGACCGATCTGCAATAGCCGTCAAGCTCATGTATCAGCCCTTTTACATCTCCGCGCCCGGCGGGGAAGATAAAGCCGTCGCCGGATTTACATATATAAAAATCCTGCCACCGCGATATGGTGTTATCAAAAATATCCTTCCAGACGAAATTGTTCGTGAAATTATATTCGCAGCCCTGATAGTCCGACAGCTCCAGCAGCGGCTGTATCCATTGCTTGTCCGAAATATCTATTTCTTTGAATTTAAGCACCCTATCAATCCCTTTTCAGCTAATATTTACCGTGCGCTGTATTATTTTTTCCAGCTCCGCGCTTATTGTGTCTACCGGCAGAGGCTTTTTTCCGTCGGAACAGGGGAGTATCTCCCAGCCCTGCTTTTTAGCGGCGTACATTGCCGCGTCACGGCAGTTTTTCAAAAAAACGATATTGCTTTCATGTATGTCCTTTTTATGCTCGTCGCCGTGATACCTTTGACTGAGCAGCTTTTGCGAGATGTCGGTGGGCATATCTAAAAACACCGTCAGCGCAGGCTGGGGTATCCCGAATTTTCTAAACTCATGATCGGTCAGCCAGTCGAGAAAGCTGTCCCAGTTTTCGCGCGGCAGCTTTGCCATCTGATATATCGCGTTCGACGAGGTGTAACGCGCCGCGATTATTGTTTTGCCCGCTCTGTAGTCCTTTTCCCAATCGGTCTTATAGCTTATATATCTGTCTATCGCATAAAATGATGACGCGGTATAACAGCCCGTCTTAGGGTCTTTTTCGTTGTATCCGTCGGCCAAATACCGCAATATTATCTCTCCGCTGGGACTGTCATATATCGGAAAACTGATAAACCTTACACGGCTGCCGTATTTTTCTTTCAGCCGCTCAAGCTGTGTGGTCTTTCCGGAGCCGTCCAGCCCCTCTATAACTATCAGATTTCCGTCCATGTCCTGCTCCCGTTCGGTGTGTATTTATACTATTGTACCATAAAATAACCGGATAGTCAATACACACGCTTATCCAATATACAAAAAAATTCCCCGCTAAAAGGCGGAGAATTTTATAGTTATGGTTCGGTTACCGTATGCCTAATCATCTATATCTTTTTCGGATTTGAGGATATTACCGTTCGCTGCATCTATCTCGTAGTCATATTCATATATGCCGGAGCGGAACTCTATTTCATAAACAGTCCTGCCGTCGTCCCTGTCAAGCTTTACGACAACATTCGACGCATTCGATGAGCTTACTCCCGCATGGGAAAACGCCTTTTGCTTGGCGGAGTTTTCACCGATGTATTGAGTTTGGGTACTGCTGTTTGAAGTGCCGCTGTTGCTCGGAGCCGCGGCGGGCTTGGTTTCCTTTTCGGACTTGATTATATCGCCGCTCACCGCGTCTATCTCATAATCATACTTGGTATTGCCGGAGCGGAACTCTACATCATAAACGACTTTTCCGTTATCCTTATCCAGCTTTACGACAACGTTCGACACATTCGACGAGCTTACTCCCGCGTGGGAGAATGCCTTTTGCTTGGCGGAGTTTTCACCGATGTATTGAGTTTGGGTACTTCCGCCGTTTGAACTGCCGCCGTTGCTCGGAGTCACGGCGGGCTTAGTCTCCTTTTCGGACTTGATTATATTGCCGGAAACCGCGTCTATCTCATAATCATATTCGGTATTTCCGGAGCGAAATTCTACATCATAAACGGTTTTCCCGTTATCCTTATCCAGCTTTACGACAACATTAGACGCATTCGATGAGCTTACTCCCGCATGGGAAAATGCCTTTTGCTTGGCGGAGTTTTCGCCGATGTATTGAGTTTGGGTACTGCCGCTGTTTGAACTGCCGCTGTTACTCGGAGCCGCGGCGGGCTTGGTTTCCTTTTCGGACTTGATTATATCGCCGGAAACCGCGTCTATCTCATAATCATACTTGGTATTGCCGGAGCGGAATTCTACATCATAAACGACTTTTCCGTTATCCTTATCCAGCTTTACGACAACGTTCGACGCGTTCGACGAGCTTACTCCCGCATGGGAAAACGCCTTTTGCTTGGCGGAGTTTTCACCGATGTATTGAGTTTGGGTACTGCCGCTGTTTGAAGTGCCGCTGTTGCTCGGAGTTGCGGCGGGCTTGGTCTCCTTTTCGGACTTG
Organism: uncultured Ruminiclostridium sp.; assembly: GCA_947624435.1. Classification (GTDB taxonomy): domain Bacteria; phylum Bacillota; class Clostridia; order Oscillospirales; family Ruminococcaceae; genus Ruminiclostridium_E. Next base: position 19,608 of record CANQKE010000027.1, read on the forward strand.
ATTATATCGCCGCTCACCGCGTCTATCTCATAATCATATTCGGTATTTCCGGAGCGGAATTCCACGTCATAAACGACTCGGCCGTCGTCTTTGTCCAGTTTTACCGTCATGCCGGAAGTGTCCGCCTCCGCAACGCCGGAATTAGTAAGCGCCTCCAGCTGAGCCTGGCGCTCGGTAATGTATTTTGAACCGTCAGCGACAACTATACCGGAATTTCCGGCTGTCCCGGACTGGCAGCCTGAAAGAAGTATCAGACCGGTTACAGCGGAAATAAGAATATACTTTTTCGATTTCATGTTCTTTACCTCCATACCATAATCGACTAAATTCCTATGTTTTGATTTTAACATAAAAACAGCCTTATGTCAATACGGTGATTGTGAATTTAGTCTGAAAATCAGGTGAAATTTGAAAAAATAATATAATACGCGCTTGCAAAATAATTGCTGATACAATTTTACCACTTACGTTTTTGAAAAAACTCTTGACAAATTTTATAAACTGTGTTAAAATATATGACTGTAACGACACGCGCCAATAGCTCAGCTGGATAGAGTATTTGGCTACGAACCAAAGGGTCGGGGGTTCGAATCCCTCTTGGCGTGCCAATATTTTACCCCACCTTATCGGGTGGGGTAAAATGTTATGACCCCCCTTGTTAAGGGAGATTCAGGCTGTAGAAAAAGTGTTCAAAAGCCGGAAGGAAAGAGGAGTATGAGGGGAAAACCATCAGGGTTTTCACCCTCATTAGCGATAAGTGCCGCTCGCAGAGCGGCAAAAATGAGCAAGTATGTCAACACATACTTGCTCATTTTTTGGTCAGCTTGTCGAAAATCCGACCATAGGGAGGTTTTTCGACAAGCTGGATCTCCCGTTAAGGGAGTTTTTTTATTTACATTTGAAGTGATTCTATAACAGAACCGACCGCTTTTATCGCTTTACCGGTCGCTTTTTTAACGAGCTGAGTTTTGGTATTGCTCATCATTTTAGCGACTGCAAAGGTGATCCCGCCCGCCGTTAAAGCGATCGCTGCGCATTTTACGTTATTTCCGGTGTTTTTGCTCATATTTAACACTCCTTTCCGTGAAAACGCTTTTGCAATATTAGAATTTGCCGATAACGGTCAGCTATGCAAGGAAAGTTCTGCAATAAAGTTTGGTAATCAAAATGACGGAATTATTTTTTTATATTTCAAAATGTGCCGTATTTGACGATTTTCTTGAATAATTTGGGAATATTAGAGCTTGACCAGAATATTCTTATGTTTATTGTGCATAAAGTGTTTTGCTCAGGATCCGAAAACCGTTAGACATTTTTTACAAAATGCAAGATTAAAATAAAAACTTGCAAAAAACTATTGACAAATTCCGATCGGGAAATTATAATATAATATGTAAGCAACGGAGCTTAGCCAGTGGCGGGCTCCGTTTATTTTATTTATCGTAAAAGCGGGATAATACAAAGATGTATACGATGCTTTGCGGTAATGAATAAACCGACCTTTGAAAGGGGATCTGTTTTATGGACATGTCAGTTTTGACAACAATGTCGGAAGCCGCGCAGACGTCGGTACAGGACGTGGTAAACAGCACCATGTTCGGCACGACGGGCGTGTGGTTCTTGATAGGAGCGGCGCTGGTATTCTTTATGCAGTGCGGCTTTGCAATGGTGGAGTCCGGCTTTACAAGAGCGAAGAACGCCGGCAACATCATAATGAAAAACCTTATGGACTTTTGTATCGGCACGGTGGTATTTACGGTGCTGGGATTCGGTCTGCTGTGCGGCGAGGACGCGCTCGGCGGATTTATGGGACTGCCCACGCTGGGTATCTTCACGGATTTTGCCAATTTCCCGTGGCACAACTTCGTATTTAACCTGGTGTTCTGCGCAACGGCGGCAACGATAGTTTCCGGTGCGATGGCAGAGAGGACGAAATTTCTTTCCTACTGCATTTACTCCGGTGTTATCAGCCTTATAATATACCCGATAGAGGCGCACTGGATCTGGGGCGGCGGCTGGCTTGCACAGCTCGGCTTTATCGATTTCGCAGGTTCTACCGCTATACATATGGTAGGCGGTGTGGTAGCGCTTATCGGCGCGGCTATGGTAGGTCCTCGTCTGGGCAAATTCACCAAGGACGGCAAGCCTAAGGCTATACTCGGTCACTCCATGACGCTGGGCGCTCTGGGCGTGTTCATACTCTGGTTCGGCTGGTACGGATTCAACGGTGCGGCAGCCTCCAATCAGGACTTTTTGGGACAGATATTCCTTACCACGACTATCGCTCCCGCGGTGGCAACGGTAACTACTATGATATTCACATGGCTGAAAAACGGCAAGCCCGACGTTTCGATGTGCCTTAACGCGTCGCTTGCGGGTCTGGTTGCAATAACCGCTCCCTGTGCGGACGTTGACGCGCTCGGCTCTATAATAATCGGTATCGTTGCCGGCCTGCTGGTGGTATTCGGCGTATGGCTGCTGGATTACAAGCTGAAGATAGACGACCCGGTCGGCGCTGTAGCGGTGCATTTCTTCAACGGTGTATGGGGTACTCTCGCGGTAGGTCTATTCGCTACCGGAAAAGGTCAGGACGGAATTATCGGTCTGTTCTACGGCGGCGGCTTCAAACAGCTCGGCATACAGGCGCTCGGTATGATAACCGTGCTTGCATGGGCGTCAATAACGATGTTCCTTGTATTCCTTGCTATTAAAAAGACTATCGGTCTTAGAGTTTCCCGCCATGAAGAGGTCAAAGGTCTTGACTCTACCGAGCACGGTCTGCCCACCGCATACGCGGACTTCGTTCCGGCAGGCGATACTGTTTACAGCGGCGGTGACACCGTAACGGCGGTAACTCCCGCAGAGCCGGTAGAAAAGGCGGTAGTAGTACAGCACGTCGGCAAGAAGGACAGCGAGTTCTCCGCTTCCGACGTAAAGATCACCAAGGTGGATATAATCGCAAATCAGGAGAAGTTCGAGATACTCAAGCACAAGCTGTCCGAGATAGGAATAACCGGTATGACCGTAACTCATGTAATGGGCTGCGGCATGCAGAAGGGCTCTACAGAGTTCTACCGTGGCGTTCCCGTCGATGCAAGGCTGCTGCCTAAGATGAAGGTCGAGGTAGTGGTTTGCAAGGTGCCTGTTGAAAAGGTCATCGAGGCGGCTAAGGAAGCGCTGTATACCGGCAATATCGGCGACGGTAAGATATTCGTCCATGATGTGGAGAATGTTGTAAAGATCCGTACCGGTGAAGAAGCCTACGACGCTTTACAGGATAACGAATAACTAGGCATGCCTAAACGGCGAAAGCTGTTAGATTACCTCTTTACGCCCCCGCAGAAATGCGGGGGCGATTTTTTGTTAAATATCATTAAGGTTGAGTTTTATGTTTTTCATTTTACTCTTGATTTTCTGTTCGATTTAGTGTATTATATTATTATAGATCAATATTAGGTTTTAACAGCGGAAAGGCGTGGCGATATGGCGAAAATAGAACCGGGCATGGAGTCCATGCTGGATATGTATATATTTGAGACCGGCTCACTGCTGGAACAGCTCGACGAGATAATTCTGCGCACCGAGAGCGAGGATACGCTGGGCGAAGATGATATCAACGAGGTGTTCCGCATAATGCACACGATAAAAGGCTCGTCGGCGATGATGGGTTTTAGCAATCTTCAGGAGCTGGCGCATAAGGGCGAGGATCTGTTCTTTATCATACGCGAAAAGCCGGAGCTTATAAAAGAGGCTCATTTTGTGTATGAGCTGATATTCAACGTATCCGATCTTTACAAGGCGGAGATAGAGATAATACAGGCAAGTCCCCAGGATTTTGAGCCGACCGATTTTTCCGATACCGTTTCCAAGCTGGAAGACGCGGCGAAAAAGCTTAAGGCGATAGAAAACGGCGGTGAATCTGCCGAGCCCGCGCAAAGCCAGAAAAGCGGCGAATTACCTCCCGAAAGCAAGCAGGAGGGCGCTATGACGGTGCGGGTGCAGTTCGAGAGCGGCTGCGGCATGGAAAATCTGCGGGCGTTCCTGCTTATAAATAAGATACAGGAGGAAGCGCAGATACTTGCCTGTGTACCGCCGGACGTAGAAACCAACGCCGATACCGCAAAGTACATAATAGAAAACGGCTTTATCGTGGTATTCAAGGCTACAGAGGTAAAAAACGAGGATATCCTTTCGATAATCGAGGACGCGGTGAACGTCGAATCCTATGAGGTGGTAAACGTAAAGCCGCCGGAGGAAGAACCGCCGAAAGAGGAAGAAAAGCCGGAGCTTTCCAAAGAGCCGGCGCCGGAAAAGAGCGTCGCTCAGAAAAAGCAGGAGGAGATAAAAAAGGCGGCGGGCAGCGGACAAAAACAGTCGCTTATCAGCGTAAACCTTGCGAAGCTTGACCTGCTGCACGATATAGTGGGCGAGATAATCACCACCGAGTCTATGGTAGTATCAAATCCCGACCTTGAGGGGCTTAAGCTGGAGAGCTTTTCCAAGGCGGCGCGTCAATTGCGCAAGCTGACCGACGAATTGCAGGACACGGTGATGTCGATACGCATGGTGCCGCTTGCCGGGGCGTTCCAGAAAATGGGGCGCGTCGTAAGGGATATGAGAGTAAAGCTGAATAAGGACGCCGATCTTGTGCTGGAGGGCGAAAATACCGAGGTGGACAAAAGCATAGTGGATATGCTGGGCGATCCGCTTATGCACTTAGTCAGAAACTGCATGGATCACGGGATAGAGGACAGTCCGGAGCAAAGAACTGCGCTCGGCAAGCCCGCTAAGGCTTACGTCAAGCTGTCGGCGCACAGCACCTCCGGCGAGGTCATAATAACCGTAAGCGATGACGGCGCGGGGATAAATAAGGAAAAGGTGCTTTCCAAGGCGCAGAAAAACGGTCTGCTCACCAAGCTGCCGGAGGAATACAGCTCCCGCGAGATACTTAACATGATACTGCTGCCGGGCTTTTCCACAAACGATAAGGTCACGGAATATTCCGGCCGCGGCGTCGGAATGGACGTTGTAAAAAGCAATATCGAGCAGATAGGCGGCACGCTCGCCGTGGAGAGCGAGGAGGGGCAAGGCACCTCGTTTATCATAAAGATACCGCTGACGCTTGCGATAATAGACGGACTTAAGCTGAGGGTAGGGGATACCGTGTTCACCGTTCCTATCTCGTCGGTGCGGGAAAGTCTGGAGGTAGGCGAGAACCGTCTGCTGACCGATACCGAAAACGGCGAGATGATAATGATACGCGGGAATTGCTACCCGATACTGCGGCTGCACGAAAAATTCAATATGCCCACCGAAGTTAAAGACCTTGACAAAGGCATATTGCTGGTAGTGGACGCGGGCGGAAAGGACATCTGTCTGTTCGCCGATAAGCTGATAGGCGAGCAGCCGGTGGTAGTCAAGCCGTTCCCGAAATTTCTCAGCCGCTACAACATCAAGCAGCAGGGGCTGTCCGGCTGCACTATCATGGGCGACGGCACCATCTCGCTGATAATAGACGTAAACAATCTTATCAGCACCGACTGACAAATAACAGGAGGTAATCATGCCTACTAACAGCCATGAGGAAAACAACGCTAAGGATACGTTCGAGGAATTGCTGGAGCTTAGGACGAAAGCTCAGCTTGCCCGCCAAAACGATTATGAAAACGCGCTGGCAAAGGTGCTGACGTTTCGCACGGCGGATCAGGTATACGCGATAGAGATAGAAAATATCACCGAGATAATAGAGATGCCGCATATCACCGTTGTGCCGGCAGTTCCCGATTATATCAAGGGAATAATAAACGTGCGCAGCCGCATCGTTCCGGTGATGAGCATACGCCTGCGTTTCGGAAAGCCGGAAACGCAGTACACCGACCGCACCTGCATAATCATAATAAACGCGGGCGGAATGACGGTAGGACTTATCGCGGACAGCGTGTCCGACGTTATCTCGGTGACGGAGGAGAACAAGGCTTTGACTCCGGACGTGATGAACGTAAATTCCGATAAATTTATAAAATACATAGTTGAGACCGACGACGGGGTAAAGCTGGTACTGGACGTTGAAAGGCTTATCGGCGTTCAGGAACAGGACAGACCGGTATAAAATATGCTCAGAATAGACGATGCGAGCTTTGAAAGACTTATTGAATACATAAAAACAAATTTCGGGATAGACTTGTCCGGTAAAAAGAAGCTGGTGGAGAGCAGACTCAGCATAATGCTGGCCGAGCGCGGTTTCAAGGATTATAAAGAATACCTCGCCCGCTGCTTTTCGGGAGATAAAAACGGCGAGATAGTTATGCTTGTGAACAGTCTTACCACCAATCACACCTTTTTCATGAGAGAGCCGGAGCATTTCCGGTTTCTGAGCGACACCGTACTTCCTTATCTCGTTGAGAAAAATTCGGCGAAAAGGTGTATGCGTATCTGGAGCGCCGGCTGTTCGAGCGGGGCGGAGGCGTATACCGCCGCGATGTGTATAAGCGAGTATCTTCGCGGTGAGCGGCATAAGTGGGACACCAGAATACTTGCGACTGATATTTCGGTAAAGATACTTTCCGAGGCGCAGGCGGGAATATATCCGAGAAAAAGTATACAAAGCCTGCCGGACGGATGGGAGAGCCGGTATTTTCTGCCTATAGGACAGGATAAGATAAAGATATGCCGTGAAATACGTGAGAACGTTATCTTCAGAGTGTTCAATCTTATGGACGAGATACCTTTCAAAAAAGCGCCGTTCGACCTTATTTTCTGCCGTAATGTTATGATATATTTTGATAAAAGCACCCGCGCCGCGCTTATCAACAGGTTTTGCAATGCGCTTGCACCGGGAGGATATCTGTTTGTAGGACATTCGGAGGGAATGCCGCGCGGCATCACCGGACTTAAGTACGTCGCTCCGGCGATATACCGCAAGCCGCTCAACAGCTGACTATAGTCGGCGCTGACGGAGGTAGTTTGGTATGATAAAGCTGATAGCTGTCGGCGCAAGTACGGGAGGCACCGACGCGATAATAGAAACGATAAGAACGCTGCCGGAGGATTCTCCGCCGGTGGTGATAGTTCAGCACCTGCCGGACGGCTTTACTTCCATATATGCCGAGCGGCTGGCAAAGCTGTGCCGAATGCGGGTAAAAGAGGCGGACAACGGCGACAGATTGTCAAAAGGAGTTATTTATACCGCGCGGGCAGATCGCCAGCTTACCGTATACGGCGGAGCGAGAGGGCTTTATATAAAGCTGGGAGGCAGCGCAAAGGTATGCGGACACTGCCCGTCGGTAGATGTGATGTTTGATTCTGCGGCGGAGTGCTGTGCAGGCAAGGCGGTCGGCGTGCTGCTGACCGGAATGGGCAGAGACGGCGCTAACGGGCTGCTTAAGATGAAACAGTCCGGCTGCGTTACCATGACGCAGGACAAGGCCTCCTGCGTTGTGTACGGAATGCCGCGCGCCGCTTTTGAACTGGGCGCGGCCGATATTCAGGGTTCTCCGAGAGAGCTCGGCGAAAGGCTGAACGAGATAATAAAAGTAAAATAAAATTCCGAGAGGGAAAGTCTGAAAAATTTATTTTTCAGACTGTGAGTTTTGCGCTTTGCTGAGTACGGTCAGCAATTTTGCTTCGCAAAACCGCACAAAAACTCGAAAGGAGAAATGCTTGTTTCACAAGCATGGTTATAAAAATGAGCTTAACAAGAAAAATTTCCGCATTCATCGCGTCGGCAATGATATTAATGCTTTTGGGCGGGTGTAATAATAATGCAAAAGCGGACGACATCATCATTTTATATACCAATGACGTGCATTGCGCGGTAGATGACGATATCGGCTATGCAGGACTTGCGGCGTACAAGCACCGCTGCGAGGAGATCAGCCCTTACGTCACGCTGGCAGACTGCGGGGACGCTCTGCAAGGGAACGTGATAGGAGTGGTTTCCGACGGGGAATATCCGGCGGAGCTTATGGAGCGCGCGGGATACGACTTCGCGGTACTCGGAAATCATGAGTTTGACTACGGTATGGAGCGGCTGGATCAGCTTATGGAGATAACCGGCGCTCAGTATCTCGGCTGCAATATCCGCTATACGGGCGAAGATGACGCGGCGTTTCTTTCCCGGCTTTTGCCGTACACGATAGTATCCTACGGCGATGTTAAGGTCGCCTTTATCGGAGTATCGACGCCGGAGAGCATCGCAAAATCCGTTCCGGCGTACTTTTGCGATGAGAACGGTAACTATGTATATGATTTCTACGGCGGAAGCGGAGAAGAATTATATAAATGCGTGCAGGAGAACGTGGACGCTTGTCTGAAAGACGGCGCGAATTATGTTATTGTCCTTGCACACCTCGGAACGGATGAGGCGTCCTCGCCGTTTACATCAAGTGAACTGATCGCAAATACAAAGGGTATCGACGCCGTGCTGGACGGTCATTCCCACAGCGAAATTCCCTGCGATATCGTAAAAAATGCGGACGGCGAGGATGTGCTTTTGTCCTCCACCGGTACCGGGCTTTGCAATATCGGCCGTCTTACCATTACCGCCGGCGGTAATATCCAGACAGGGCTGATAGGATCGTATCCGGATACGGACAGCGAAATGGCGGGCTGCATAGAAAGTATGCAAGAAGAGCTTGAAGCCGAGATGTCAAGAAGCGTCGCTGTATCGGAAGTGGCGCTTACCACCGTTTCCGATTCCGGCATGCGCCTTATACGCAACAGGGAAACCAATCTTGGGGATTTCTGCGCGGACGCGTATCGTGCTGTGTCAGGGGCGGATATCGCTGTCGTGAACGGCGGCGGCATTCGGGCGGATATTTCGGCCGGAGAGATCACCTACGGGGATATTCTGGGCGTGAATCCTTACGGAAATTCCTTGTGTGTGGCAAAGGCCACCGGACAGGAAATACTGGACGCTTTGGAGATGGCGAGCCGTTCTTGTCTGCCAAATCCGGACGACGGGGAAAATGCGGTAGGTGAAAACGGAGGCTTTTTGCAGGTATCGGGGCTTAAATACAGCATTGACACTTCTGTAGGATCCACGGTTGAGACGGACGAGCAGGGAAATTTCCTCTCCTGCGGTGACAGCCGAAGAGTAAAGGACGTCATGGTCCTTGAAAAAGACGGCAGCTATACAGAACTTGTGCCGGATAAAGTATATACGGTAGCGTCTCACAACTACCTTATCAAGGAAGGCGGGGACGGACTGAATATGTTCATGGACAATGAACTGACGATCAATGAGGGAATGATAGATTATGATATACTTTCGACTTATCTCACGGACGATCTTAACGGAACTGTGGGGGATGAGTACGCTCTGCCGCAGGGACGTATAGTGATAAAATAAATACACGTACAGCGAAAAGCTGAACGGTATGATAAATTTCCGAAAGGAGAAAAAACATGAGCTTAATAAGGAAAATTTCCGCGTTCATCGCTTCGGCAATGCTGATAACAGCCGCTGTTTCGGCGGTCGGTATCGTTTCGGCAGAAAGCACGCCCGACGCAAGTCAGGTCGTTTCAGAAATGGGCGCGGGGTGGAATCTCGGCAACACGTTAGATGCCACCGGAGGACAAGGACTTTCATCGGAGACCTCGTGGGGCAATCCCAAGACCACCAAGAAAATGATCGACGCTGTAAAGGCGGAGGGCTTCAACACCGTGAGGATACCCGTTTCATGGGGAAAACACACCTCCGGCAGCAACTTTACCATTGACTCCGCATGGCTCAACAGGGTGCAGGAGGTAGTGGACTACTGTATCGACGACGATATGTACGTAATTCTCAATATCCATCATGACACCGACAAGAAATACTATTATCCGAGCAGCACCTACAAAGATCAGTCGCTTAGATACATAAAGTCTATATGGAAACAGGTCAGCGAAAAATTCAAAAATTACGACTATCATCTTGTTTTTGAAATAATGAACGAGCCGAGGCTTACCGGAACTAACGACGAATGGTGGTTCCCGGTAAATAACCCGAACAGCGCCGTTAAAGATTCTATCAACATTATAAATCAGCTTAATCAGGCGGCGGTAGACACTATAAGAGCGGCGGGCGGCAGCAACAAGACCCGCAGCATAATGATACCGGGCTACTGTGCGTCGATAGACGGCTGCACTACTCCTACTTTCAAGCTGCCCACCGACAGCGCAAAAAATCGCCTTATAGTATCAGTACACGCTTATACGCCTTACAACTTCTGCCTTAACGGAAGCGGCACGTCGGTATTCGGAGATTCGCTTAAAAGCGAGGTGGATTACCTTTTCGATACGCTGAACTCAAAGTACATCTCAAAAGGCATACCGGTAGTTATCGGCGAGACCAGCGCGTCCAACAAGGGCAACAAGGCGGAGCGTCTTAAATGGGCGGATTATTTCTGCGGAAGCGCGTCTAAGCTCGGCATACCCTGCGTATTGTGGGATAACAACGCATATCAGAACAGCGACAAGGGCGAGGCTCACGGTCATCTTGACAGGACAAACTTAAGCTGGTACGACAAGAGCTTTGTGGACCGTATCGTGTCTTACTATCCGATAGTATCCAACGACGTATCCCGCGCGACGATATCCGCTATTTCGGATAAGGCATATACCGGCTCGGCTGTAAAGCCGTCGGTCACTGTAAAGATAGGCGGCAAGACGCTCAAAAGCGGCACCGACTACAGCGTATCCTATAAATCGAACACCAACATAGGCACCGCAAGCGTGACAATAACCGGCAAGGGAGATTATACCGGCAGCAAGACCGTTAATTTCAACATCGTTCCGGTACAGGTCAAAGGCTTTAAGCTGGTAAGCCGCACTTCCACCTCGTTAAAGCTGGAGTGGAGCAAGGCAAGCTCTATAAACGGCTACCGCATACAGCTTTATAAGAGCGGCAAGTGGACTACCGTCGCTACTGTTAAAAGCCCGAATACCGTCACCTGCACCGTCAGCGGACTGCCATCCGGCACGGCAAACAAGGTGCGCATACAGTCCTATAAGACGGTAAACGGCAAGAATTATTACGGTATCGAAAAGAGCGGCACCTGCTACACCGACCCGTCCGCGGTAACAGGCTTTAAGCTGGTGCAGCGCAGCGCGGATTCTCTTAAGCTCGGCTGGAACAAAAACTCCGGTGCTTCCGGCTATCTGCTGGAGCAGTACAAGGGCGGCAAGTGGGTACAAGCTGCGAATATAAATAAAAATTCCACCACTTCTTATACTATAAAAGGACTGTCGGCGTCAACAAAATATCAGGTAAGGATAACCGCATATAAGAACGTCGGCGACAAGACGCTTAAGTCCTCGGCAAAGAGCGGCTCGTGCTATACCGCTCCGAAAGCGGTAACAGGCTTTAAGCTGGTGACCCGCGGCGCATACTCTCTTAAGCTCGGTTGGAACAAAAATACCAGCGGTGACGGCTATATACTCGAACAGTACAAAAACGGCAAGTGGGTACAGGTCGCTAAGATAAATAAGAATACCACTTCCTATACCGTAAAGGAGCTTACCCCCGCGACCGCAAACAAGTTCCGCATAAAAGCATATAAGAACATCGGCGACAAGATAATCTACAGCGCCGAAAAGAGCGGCAGCTGCAACACCGCTCCGCCGCAGGTAAGCGGTTTTAAGGCGTCCTCCTCTTCGGCGGGAGCCGCCAAGCTTAGTTGGAGCAAGAACGCTTATGCCGACGGGTACAGGATAGAGTACTACAGCGGCGGCAATTGGAAAAAACTCAGCGACTTTTCCGCAAGCAAGCTCTCCGCGTCCTACGGCGGAATGACGCGCGGCTCAAATTATAAATTCCGCATAAGCGCATACGCAAAAATCGGCAGCGGATATTATTTCTCGTCGCCTGTGGAGCTTACAGTTAAGATAAAGTAAATTGATAAGTGGGGGATCGGCTTTGATCCCCCATTGGTTATTAAGAGAGGAAAAACAATGCCTGTTTGTATAGTAAGAAACGACATCACGAAAATGAAGGTCGACGCTGTCGTAAACGCCGCTAACCGTACTTTGCTCGGAGGCGGAGGGGTGGACGGCGCGATACATAAAGCGGCGGGGCCGAAGTTGCTTGCCGAGTGCAAAACGCTCGGCGGGTGCGAGACCGGAGGCGCGAAGCTCACCCGCGGGTATAATATGCCGTGCAGATATATTATCCATACGGTAGGTCCGATATGGCAGGACGGGGAACACGGAGAACGGGAAAAGCTCGCTTCCTGCTACCGGACATCGCTTCAGCTTGCGAAAGAAGCTAAATGCGAAACGGTTGCATTCCCGCTTATCTCTTCCGGCGCTTACGGTTATCCTAAAGATAAGGCGCTTAGGGTGGCTATAGATACTATCGGCGAATTTTTAGCGGAAAACGATATGACCGTTTATATCGTGATCTTTGATAAAGCGTCATATGTCATAAGTGAGAAGCTTTTTAAGGATATAAAGGAATACATAGACGACCGCTATGCCTACGAGCATATCGACCGGCGCACAAGGTCGCTTAGGGAATTCGCCGGTTATCCCATGCAGATGTCGGCGGACTTAAAAAGCGATTCCGAACCTACGCTTAAAGAGGCGGTGGAGCAGCTTGACGAGAGCTTTTCCGAGATGCTGCTGCGCAAGATAGACGAGCGCAAAATTACCGACGCGCAATGCTACAAGAAAGCGAACATCGACCGCAAGCTGTTTTCAAAAATACGCAGCGATAAGCGGTACAAGCCGTCTAAGACCACGGCGATAGCGTTCGCGGTGGCGCTGGAGCTTTCGCTTGATGAAACTAAGGAGCTGCTGATGAAAGCGGGCTTTGCGCTTTCGCACTCGAATAAATTCGATATCATCATAGAGTATTTTATAGAACACGGAAATTACAATATTTTTGAGATAAACGAAGCGCTGTTCGCATTCGATCAGAGCCTGCTCGGTTCGTGACGGTTTTGGTATGCGGGGGACTTTTACGGGAGTATTTTTGTTAATGCTCTAGGCAAAAATGTCGCTTTGAAAGCGACCAAAACGAAAAAGCTTTCCGTTATAATATTTATTGTAAGGCAAAAGCCGAGCAGTAATATTATAATGGAGGGCACGAAAATGAAAAAGGATCTTACGGAGCTAGTATTTATACTCGACCGCAGCGGTTCGATGAGCGGGCTGGAGTCGGACACGATAGGCGGTTTCAATTCCGTTATCGAAAAGCAGCGGGAGGAGCATGGCGAGGCGGTCGTATCTACCGTGCTGTTCGATAACGAAAGCGAGGTAATACACGACCGCGTGGATATTCGCAATGTTAAGCCGATGACAAGAAAGGAGTACAGCGTGCGCGGCTGCACCGCGCTTATCGACGCGATAGGCGGGGCGATACACCATATCGGAAACGTCCATAAATACGCCCGCAGCGAGGACGTACCGGAGCATACGCTGTTCGTTATCACTACAGACGGCATGGAAAACGCCAGCCGCCGCTATTCGCTCAACAAGGTGAAGAAGATGATAGAGCGGCAAAAAGAAAAATACGGCTGGGAGTTTTTGTTCCTCGGCGCGAACATAGACGCGGTGGAAACGGCGGGAACTTTGGGCATATCCGCCGACCGCGCGGCGACCTACAACGCCGATATAGCGGGAACGCATATCCTTTATGAAACGGTAGGCTCGGCGATAACCAGAGTCCGCGGCTGCGCACCGCTTGGCGATGATTGGAAGCTGAATATTGAGGAGGACAGAAAAAGACGCAGAAAAGGAGGAAAATAAATGCTCGGAGCGATAATCGGGGACATAGCAGGTTCCCGCTTTGAATGGAACAATCACAAAAGTAAGGATTTTGAGCTGTTTTCGCGGCTGTGCATGCCTACCGATGATTCAGTCATGACTTTAGCCATAGCTAAGGCGTTGCTGCTTTGCGGCGGCGATCATACCCGACTTAGCGAGCAGGCGGTCAGCTGTATGCAAACGCTCGGCCGAAAATACCCGTACTGCGGCTATGGCACAATGTTTAATAAATGGCTTAATTCAAATGATCCTAAACCCTACAACAGCTACGGAAACGGAGCGGCTATGCGAGTAAGTCCCTGTTCGTATTTCGCAGACAGCCTCGATAAGGTAAAGGAGTTGTCAAGGGCGGTCACCGTTGTGACTCACAACCATCCCGAGGGACTAAAGGGCGCAGAGGCGACCGCCGTCGCGGTATGGCTTGCAAAAAACGGCAGTGATAAGGCTCACATACGTAAGGTCATCACCGAAAATTACTACCCGTTGGATTTTACTCTGGACGAAATACGGGACGGCTACCGTTTCAACGAAACCTGTCAGCAGACCGTTCCGCAGGCTATAGAGGCGTTTTTGGAGTCCGACGGTTTTGAGGACGCTGTACGCTGCGCAATATCAATAGGCGGGGACAGCGACACGCTGGCTGCTATTACGGGAGGTATCGCCGAAGCGTATTACGGCATACCCGCCGGGATAAGAGCAAAGGCGGAGGGATTTCTTGACGATCATCTCTTGGAAATTTTGCATGAGGCAGAAAAAACAACAGAATAAAAAATAACGCTCGTAATTCACCGATTGGAAATTACGAGCGTTAAATATTAAGCTTGTTTACCGATTTATTTTATCGTTGATGGTCTTTATGCTGTCTTCGCTTATCACATAATTATTCCCGCTAAGCTTGCCGTAGGGGATATAATAATCGCACGGCGTGGGGGAATCGTCGAAAGTATACAGCAGCGCCGCCTTTTTGGAAAGGAAGTCCTGCTCGGTTATATTGGTATCGGTGAATCCCGTGATAAATTCCATATATTCGTCCATTGACGCTTCGCTTATATCGGCGAAATTCTGATTTATAAAGCTGCTTATCGCGGTGGCCTGGACCTTGCAGGAATATTGCACGTCTTTCTCCCCAAAGTCCGGGAAGGTAAGATAATCATACAGCTGCGAGCCGGAAAACGCGCTTGTACCCTGCTTTATTATCGTCAGCGTGTTGTCCTTGTTTTCGTACTTTAATTCTTTCGGAACGGAGAGCGTGGTATTGCCCACCATGTTGAAAAACTGCACGGCGGTGGATTTTGTAAAGCGGATATATTTGGTTATCTCAGTCCCGGCGGCATTTGACAGCGCGGACATTACCGCACCGGGGTCTCCGCTGCCGTAAGCGTTTTTCAGTACCGCGCCGCCTATATCGGAATTACTCAAAAAGGGCATAACGGTAAACTGCGAATTTTCCGCGCGGTAGGTCAGCGTCATGAACTGCTCCGGCGCTGCGTCCGCCGTTTCACTTATCATGATAAGCATTGTAAAATCATAATTGCTGTCTGGCACGAATATCGTACCCGTAGTCGGCTGCTGCTGCACGTTTTGATTTGCTTGCTGCGAGCTGTAGTAGGAACTCAGCAGCACGTTGGATACTATGAACAGCAACACTCCGGTGATAACAAATGTAATAAGGTAAATGTACCAGTTACTTCTTCTTTTTGTATTCAAGTGAACTCCTCCTGAGGCTTTTTATGACATTTATTTTCAATAACAGCCTTGACACAGCGATAAAATCGTGATAAACTTACTACTGTTGACAAATTAAATGCCGGGGCAAACCCCTCACTTGAAATAATACCATAAAACGAGGAAAAATACAATAGTATTTTAGCAAAAATACGGAGGCGGCAATGGAAAAACTTCTCAGACGTACTTGGGCGGAGATAGATCTCAGCGCGTTGGAATACAATTACAATAATATAAAAAGCTATGCCGGCGGCAAAGAGGTAATAGCGGTGGTAAAGGCGGACGCTTACGGCCACGACGACCGCTCGGTAAGCGGAAAGCTGGCCGGGCTCGGTGTGCGCAGATTTGCCGTATCCAATATCTGGGAGGGAATAAAGCTGCGCTGTTCCGGCATTGACGGAGAAATAATAATATTCGGCTATACCGACGAGGACTTTTTTGACGAGCTGGTAAAATACAGCCTTACTCAGACGGTCGGCAGTGTGGAATATGCGCAAAGATTAAGCTCGTATGCCGTCAAAAACAAGCTGCGGCTTCCGGTACATATCAAGGTAAATACCGGCATGAACCGCGTCGGAATAGATACCCGCGAGGAGCTCGAGCGGATAATGTCGCTTAGCGGGCTTGATTTTATCGCGGCGTATACGCATTTTTCGGCAGCGGACAGCCTTGACGATGAGGATATTTCCTACACCGACGCTCAGCAGGAAAAGCTGCTTTCCGTAACCGAGGGGAAAGGGCTTATGCTCCATTCCCAGAACAGCGCGGGCATTGCGTACCATAAATGCTTTAAGGCCGACGCGGTGCGTGCGGGGATAGTATTGTACGGCCTGCTGCCGAATTATCCGCTCAAAGTGCCGTTCGATATCAAAAACGTGATGACGTTAAAATCCCGCGTTCAGCAGCTGAAAAAGCTTCCTATAGGCGCTGAGGTAAGCTACGGCAGGACGTTTCGCGCCGAAAATGAGATAACGGCGGCGGTAGTTCCTATAGGATATGCGGACGGATATTTTCGAGCGTTTTCCTCTAAAGGTAAGATGCTGATAAACGGTAAGCTGTGTCCGGTGCTTGGCAGAGTGTGCATGGATCAGACTATTGTTGACGTGACCGACGCCGACGTAGGCGTAGGGGACGAGGTTATAGTTTACGGCGGACAGTGCGAGCAGACGACCGCCGATTATAACGCGGCGCTGATAGGTACGATAGGCTATGAGCTTACCTGCGCGGTCTCCTGTCGGGTGCCGAGGGTGATAATCGAGGATGGGAAGATAAAGGATATCGTGAGATACGGGGATATCCATTTGGGATAATAAAAATAATGCACGGTTATTTGAACTGCTCCCCTTTTGTTAGACAATATGGTATAATAGAGATACACCAAAATAAAAGTCTAACGAAAGGGGGCA
>CANQKE010000028.1 GCA_947624435.1 uncultured Ruminiclostridium sp.
TTCTGTTTATTGACCCAAGACCAAATGTTAAGCGCAAACCGTCCCATGATTTCATATGGGGGATTGAAAGTAAAGAGGATCATAGAGTAATTGGAATTATAGAAGTATTCGATGTAGAAAATGACAGACTGGGTAAGATCGCATATAGAATCAATCCTGCCTGCTGGAACCAAGGAGTTTGTACCGAGGCATTAACCAAAGTTGTGAATTTTATCTTTTCAGAAACAACGTTGGACAGATTGCATGCGGAAGCAGACGTAGAAAACATGGCGTCAAATGCAGTTTTGAAGAAATGCGGATTTACACTTGAAGGCTGTATCAGAAACGGAAAGATGGTCAGCAACTACTGCACTTACAATATTTACGGATATATCCGAGATGATTTTCGTCAGCGTGCGAACAGGCAACACACTTAGGCAAATTCCGGATTATTTTACGGGAACTGTCATTAGCAGCAAACTCTGCTGATGACACTGCCCTCAGAATACTTTTTCGGTGGCTCTGCCCCCGAACCCCCGCAAGGGAGCGGGTCGCTCCCTTGACCCGACGTGTTTGGCGGTGTGGATATTGGGGTGGGCGGGTGGGATTCCCCGCGAAGCGGGGAATGAAAAACGGAGGGCGTAAGAGAGGCTAGGCATGATGCAGGGGAGAAATTGCAGCAGCTGTAAAAAAGTAAAAGCCGATAAAAGCGTCGATCGTTAAGCCAAGGAAAAAGCAGCACTATCGCTTAAAAAGCGAACCCCCGTCTATTTTTGTTAGACGGGGTAAATTTTTTATTTCATTCCTGCGGTGGAAATACGGTTTATTGCGCGTTTCAGCTTATATTCTGCAATGTCCAGCTTGCGCTGATCGTCCTTAAAGCGATTAAGGTTTTCCTCCGCCGTTTCACGGGCGCGCTCGGCTCTGGCGACGTCTATCTCCTCCGCCCACTCAAAGGACTGAGCGAGGATAGTGGTCTGTTCCTCCGTGACCTCCACCGTACCGGAGGATACCGCGCCTATTTTCTCCGCGCCGTCGACGGTCTTTATCCTGGTCTGCCCTATTCCCAAAGCCGCGACATACGGCTCATGGTGAGCGAGTATACCCTTATCTCCGACAGTGGTACGAACGATGACGCTTGTGACCTCTCCGTCGTACAGCACCCGTTCGGGCGTAATAATTTTAAGTTTGAATGGTGTCATACGGTTACGCCTCGTGCTTTGCCTTTTCGACCGCCTCGTCTATCGTTCCTACGAATAAGAACGCCGACTCCGGCAGATCGTCATGCTTGCCCTCGATTATCTCCTTAAAGCCGCGTATTGTTTCCTTAAGCGGCACATATTTGCCCTCCATGCCGGTGAACTGCTGCGCCACCGAGAACGGCTGCGACAGGAAACGCTGTATCTTTCTCGCTCTCGCTACGGTCAGCTTATCGTTGTCGTCCAGCTCGTCCATACCGAGTATAGCGATTATGTCCTGCAATTCGTTGTAACGCTGAAGTATAGACTGCACCTCGCGCGCTACCTGATAATGCTCCTGTCCGACTATTTCGGGAGTAAGTATTCTCGAAGTGGAATCCAGCGGGTCTACCGCCGGGAATATACCCATAGAGGATATATTTCTTGAAAGCACCGTCGTCGCGTCCAGATGCGCGAATGTGGTCGCCGGCGCCGGGTCGGTAAGGTCGTCCGCCGGCACATAA
This sequence comes from uncultured Ruminiclostridium sp., assembly GCA_947624435.1. Lineage (GTDB taxonomy): Bacteria > Bacillota > Clostridia > Oscillospirales > Ruminococcaceae > Ruminiclostridium_E. The sequence continues at coordinate 1,682 of CANQKE010000028.1, forward strand.
ACCGCCTGTACGGAAGTTATTGAACCCTTTTTAGTGGAGGTGATACGCTCCTGAAGCGCGCCCATCTCGGTCGCAAGCGTCGGCTGATAGCCCACCGCCGACGGCATACGTCCCAGCAGCGCGGATACCTCCGAGCCTGCCTGGGTAAATCTGAATATATTATCTATGAACAGCAGCACGTCCTGTCCCTCTTTATCACGGAAATATTCCGCCATGGTAAGACCGGACAGCGCTACTCTCATTCTTGCTCCCGGCGGCTCGTTCATCTGACCGTATACCAGAGTAGTCTTTTCGATAACGCCGGACTCTTTCATTTCGTTATACAGGTCGTTGCCCTCACGGGTACGCTCTCCTACGCCGGTGAATACCGACAGACCGCCGTGCTGCTTTGCGATGTTGTTTATAAGCTCCATGATAAGCACCGTCTTGCCGACGCCCGCACCGCCGAACAGACCTATCTTTCCGCCTTTAAGATACGGCGCGATAAGGTCCACGACCTTTATGCCGGTCTCCAGTACCTGTGTAGAACCCTCCTGCTCCTCAAATCCGGGGGCTTTGCGGTGTATCTCCCACTTCTCCTCCGTTTCGGGCTGCGGCTTGTTGTCTACCGCCTCACCGAGCAGATTGAATATCCTGCCCAGCGTCTGTCTGCCTACCGGCACTTTAATGGAAGCTCCGGTGTCCACCGCGGGGATACCCCTTATAAGACCGTCGGTGCTGCCCATAGCTATGCAGCGCACGGTATCGTCGCCGATATGCTGCGCTACCTCCGCGACCAGCTTTTTGCCGTCATGCTCTATCTCTATAGCGTTTAACAGGTTGGGCAGATGTTCGGGGTCAAAGCGGATATCCAGCACCGCTCCGATTATCTGCACGACCGTTCCTGTATTGCGTTCCATAGACCTACCGTTCCTTTCCTTGTTTACAGCGCGTTAGCGCCGGATACTATCTCGTTGAGCTCGTTGGTTATCTTTTCCTGACGCGCACGGTTATACGCCAGTGAAAGGGTGTCTATCATCTCCTGCGCGTTGTCGGTGGCGTTTTCCATAGCGGTACGCCGCGCGCCAAGCTCCGACGCGTATGATTCATTCACCGCGCATACGATAAGACTGGTTATCATACGCGGGATTATCCTTGCGAACACCGCCTCGGGAGAGGGATCGTAATCCACTATCCGGCTGACCGGCTGCGCGTTCCCCACCGGGGCGACTATCGGCAGCACCTGCATAGACAGCGGGTTCTGAGTAAGAGGCGAAATGAACTGGGTAAAGAATATCCTCACCTCGTCCACCTCTTTAGACAAATACATATCCACCGCTGTCTGCGATATATCCGCCGCGTCCGCGACCTTTATCGTTTCCGCAAGCCCGGGATATTCCGCCGTCATCTCATAGCCGCGCTTGGAGAAAAACTCGACCGACTTCTTGCCGATAGCTATTATCTTAGGCTTTTCAGCGTCACCGTAAGCGGTGTCCGCCAGCTTTAAGATATTTGAGTTATATCCGCCCGCAAGCCCTCTGTCGCCCGCTATAACGATGTACAGGCGCTTTTTCACCTCGCGCTTTGCGGTATATACCGTTTCCAGCCCCTTTGTCTGTCCGGCGGTACGGCACATAAGCGCGTACAGCTCGTCAAAGAACGGGCGCGCGTCCTCCGCCCTCGCCTTTGCTTTTCTCAGCTTGGACGAAGCGACCAGCTCCATCGCCTTGGTTATCTGCATGGTGGATTCCACGCTTTTCACCCGGCGCTTTATTTCTTTCATGTTTCCGGAAGCCATGCTTTATAAAGCCCCCAAAACAGAGGCCTCTCCTTTCGCCGCGCTATACGAAAACTCGTATATGCTTAAATATCGTCACGCTCAATATAAGACGTTTTCCGAAACAGCAGCTCCAGCACCACCAGCGCCATAGTCAGCACCGAGATGCTCACCGCCACTATGCTCAATGTCAAAGCCGCTTTTTTCATGTTTTTTCTCCTTTGTGAATTATTGCCGCTCTGTGGAGCCGTAGCAGGTCTTTCCCGCCCCGGCGGCTTTCAGGATATTTTCAAGCTCCGCCTTAGCGCTTTCTTCATTCGGATAAAAACCGATAATGTACTCGATAGTGCGCGTTCCGGCGATAACGGTCCATTTCTTATCCTGCCCTCCGCCTATATTCTTCTGAACGGAAAAGCGTTCTGCATCCAGCAGCTGCTTTTTGTCGTATGACATTACCCACATAGCAGCTCCTTAACCCACGAAGCTCTTGGAAAAGTTCGCTAAAACTTCCTTAAGCTTTTCTTCGTTTTCGGGGGTAAGTACCTTATCCTTGCGTATACTCTCGGTAATTTCGGGATACTTTTCATCTATATGTTTATAAAGCTCTTTTTCAAACTCCGCGACGTCACTCAGCTTTATATCCTTAAGATAGTTGTTGATGACCGCATATATGATTATTATCTGATTTTCCACCGCTACCGGGGAATTCTGCGGCTGTTTAAGCACCTCGACTATCCTTTCGCCCTTGGCAAGACGCTCCTTGGTGTCCTTGTCAAGGTCGGAGCCGAACTGTGAGAACGCCTGTAACTCTCTGAACTGGGAGTAATCCAGCTTAAGAGTACCGGCTACCTTCTTCATCGCCTTTATCTGTGCGTTACCGCCGACACGCGATACCGATATACCGGGGTTTACCGCAGGGCGCACGCCGGAATGGAACAGCTCCGTTTCAAGGAATATCTGTCCGTCGGTGATGGAGATGACGTTCGTCGGTATGTACGCCGACACGTCGCCCGCCTGCGTTTCGATTATCGGCAAAGCGGTGAGCGAACCTCCGCCGTACTCGGCGTTAAGGTTAGCCGCGCGCTCAAGCAGTCTTGAATGAAGATAGAACACGTCGCCGGGGTATGCCTCACGTCCCGGCGGACGCTTGAGCAGCAAAGAGAGTGCACGGTAAGCTACCGCGTGCTTGGAAAGATCGTCGTATACCACCAGCACGTCCTTGCCCTGCTCCATAAAATATTCGCCCATAGCGCAGCCGGAATACGGCGCAATATACTGTAACGGCGCAAGCTCGCTCGCCGCGGCGGAAACCACGACGGTATAATCCATCGCGCCCTCTGATCTTAGCTGCTCCACCACGTTCGCCACGGTGGAAGCCTTCTGCCCTATTGCGACATATATACAGATAACGTCTGTCTTTTTCTGATTGATTATAGTATCTACCGCTATCGCGGTCTTACCGGTCTGACGGTCGCCGATTATCAGCTCACGCTGTCCTCTGCCTATCGGTATCATGGAGTCTATCGCCTTGATACCCGTCTGTAAAGGCACGTTTACCGGCTCTCTGGTGATTATACCGGGCGCTATCTTTTCTATCGGGCGGGTCTCTTTCGAGAGTATCGGGCCGCGTCCGTCTATTGGCTGACCCAGCGCGTTTACCACTCTTCCGAGCAGCTCGTCGCCTACCGGCACCGCTACGACCGTACCGGTACGCTTTACCACGTCGCCCTCTTTGATGTCGTCATCCTCGCCCAGCATTACCGCACCGACAAAATCCTGTTCCAGGTTCATCGCCATGCAGCGCACGCCGTTTTCAAATTCCAGCAGCTCGTTGAGCATACACTTTTCCAAACCGTGTATGCGTACTATGCCGTCGCCCACCGTCACCACCGTGCCGGTATCTTCAAGCTTTAGCTGAGAGCTGAAATCCTTTATACGGGATCTTATTATCCCGGTTATTTCATCGGGTCTTAAATCCACTTCAAGCCCTTCCTTTCTGCAATTATTGGAACTACTCGATAAGTCCCGCTATCTCGCCGCGAAGCTGCTCCAGCCGCGTCTTTACGCTGCCGTCTATGCGAGTGCCGCCGCAACTTATCATAACGCCGCCTATTATAGACGGATCGGTCTTGAGCCGCAGAGTAACTTTCTTGCCGGTGACCTGCTCCATCTTGAGCCGTATCTTTTCCGCCGTTTCCTCCGAAAGCGGCTGAGCCGATACCACGTCCACGTCGGCAAGCCCGTTGTACTCGTTGCAAAGGCCGTTAAAATACGCGGTTATGCTGCCAAGCCTGTCCGCTCTGCCGTTTTCGGTAAGCACCAACAGGAAATTCAGCAGATATTCGTGTATATGTCCTTTGAAAGCGTCGTTTATCACCGCGCATTTATCCGCTTTGCTGACAGTCGGCGCTTTGAGCAGCTTTACCAGCTCCGGCTCAGAATCGAATATCCCGCAAACGCTTTTCAGCTGCGCAAGTATTTCCGTCAGCGACTGCTTTTGCTCATCGACTATAAGACCGAATAAAGCGTCGCCGTATACCTTATCCACCGACGCCATATCAGTTCTCCTTTCCGATGCGCTCAAGCTCGGCTGAGATTATGCGTTCATTATCCTCCGCACTGATCTCCTTTTCTGCGACCTTAGACGCCGCCGCTATGACCATATCGGCTATCTCGTCCTTGATCTCGTTGACCGCGCGTTTCTTCTCCCGCTCGATGCTCTCCTCGGCGCGCTGCTTTATATTAGCAGCCTCGGCGTTAGCTCCGGCGATTATCTCGTCGCCGCGCTGCTGCGCCCGTTTGGTAGCGTCGGACAGGATACGTCCCGCTTCTTCTTTAGACTGCTCTAACCGCTGTTCGTACTCGGTACGCGCCGCCTCGGCGTCTTCACGCGCCTTTTCGGCGTCGTCCATGTCCTTTTTGACCGCCTCGGCACGCTTATCCAGTATGGAACATACCGGCTTATGCAGAAAGAAGAAGTATATAAGTATAATTATTCCGGTATTGATAAGGGTGAAAATTATGGTGTCCGCGTTTATATCCACCAGTGAAAAGGTGGGCTGTTCGGCAGCCTCGGACGCCGCCCTTACCAAAGAAAGAAGGTCCATACTTCTCTCCCCTTTCTGATGATTTGCTTATTAAAGCTGTCCGATAAACGGATTTGCGAACATCAGAAGAAGAGCGATGACCAACGAATAAAGACCCGTGGTTTCCGCGAGCGCGTCACCGATTATCATCGTTCTGGTTATCGCGCCGGACGCCTCGGGCTGTCTGCCGATAGCCTCTACCGCCTTGCTGCCGCATATACCTTCGCCGATACCGGGGCCAAGTCCCGCTATCATCGCAAGTCCCGCGCCGATAGCCGACGCACCCAATACGATCGCCTGTGATAAATTATCCATGATTTTGCCTCCTTGATGCTAAAGTCCGTAAAAAGGACTTGATCTGCTTTAACTTTATTTTATCCCTTTTAGGGGATATTACCGTGTCAGTCACACTCCGCCATTGAAACATACGCCATGGTAAGCGTGCAGAATATATACGCCTGTATGAACGATGAGAACAGGTCAAAGTACAGCGAGAGTATAGCCGGTACGCCTATCGACGCAAGTCCGCCCGCCACCTGTCCTAACGCGAAGTAGACGAGTCCGCCTACTACCGAGCCGGCAAGGATATTCGCAAAGTGACGCAGCGACTGCGATACCGGGTTTGCTATCTCACCGATTATATTGAACGGCAGCATGAACGGCATAGGCTCGATAAATCCTTTGAAGAAGCCCTTTACGCCGCCGGTCTTTACCTTATTGCGCTGAGTGAGGATAAAGGTTATCACGCCCCACGTCGCCACCACCGAAAGGTCGGAGGTAGGCGCGCGCAGTCCCAGAAGTCCCATAAGGCTGGACACCAGCGACATACAAAACAGCGCGCCGATATAGACGGTGTACTTTTTGTACTTTACGCCCATCGTATCATTTACCATGTTGCGGAAAAATCCCACTATGTATTCCGCCGCCATCTGCCTGCGGGAGGTAGGCTTCAGCTTAAGGTTGCGCCCGAGTATGAAGAATACCACCGCCAGTATAATTATTACCAGCCATTGGACTACGATGCTTTCGCTTATCGTAACGTCCAGACCGCCTATGCTGAACTTTATGGATTGCAGCGGGCCCTTTACCGAAAACTCCGCCGCGTTTTTCAAAAGCTCCAGCGTTTGCATATCCGTCAATCCTTTCCTTGTTTATCTTTATCAAAAAACATAGCGTTCACAGTGTACCCTATTTTAGGAACAAACAACGGTATCACCGCCGTGAACGGTTCTATCAGCTTGAAATACATCATTACTCCGAGTATAAGAAACATCGCAATATACCGTAAGGCATACGTTCCGTTCATGGAAAGCCGCGCAGTCTTTTCGTTCATGTGCGAAATGTTCTGACAGCTTACCGCAAGCGTAAAAAAGCTCAACGCAGATATCACCGTACCCACTGCCGCTCCGCTGAACAATCTCCAGTTGAAACCGGATACCATGCAGACGATTGCGGATACAATAGATATCAAAAGGAAAATTATGATATAATACGGCAAAAGCGCCTTCAGCTCCTTTGCCGCTACGTCGTATCTTTTTATCAGCTTTCCCATAACTATCATGACTGTCCGTCGTCGTAATAATCATCGTCCCGCCGTCTGTGTACCGAGATCTTTTCCTTATCGTCTTTGGCAAACATCTTTACCACCTTGGCAAGATAGCTTGCCGTGCCGGATATCATAGTGAGGATACCGAGAAGCACGCACACTATGATAAGCTGCTGCGGCCAGCCCAGCGCGTTTATCAGTGCGCTGCCGCCCCAGATAAACACCAGCAGCGGCACTATCACCAAAAAACCTATCTGACCGACCACCGCGTACACTTTAAGCGGATTGTCCTTTTTATCCATTAATAAGCGAGATTCTCTAACAGCCATACGCCGTTGGCTTTCATCATGGTAACGGTAAAGCTCTTGGACTGTCCCGCAGCCGAGCTTTCCGCGCTTTCCGTACTTTCAGCCGCGCTGCTGCTTGCCGAGCTGTTTGCGGTGCTGCTGTTTTGGGAGCCTACCGCTACCGAGCCGGAGCCGTCGTCTGCCGCAAGCTCGATAGTTATATCACATTCCGTATTGGAAATGGGAAGCAGGGTAACGCTGGCGTTCGTCCAGGAAAAGCCGTAATCCATTCCGGCAAAATTGCCGTCCGCGCCGATACATTTCTCCGACACGCCGAGAGTACCGTCGTCCTGGTCGGCGTATACCGCGCCGTTTCCCGCGGCGTTGGTAAGTATGCGTTCGGCCTCTTTTTCAACGAAGGTCTCGTTTACCAGCTTTTCAAGGTCCGCCATTTTCTTGTAGGTATCGCTGGACACGGTGTAAAGCCCGTCGTCCGGCTTGTTATTGTACGGCTCTGCCGCGTGAGGCAGTCCGTATTGCAAAAACACCCTGAATACCTCGCAGTTGTTTTTGACAAGGCGGGTAGCATTGTCGTTCATCTCGTCGTTTACCTCATCGCTGGGGATAAAGCTGCCGGGGGTGTTCTCCACCACCTCGGACTGTGACATCTGATACAATAAAAACAGCGTGGTAGCTATTGCAAGTGCCGCTATAACGATCGTGACGATAGTTGCCGCCGTGTTTTTCTTAGTCATCGGGTAACTTCCTTTCCGTATATCAAGCGCCGCAGCTTGAGCTGCATTGGCGATAAATTCAAAATACATAAATTATTATACATCATTCCCGCACAAAATTCAAGTGCTTTATCAAAAAATTCACAATTCTATCATTTATGATATTTACTGCCCGCCGTTATCGACAACGCGCGGTATATCTGCTCAAGCAGCATTATCCTCGCTAACCTGTGTGGGAACGTCATTTCAGACATCGACAGCCGACAGTCCGCCGCTTGTTTTACCGACGGCGCAAGCCCGTAAGAGCTGCCTATTATAAAGTCGAACGAGCTGCGCCCCGCCAGCGCATGGTCCGAAAGCTCGGCGGAAAGCCGCTCGCTGCTCCTTTGAGTACCCTCTATGCACATCGCATACCTTACCGCGCCTACTGTCAGCTTTTTTGCGATAAGCTCCGCTTCTTTTTCCAGAGCGGCGGCTATCTGCGCATCGGACGGCTCTTTGGGTAAAGCCGCCGGGGTTATCTCGGTAACGGTGAGCCTGCACATAGAGGACAGCCGCTTTTCGTATTCTTTCGACGCGGCGCGGAAATACTCTTCTTTGAGCCCGCCCACGCAAATAAGATTTATATTAAGCATATCAGCGTTTTTTTACCGACGCGTAATTTTCAAACCGCTTTTTCTCTTTCTCGGCCGCTTTCCTGCGTTTGGAATTTTCTACCGAGCGGGTGACTATAAAGCATATTATCAATATCACCAGCACCGCCATCGACAGCTTGAACCAGGTCTGACCCAGCTGGGATTTTATCCTGTCGATGTAAAATTCCACCTGAGAAAGCACAACGTCGCTGCTCGCCACCAGATTTATCGAGGTGAGCGTCCTGCCCTGATATTTCACGTCGATAACGCCCAGAACGTCTCCCTTATGCACCGGCGCGGTCACCGTGTCGTATTTTTTATAATCTATATGGATATCCGTCGGCTCAAGGTCTTTAGGCAGCAATGCGGTGCAGCCCTCCTGCGGGCAAAGCACGACCTGCGACGCGTTTTCGCCGAATTTGACCTCGGTCTCGGTTATCCTGTCGTCCTTGCTTACCACCGGCATAAGCGCAAAGGTGTTAAACGCCCAGTCGTAGAAATTAACATGATCCACCATGTTATAGGAATATTCGTAATAGTTTCCGTCCTTATCGTAGATAGGAGCGCCCAGCGTCACTAAAATATAGTTGAACTGCCTTTTCACCGCGCTGACAAGGCATCTTCCCGACTGGTCGGTAGTACCGGTCTTTACTCCGTAAGCGCCCTCGTAATAATAATACGGGTTGCCGGGATTTATCAGCGAAACGGTATTGTAAATGGTGTAGCCGTCGGGATTCGCGTCGTTCGCGGGCATTTCATATTCATAAGTGCCGCACACCTCGGTAAATCTCGGCACGCTTTCTATCGCGTATTTTGTGATAAGATACAAGTCCTTCGCGGTGGTGTAGTTTTCTTCCTCGAAAAGGCCGTGCGCGTCGGAAAAGTGCGTGCCGGTGCAGCCTAACTCCTTTGCCTTGGCGTTCATCATATCAAAAAACTTGTTCATGTCGCCGCCGCCGATATTATACGCAAGGATATTCGCCGCCTCGCAGCCGGAGGGCAGCATAAGCGCATATATAACGTCCTTATAGGTGAGGTTATCCTGCAAAGGCTCTATCGCCGCGTTGGAAACGTCGCTTTTATTCGGGTCTCCGCTGTAAAACTCGTCAAAGCACGCATATGGCACGGATACCTTTTCGTTCCAGTCCTTTACTTTCTCCAGCGCGATCACCGCGGTCATTATCTTGGTGGTAGACGCCGGATACATCTTTTTATCCTCGTTTTTCTTATAGACTACGTCGCCGGTGTCGGTGTTCACCATGTATACCGCTTCGCTCCATACCTTTCCGGTATTGGGGTCCCAGCTTCCGTCACCGCCGCCGTCATTTTCCTCGGCGTATGCCGGAAATACGACCGACAACGCCGTCATAGAAAGGCAAAGCAGCGTAGCAGCAATATGCAAAAGCTTTTTCATAATATCATTCCTTTACGCATACGGTAAAATATATATTAATTGTACCATATCCGCTAAACAATGTCAATGTTTACACAAGAAAACAAAGCTGTCGCACGCAACAGCTTTGTTTATTATCATTCTTCGGTAGGAGGAGCTTCCTCTGCGGGAGCTTCCTCTGCGGGAGCGACTTCTTCAACAGGAGCAGCGTCCTCTGCCGGAGCTTCTTCTTTTTTCTTACGAGTCCTCTTAGGCTTTACTTCCTCAACCGGAGGAGCGTCCTCTGCGGGAGCAGCCTCTTCAGCGGGAGCGTCCTCGGCAGGAGCCTCTTCTTTTTTCTTACGAGTTCTCTTGGGCTTTACTTCTTCTGCGGGAGTTTCCTCTGCGGGAGCTTCTTCAACGGGAGCCTCCTCAGCCGGAGCCTCCTCCTCGGCAGCTTCGGGAGCGGCCTCCATCAACGCGCGGATAGAAAGGCTTACACGATTGGTCTCGCTGTTTATCTCGATTATCTTTACCTTTACCTCGTCGCCTACCGTAAGTACCTGAGCCACATTGTTTATCCTCTCGGTGGATACCTGAGAAATATGGATAAGTCCGTCAACGCCGGGTATTATCTGAGCAAATGCACCGAACGGCGTAATGCTTACTATCTTCGCGTCGATAACGTCGCCGACGCTATATTCCTTTTCAAACTTTAACCACGGATTGTCCTCGTCCTTCTTGCAGCCGAGCGAAACTCTCTTCTTGTCCGGATCGAAGCTCTTTACGAATACGTCCAGCTTGTCGCCGATGCTTACTATCTCCTTGGGGTGCTTGATACGGTTCCAGGTAAGCTCGCTGGAATGTACCATACCGTCCACGCCGCCGAGGTCCACGAATACGCCGTAGCTTTCAATGGACTTAACTTCGCCGGTGAACTTCTGTCCGACCTCGATGTTCTGCCAGAACGCCGCTCTTGCAGCCTCTCTCTCCTCTTTGAGCACCATACGGATAGAGCCTACCACTCTGCCTCTAGCCTCGGTGACCTCTATAACCTTAAAGCGCACCTTGGTCTTGAGCAGAGATTCCAGCTTGCCGTCTCTCGGTACTCCGGTCTGCGACGCGGGGATAAATACCCTCGTTCCGTTCGACGCAACGATGATACCGCCCTTTACAACTGCGGCTACATCTCCCTCGACGGTCTCATTAGCCTCCATAGCCGCCGCCATCTTCTCAACGCCCAGCACGCTGTCAACACGCTTTTTAGAAAGGGTGACAACGCCCTCCGCGTCGTTTATAGAAGTGACGATAGCGTCTATCTCGTCGCCGACCTTAACAACGTCCTCGGGCTTGTCTGCCGGATTCTGCGAAAGCTCGTCGGCGGGTATATAGCCGGAATGCTTCGTCCCCAGATCTACCACGGCTTCGTTGTTATTTACAGCCACAACAACGGCCTTGACCCTGTTCCCTATATATACTTTTTTGAAGGTCTTATCGACCTCCGCCATGAAGTCGATGTCTTCATCTTTAATAATTTCGCTCATAATACTATGAACCTCCTTTATTATGTAGGCAGGCGCTGACGCTCCCGCCGTAATGCCGACTATGCGCTTTTCCCGACTGCTTTCTATATCCGACAGATCGGCAAGCAGCCTGCGCACGGCGGCTTTATCAATATCACTGCCGCGCTGAACAAACAAAACAGGACAGTGTTTTTGACATATCTCTGCCAGCTTTCTGGTATTGCTGGAATTTTTTCCGCCCACTACTATCATGAGCGACGCTGCGGACGCTAACTGCTCAGCCTCGCGCTGACGTTCTTCGGTCGCATTACATATTGTATCAAAAATCGCGATATTTGTATAGTGTTTTCTCGCGATTTCTCGGAAAGATTGCCATTTTGCCGAATTAAAGGTAGTCTGGGCAACCATAGTTAGTGCATTTTGCCCAAGAGTTTTCAACCGTACAAGCAGGTTTTCCAGTTCTTCCGGCTCAGAAACAACGTACACATCGTCGCCGCGGCAATGACCTATTATCCCCTGGACTTCGGGATGCTCGCGGTCGCCCGCGATTATCACGCAGCCTTTCGCCCCGGACACTATACCGTGTATCTTCTTAACAAACGGACAGGTAGCGTCGATATAAGGTATGCCTTTTTTCTCTATCTCGGATATCACCTTTGCGGCGACCCCGTGAGAGCGTATTATAAGCGTCCCGTCGGCCTCGTCCGGACTGTCGGCTGTATTTACGCCGAGCCTGCCCAGCCGCTCGATCTCTGCTTCGTTATGTATCAGCGGGCCTAAAGTCGAGCACCGCCCGCTTTTTTTTGCCTCGTTCTCCGCAAGCTCTACCGCGCGGCTTACCCCAAAGCAAAACCCCGCGGTCTTTGCGACCTGTACCGTAAAATCCGAAAGCCCGCTCATTTTTCCTTAGCGCCGTCCTGTTTGGGCCGGTACTGTATCGGCAGCGGCTCGCCGTATTCGCTCATGCCGTCCATAAGCTGCTTTATATTATCCATTATCAGGTCGGAAACGCGCCGCAATTCCGCTCTGTCGTCGCTTTTCAGCTTTATATCCTCCGCCGGTATCATTTCCCCTATAGAAATATACGCTTTGCGGCGAAACTCCTTTTTTCCGTACTTTATACATACCGGAAGCACCGGAGCACCGGTCATTCCCGCGATAACGGCGATACCGGACTTTGCTCTGCCTATATTGCCGTCCTTTGAACGCGTACCCTCCGGGAATATCACGAATGCGCGGCCGTTTTTAAGGTCGTCTACCGCGTGGTCTATCGCGGAATTATCCCCCGCGCCGCGCACCACCGGAAACGCTCCGCACCGTCTTATCAGCCAGGCGAACAGCTTGTTTTTCTCAAACAGCTCGGATTTCGCCATGAAAGAGAATTTCGCGCGGTTCACCGCCGCTATCAGCGGAGGGTCGCTGTATTCCTGATGGTTGCAGGCTATTATATAGCCGCCTTTTATCTTATGTTTGTAGGGTCGGTTATCGCCGCCTATCACCGTTATACGGTGCTTTATGTGCATTCCTATCCATACAAACTTGCGGAAAAATTCGTATATCATAAAAGTTTTGCCCTGCTTTTGATAATATTCTCGACCAAAGCGACCGAGCCGTCAAAATCCAGTCCGGAGGTATCCGCTAATACCGCGTCATCAGCCTGCTTTAGCGGGGCTACCGCGCGGTTCATGTCGTTATAGTCGCGCTGTCTGAGATCCGCCAGCACATCCTCATAAGCGACCTGTTCGCCTTTTGCGATAAGCTCGTCGTATCTGCGCTTTGCCCTTATCTCATCATCGGCGGTAAGGTATATCTTGACCTGCGCGTTCGGCAAAACCACCGTGCCTATATCCCTGCCGTCCATTATAACGTTGTTGTTGTCGGCAAAGCTGCGCTGGAGCTCCAATAAAAACTGTCTGACCGCGGGTATCGCCGATACCTTTGACGCCGCCATACTGATATGCGGACGGCGTATATCCTCCGAAACGTCTTTGCCGTTTAAGATAATATGCTGTGTGCCGTCTTCAAGCTTTATCTCAAGGGTGATGTCCGAAAGCGCGCGCTCTACCGCGTTGTCGTCCGAAATATCTATCCCCGTATCGTCACAGTACAGCCCGATACCACGGTACATAGCGCCCGTATCGACGTATATAAATCCCAGCCGTTTAGCGCATTCTCTGGCAATAGTGCTTTTCCCCGCGCCTACCGGTCCGTCTATTGCGACCGCAGTATACATTCAAAGTCCTCCCCAATGTAAAGTCATGAGTGTTTACCCCATGATTCTATAGCTAGGTTTTATTATAGCATATTAAAACAAAAATTGCAACGGTTTAAGCTAAAAATTTTCTATTAACTTTGTGAAAATTTCGGGAAAATCGGTAAAATCACAACGACGCGCCGTTATGCTTTATCCCCGGACTTTGAATTACCCTTATGCTTTTTTACCGCTATCAATACCACCGCAGCCGCAATAACAACGACGGCGGCCGCAATTATTATGATCATCGGCAATATCCCTATGCCGGGCTGCACGGTGATGACAAATTCCGTCACCGACAGCGGCGGCAGGGTGTAGGAAAACGCGTTGCCGCTTATATTTTCTATTGTCTGCTTTTTGTGTATCTCCGGGGTATCGCCGTAAAGCGAATATACCTCGGCGCTGCCGTACTGCTTTTCGCTGTCTATCGCAATATCCGCTAACGTCTGCTCGTGTATGGAGCGATTGGTGACTATCACGGTAAAGCTGTCGCTGTCGGAAGAGCGCGCCGCGGAGTACGCCGAAACGTATTCCGGCAGGTCGGAGCTGCTCTCGGTGAGAGTATCGCCGAAGCCGGAGCCCTCTCCGTCGTAATTTGTAAACATATTTATCGCCGCTAACTGATATTCGTTATTATCAAAGCTCCATATAGATGCGAAATACACGCCGTACTCGGCGAAAATGCCCAGCGTATCCGCCTGCGCCACTCCGCCGGAAATATGGTCGCCGCCGCCGAAATCGTACTCTGTGAACGCAAGCTTAGTTTCGGGATAGAAAGTGTCTATCGACTGCTGTATATTCGGCAGCAGCGGGAAAAACTCCGCGCCGGTGTCGGTTATCCAGCTGTTTTCCTTATAATCCGGGTCGTAAAGAGAGCGCACGCTGTCCAGTCTTGCCTTTATGCAGCCGTCATTGTCGTAATGATCGCAGGAACGCTCTCCGCATTCTCCCTTTGCCTCGGTGTAATAGTGGATATCCAGCACGTCAAGCAGTCTTTGTCCGGAGGTCTGTTCGGCGCTACTCATTTTGTCAAGATAGCAGTCTATGAACCAGCGGTATTTATCGTTTTCTTTGGTCATATCCTCCCAGTCCGGTGCGTCCTGAAGTCTTAAATATGCATAATAGCCGTACAGCGACGGGCCGAACACCTCCGCGTTTGCGTCCATGTCCTTTACTGTCGAAGCAAGATCGACGCTGCGCTCTATAAGCTCGGAGCAGGTCACCTTTTCGGGGTGGAGCAGGCTGTGCGTGCCGCTCCACAGCGCGGGCTCGTTATCTAACGCATACGCGTCGAATCCGGTATCGCTGTCCGACTTCCCCACCTTTTCAAAGAGGTAATTCATATATTCGTCGGTGTAAACGTACCCGTCCGTTTTATCCGGCGTGAGCGAAAACTCCGAACCCTTGCGGTTCACGACGGGCTGCCAGTATTCGCTCGGAGCGGCGTTTTCTTCCTTTACCGAGCCGGTTCGGTTGGATACTACGTACCCCGCCATCTGGAGAGTGAGCAGTGTGTACGGTATATCGTTTTTCTGCGCCGTATCGGAAAGGCCTAAAGCCGCCGCGCCCGGTTCAAACTTTATCTCCTCGGGGAGGTCCTGTATCATATACATATCGCTCATGTTCTTATAATCCGAACCCGCGTTGGAGCCGTTGTTCTCCCAGTTATAGCCGGTCATGCGATTACCGCCGAGGCGCATGGACTTCGCCGATACCTTTTCGGTATCGACGCCGAAATTCACGCCGTATATCATGGGAGATATCTCCCTTACGGTCTTTTGCGGACTTACGGTTATCTTTGCCGATAATTCCGCCCCGGCAGCCGATTGACACAGCAAAGGCAGCATTACGGCGCAGGCGAGCAGCGCTGACGATCTTAACAGTTTCATCTTTATTCTCCTTGATTTTAATATGATCGCCGCTGTAAAACGGCATTATAAATATTCGGCGCGGTATGAATTTATACCGCCGGACATTCATATACTGTACGGACAGGAAAGGAGCGTGCGGATATGATAAAGCAAAGCAGCGACAGACTTATGATGCGCAGGCTTACGCCGTTACTTAAAGGCTTAACGGCGGGACTTATCGCGCTTACAGTGCTTAGCGTGCTGTCGGCGTTATGCTACAGTATAGCGGGCGCGCCGGAGGGTACGGATACGGTATTGTCGTATATCTCATCAGGACTTGCCGCCGCCGCTGGAGGAATGTTCTGCGCCGCCGCAAACGGTAAAAACGGGCTTCTCTGGGGCAGCGCCGCAGGTTTGGAGATGTTTGTCGTTTTCCTTATAGGCGCGGTGATAAGTCAGAATTTTGACGGCGGCTCGCTGATAGCAAAGCTGCTGCTTTGTATAGCCTGCTCCGCCGCAGGGGGAGTTTTCGGGGTGAATAAGCTTACTCCTTGAATATCTTTCCCAGCAGCGCCATCATACGCTCTATATCTATAGGCTTTGCGAGGTGTCCGTTCATTCCCACCTGCAAGGCCTTTTTGCGGTCCTCCTCAAAGGCGTTTGCGGTCATCGCGATAATAGGCAGCTTTGCTTTAGCCCCGTCCATGGCGCGTATCTTTTCGGTAGCCGCATAGCCGTCCATAACCGGCATTTGTATATCCATAAGTATAAGGTCGTAATATCCGGCTGAGGAGCGGCTCACCATGTCGCACGCCTCCTGACCGTTTTCGGCGGATTCCACCGTAAAGCCCGCCTCCTTGAGTATCTCCTCGGCTATCTCGCGGTTAAGGTCGTTATCCTCCGCAAGCAGTATGCGTTTGCCGGCAAAATCATCGTTTGCTTTATTGCTCTTGTCCTGACTTTCCTTATCGGTCGAATGTCCTAAGCTCTTTTCAAGTGCGCGGTGCAGATCGGAGGCGAACAGCGGCTTGCTGACAAATCCGGTCACGCCCGCCTCTCTCGCTTCCTGCTCTATATCCGACCAGTCGTATGCCGACATAAGTATTATCGGCGAATCGTCGCCCACTACTTTTCTTATCTGACGGACGGTCTCAACGCCGCTCATTACCGGCATTGACCAGTCTACTATATATACCTCGAACGGGTCGGATATCTCTATCGCCTCCGACGCTCTTACAACGGCTTCTTTGCCGGACATCGTCCATTCCGGGCGCATACCCGCCTGACGCAGCATTTTCGACACGCTCTGACAGCTTATAAGGTCGTCGTCTACCACCAGTGCGCGCAGTCCTCTCAGCTCCGCGATATCGCCTATCTCATGATGGCTTGCCGCAACTCTCAAGGTAAGATTTACTATAAACTCGCTGCCCTTTTCCGGCTCGCTTTGCGCCTCGATAGTTCCGCCCATGATATCGACGATATTTTTGGTGATAGCCATGCCCAGTCCGGTACCCTGTATACCGCTGACGGTAGTGCTGCGCTCTCTGGTGAACGGGTCGAACACGGTCTTAAGAAATTCCTTGCTCATGCCGATTCCTGTATCGCTGACCCTGAATTCATAACATGCGCTTTCGGGCTTGTCCGACGGCTTTTGAGTAACGCGGATAGCTACCGTGCCGCCCGACGGGGTGAACTTTATCGCGTTAGAGGTAAGGTTCAGCAGTATCTGATTAAGCCGCAGCTTATCGCAGAACACCTCCTCGTCGGATATATCCACGGTATCTATAAACAGCTCCAGTCCTTTCGCGTGGACATCGGACTGTATTATATTTCTGAGTCCCTGAAGAATGTCCGCAAGATTTTCCGGCCGTTCTTCTATAGTGACCTTACCCGATTCTATACGACTCATGTCCAGCACGTCGTTGATAAGGCTGAGCAGATGATTGGACGCCTGCGCTATCTTAGAAAGGTAATCCCTCGCGCGCTCCTCATTGTCAAGGTGGGCGGTAGTGAGTGCGGTGTAGCCTATTATCGCGTTCATCGGGGTGCGGATATCGTGGGACATATTGTTCAAAAACATCGTCTTTGCACGATTTGCCGCGTCCGCTGCCCGCAGCGCCTGCGACAGCTCCTCAGCGTTTTTCTCAAGCTCAACGGTCGCCGCCGCTACCTTTTCCTGGAGCCGTTTGCGGCTGCGGGCGGATATTATCAGCATGGATACCACGAACAGCAGCAGGAATACCACCACGGTTATCAATATACCGTATATCGGATTATGATAAATAAACGAGATAAGGCTGACGTTGTCGTCAAGGCTGTTGTTTATCTCACGTGAGATGATCGAGTCAAGCTCGGTATCGCTGATGCTGTTGACGCCTTTATCCAGCAATGAAAGCAGATACCGCCCGCCGGAAACATTATTCCCCACCGCATAAGACAAAGAGGTCTCTCCGAATGCGACGGAGGCAAGTCGGTTGCGCTCGTCGCGTCTTACATAATATGCCGCCGTATAGGAATAAAGTATAGTCGCGTCCGCCCTGCCGTCCAGCACCGCCTGAACGCAGTCGTCGGTAGTGGGCAGGCGTATTATCTCCTCCTCGGAATAGCGGTCGGCGATAAGTCCGGTCAGCGCGTCCGACGCGTCGACTATAGCTATCCGGTTCGCCGGGCCGCTGAAGCCCTCTTTGGTCAGCCGCGCAAAATTCGTCTGAAAATACGGAACGGTTATCTTATATCTTTCCTGCTCCGCTATGTAATAATCTCCGGTGAAGTCCAGCACGATGTCCGCCTGTTCCTCCGCCCTTGCCGAGTAATATTCGTTCCTGTCCTTGACCGGTATATATTCATAATCCAATTCCAGCCGCTTTGCCACCGCCTCAAATATCGCGGGGAGTATCCCCTCGGCCTGTCCGTCCTGGAAATAGCAGTACGGCACGCGTTCGGGGTTCATCAGCACCTTGAGCGGCTTTTTTGAAGCATGCAGGCTGTCCAAAAAGTCCCGCTCTCCCTCGTTCATGATTATAGAGCCGTCGTTATCGGTGGAATAATACGTTTCATGCAGAGATTCCCGCCAGTTCGGATTGTGAAGATCCATCTCGTTTATGGCGGAGTTTATCCGCTGCATAAGGTCGGGGCGATCCTTGCTCGTGCAGACGTAAAACGGGCTCGCGTCAAAGGATTCCAGCAGCCACTCGTCGTCCAAAAGCCGCAGACTTCCGGTGACGGCGGCGTCCACCTCGCCGGACTGGAGCGCCTCGGACAGCTCATCCTGTCCGGCATAATATACGGGTTCATATGTAAAATTATGATCTTTTGCAAAATCTTCAAAATTCTGGTTCTTGGAATTTCCCTCCAGCATACCGATACGGCGGCCGTTATAGGTGGAATAATCGCCCTCGGTTATATCGGTGTTCCCCGCCTTGACTGTAAAAATGGTGGAATTTACTCCGATATTCTGAGTGGAGAATAAAAACTCCTTCTCCCTTTCCGGCGTTTTGGATACCGAGGTGACTATATCCACCTCGCCGTTACGCAGCATATCCAGCGCCTCGGCATAAGACTTATCGTATCCTATATATTCATACGACCAACCCGCGTGTATCGCAAGCCGCTGCAAAAACTCATAGCCATAGCCGCTGCGTCTGCCGTCCTCGTCTACTACATGGTAGCCCGAAAACGCGAAAAATCCTACGCGTATAACCTCTTCTTCGCCCGATTCACCGCCGGATTCGGCGCTTACTACCGTACACAACTGAAAAAGCAAAGAAAACATCAGTAAAAAACTTATCAAACGTTTTTTCATTATCCTATCCCCGTTCCTTTTATGATAGAAAAATCACAAATACGCTAAAATACTATGTCTTTTTCTATTATAACGGATTTTTATCCGTTTTTCAACCCGAAAAGCGAAAAATCCCTATTGATCCGCCGGATAACGTAAAAAATACGGCTCTCGGAAATTCCGAGAGCCGAAAATATAAGCGATATTAAATTATTCCGAGAACATCGGGGTGGAGAGATAACGCTCTCCGGTGTCCGGCAGCAAAGCTACTATCAGCTTACCCTTGTTTTCCGGACGCTTTGCCAGCTGAGCCGCAGCCCATACCGCAGCGCCGGAGGAGATACCCACCAGCAGCCCCTCTTTACGGGCAAGCGTTCTTCCGGTAATGAACGCGTCCTCGTTTTCCACGGTGATTATCTCGTCATATACCGAGGTGTTTAACGTGTCGGGAACAAATCCCGCGCCGATACCCTGTATCTTGTGCGGTCCGGATACGCCTTTTGAAAGCACCGGAGAGCTTGCGGGTTCTACCGCGACTACCTTTACATCGGGATTTTGGGATTTTAAGTATTCCCCGACACCGGTAACGGTACCGCCGGTGCCTACGCCCGCTACGAAAATATCTACCTTGCCGTCGGTATCCTCCCATATCTCGGGTCCGGTGGTCGCGCGGTGGATGGCGGGATTTGCGGGATTTACAAACTGACCGGGGATAAAGCTGTGCGGGGTATTATCGGCAAGCTCCTGCGCCTTTTCTATCGCGCCTTTCATTCCCTTTGCGCCCTCTGTCAGGACTATCTGCGCGCCGTATGCTTTAAGCAGATTGCGGCGCTCAACGCTCATGGTCTCCGGCATGGTGAGAATTATCTTATACCCTCTCGCAGCCGCCACGGCGGAAAGCCCGATACCGGTGTTGCCGCTGGTCGGCTCGATTATAACGGAATCCGGCTTTAATACGCCCCTTGCCTCTGCGTCGTCTATCATGGCCTTTGCTATCCTGTCCTTTACGCTGCCCGCGGGATTGAAATACTCCAGCTTTGCGTATATGTCGGCGCCAAGCTCATTTTCCTTTATGAAATTAGTCAGCTTCAAAAGCGGAGTGCCGCCGATAAGCTCGGTTATTTTTTCGTATACTTTCATCTGAATTCTCTCCTTTGAAATTTTTGTTCCGAGGTAATACCTATAAACTTTATAGGTATTATATCACGGCAGCGATCATTTGTCAATACCAAAACCGAAATTTGAAAAAAATTTTTTAGGTACAAAAACACCGCCGCGATTTTTGTCGCAGCGGTATTTTCGGTTCAGTCGACTACCGTGTATCCGTTATCCGTTATTGCCTGTTTTATCTCGTTAAGATGAACAAGCTCGGAATTAAGGCTGAGGGTGACGGTGCCGGCTTCGTGATCGGCTTTAGCCTGGGCTACCTCCGGGAAAGCTTCCACGCATTTTTTTACCGTAGCTTCACAATGTCCACACATCATTCCCTCGACCTTGAGAGTGTATGTTTTCTCCATCTTTATCACCTCCTTTGGCAGTTGGGCTTTAACTTTAAGCGTTTTATCACGGCTCGCGTCGTACGGGCGGTGCAGGTTAAGGCGCAGCGCGTTAGTCACGACGCAAAAGCTGGAAAGGCTCATCGCCGCCGCGCCGAACATCGGGTTCAGCTCCCAGCCGAAAAGCCCTATAAAAACTCCGGCGGCAAGCGGTATTCCTATAGCGTTGTAAATAAACGCCCAGAACAGATTCTGATGGATATTTCTAAGCGCGGCGCGGCTCAACCGCACGGCTGCCGCCGCGTCGGAAAGGCTGCTTTTCATCAGCACCACGTCGGCCGCGTCGATAGCTACGTCCGTTCCCGCACCTATCGCAATACCGATATCCGCACGGGTAAGGGCGGGCGCGTCGTTTATGCCGTCGCCTATCATCGCAGTCTTTCCGTTTTGCTGTAAAGCGCGTATCACCGATTCTTTACCGTCGGGCAGGACGTTTGCTATCACCATATCCACTCCCGCCTGCTTTCCGACCGCGTCGGCGGTGCGCTGATTATCTCCGGTCAGCATAACGACCTTTATACCCATATTTTTAAGCTGTTTTATCGCCTCGCGAGAATCCTCGCGGATAACGTCCGCCACTGCGATAATTCCGAGCAAAGTGTTGTTTTTGGCGAAAAACAGCGGTGTTTTTCCCTCTTCGGCTAATCTGTCGGCGGCTTCCTTTACCTGCGGGGGAATATCGGCTTTCCCTCCAATAAATCCTATATTGCCGCCGTACAGCATATCTTCACCCAGCGCCGCGCTGAGCCCGTTGCCGGGCAATGCCGTAAAATCGGTGACTTTATCCGCCGCGACGTTCTTTTCCTTGGCATAACGCATTATCGCTTTCGCAAGCGGATGCTCGCTGTTTTTCTCCAGCGAGGCGGCGTATTTTATAAGCGCTGTTTCATCGCCGCTGTAAGAGATAACGTCCGTGACGTCAGGCTCGCCTTTGGTGATAGTGCCGGTCTTGTCCAGCGCCGCAAGCTGTATTTTGCCGGTCTCTTCGAGCGATACCGCCGTTTTGAACAAAATACCGTTTTTCGCGCCGACGCCGTTGGCTACCATTATAGAGACCGGCGTAGCAAGACCCAAAGCGCAGGGGCAGCTTATCACTAATACCGATATCGCTCTGGACAGCGCATATCCCGCGTTCTGCTCGATGATCAGCCATACTATGAGCGTGACTATAGCTATAGCTATGACCGAGGGTACAAAGATACCCGAAACCTTATCCGCCGTCTTTGCGATAGGCGCTTTGGTAGCCGCCGCGTCGCTCACCATCTTTATTATCTGGGAAAGCGCGGTGTCCTCCCCGACGCGGGTGGCTTCGCACCTTAAAAAGCCGGACTGATTTATCGTAGCGGCGGAAACCTCGCTGCCTGTTGTTTTATCCACCGGTATGCTCTCTCCGGTAAGCGCGGATTCGTTCACCGCGCTCTGCCCCTCCAATACCACGCCGTCCACAGGTATGCTTTCACCGGGACGAACGACGAACACGTCGCCGATCTTTACCTGTTCGGCGGGGACGGTGACTTCTTTCCCGTCCCTTAACAGCACGGCGGTCTTAGGGGAAAGCCGCATCAAGCCTTTCAGCGCGTCGGTGGTTTTCCCCTTAGAGCGCGCCTCCAGCATTTTCCCCACCGTGATAAGGGTGAGTATCATCGCAGCCGCTTCAAACCACAGGTTCATCATGCCGCTCATGACCGCGTCGTTATCTCCCCTTTGCAAAGCGGCGGTCATGTCGAAAAGCACATATACGCTCCATAAAAAGGATATTCCCGACCCCATAGCCACCAAGCTGTCCATGTTCGGAGAGCGGTGTATAAATCCCTTAAAGCCGTTTATAAAAAACTTCTGATTTATCACCATGATAAGCCCTGCGAGCAGCATTTCCACAAGCCCCATGCCTATATGATTTTCAGCTAAAAATACCGGCAGCGGAAAGCCCCACATCATATGCCCCATAGTAATATACATCAGCGGCAGCAGGATAACTACCGACGCGATCAGCCGCTTTTTGAGCTTAGGAGTCTCGGTATCGGTAAGCGCGTCAGTATCTTTAGAGGGCGCGGCTTTCTCCCCTTTAAGAGAAGCTCCGTACCCCGCGTTTTCCACCGCGCGGATTATCTCCATAGGCGAGGCGGTACCCTCCACCCCCATGGAATTAGTAAGCAGGCTTACGGAGCAGGAGGTCACTCCGGGGACGGCTCCGACTGCCTTTTCTACTCTTGCGCTGCAAGCGGCACAGCTCATTCCGGTAACTGAATATTGCTCCAACTTCAAGCGCCCCTTTCTTTATTTCATCAGCTTTTGCAGAGTAACGACCAGCTCGTCGATGACCTCGTCTTTTCCCTCGCGTATATCCCGCGCAACGCAGCCTTTTATATGGCTTGCGATAAGGTGTTTGTTGAACGCGTTCACCGCCGCGTTCACCGCCGCGGACTGTATCAGAATATCGTTGCAGTAAGCGTCCTGCTCTATCATTTTTCTGATACCGCGCACCTGACCCTCTATACGGTTCAGCCGATGTATCAGCTTTTTTCTTTCTTCCTCAGTGCGAAGAGTTTTCTTCCCGCAGCTGCAACAGCATTTATTATTCAAAGAAGCTTTCTCCTTTCAAGTTTTATAAAACGCAAAGTCTGGAAAATTTATTTTTCAGACTTTTCCCTCCCTTTCAAATATACCCCCACGGGGTATATTTATATTATACGACTTATAAGCGGATTTGTCAATAGTGATTTTATATTTTGTAAAAATCAGAGAAAATATTCAGATAAAAGGCTATTGACAAACCCGGCCGTCCGCACTATAATGTAAACAACGACAAGTAACCATACCAAAGGAGGACATTATGGATATCAACGATACGGCGAAAAAATATCTTAAGACCGAAAGCGAATTTACGGAATTTAACGAGTATATCAAAAATAAATTTATCGACCGGCAGGAGGTCGAAAACGCGGAAAGCGCGTATATCGGAAAATGGAACGATATTATCGACTTTTCAAAGATGTTCGGCTGCTGTGCCGCATTGAACACGTTTATCTGTCCTAAGCGCCCCGTCGAATTTAACGAGCCGGAGCAGGTCGGCATAGAAATATACGATTCCTTTGCGGGAAAAATAATGATGATAAGTATCCAAAATACCGAAGATTTTGAAAATTTCCTCACCAACGCCGTACATAAAGGCGTCCGTCCGGAGCATATCGGAGAGGTCGGCGCGTCCTTTATTTCCGGCAAAAGCATAAGATTTATACTGCTTTCCGCTAAGCCGTATAGCAACGTTCCGGCGAGTGAAACAGGCATAGCGGGGCTATCAGACGATGAATGGGCGAAAAGATCGCTTATCCTGCGCCGCGAGCATGAATGCACTCACTATTACACCAAATTATATTACGGCAGCAGCGAAAATAATCTGCACGATGAGCTTATCGCGGACTTTTTCGGCATATATCAGGCATTGGGATATTTCAGCGCCGAGCTGGTGTTAAAATTCTTCGGTCTGGAAGAAAGCTCCGGCAATCGGCTTATAGTGTATACCGGCTCTTTACAGGAAAACGTCCGTAAAGCCGTTTATGAGACAGCGCGGGTCTGCGCATATAATCTTGAAGAATGGTCGCACGGCGATCAGTTTGCGAAAATGTCAAGGGAACAAAGGGTAGATATCCTCTGCCGTATCGGTTTAGAAAAAATATACGCAAACGATTTTTCAATATAAAAATTTCTTTCTTAAATAAAATCAAAAGTCCGCTCAAGATTTGAACGGACTTAAATTTTTAATTAAACACAAAAACAAACCGCTCTCTTACGAAAGCGGTTTGCAGGTTATTCAGCTTTTAAGGCTTACTTTCTTTTCTTGGTTGCTACACCTGCTGCAACGAGTGCTGCTGCTGCAAGAGCTGCAGGAACTACTGCCAGAGTAACACCGGTGTCAACGTTGTTATTGTTGTCATCGGGCTTGCTGTTGTCATCGGGAGTAGAAGTAGGCTCATCGGTAGGAGTGGATCCACCAATTACGGGAGTATCCTGAACGCCTATCTCAAGAATGCTGATTACCGGGAGGCCGTCGCCGGCTTCGGTAGTAGCTGCCTTTACCTCTTCCTTGATGTCGGTGGTGATATCCAGGAAGAAGTTAGAGTTGTCTGCATCCAGAGCCTGTGCGAAGGTTGCCCATACGATGTAGTCGCCGTCACCGTCTACGGTAACAGGAGTAGTGGTAACGCCTACAGCAGTTGCCGGGTCGCCCCAGTAGTTCTGATCGGTACTACCATTGTTCTCTGCAACGTTGATATCCATGGTGAAAGGCTTGCCGTAGTCTTCAAACTCAGCAACTTCAAAGTGGATACCGAGGGTGTAAGAACCGCTCAGCTCGCTCTTGTCCTGAAGAATGTTGTACTCTTCAACCAGAGAACCGTCTTCATTGGTTGCCCAAGGATGGCAGATGTTTACACGATAAGCGCCGTCAAAGTTCATCGAACCGGTGCTCTTAAGAGTGATCTTAGCTGCATCGGTAGGAAGCTCGGTGTTACCAACGATCGCGTCATCTGCGAACGCGCTTACTGCTGCGGCGGAAACTGCAATAGATGCAGCTGCAACGCCTGCAATGATTTTTTTCAGTTCCATTTTTATGTCCTCCATAAATTTTCTTAACTGACCTGTCTTTCAGGTTCAAGTATATGATACTACATTCAAATCGCTTTTGCAATAGGCAATTTTCACAAACTATATAATCTTTTTCTTTCGTTTTTAATGTTTTTTACAAGAAATACTTTACTTTTGGAGCTTTAATGCCGTTTTTGGAATATATTTCCATCAAAACGGCACGTCTTCCTTATTGTAATAGTAGACGACGTGCATTGGTTATAAACGGCTTTATATAGGCTTTTAAGGCCATGCGGTGATCTTTGCCGAGCCGCCGAGCCATACTCAGGAGCATACCGACGCGGCAGCCTTGCCCGCTTTACGGACAATTTGTGCAATTTGTATAAACGCACGCCGGGCACGAAGTCCGGCCAAAAAAATCCTTGACAACTAATTTTTTTTATAGTATAATGTGAGCAAAGGCTGTGACAAAGACAGTAGGCTTAGCTGCATGCCGTGCAAAAAGAGCTGTCAGCGAGTCGGGGAGGGTGTGAGCCCGACGCTCAGGCAAAGCCGAATATCACTTTGTAGCCGCCCGCTGAAATCCTTAGGAAATTAGGCAGGGACGGGACTTTCCCGTTACAGAAAGCTCATTTGACGGAATGACGTAATAGGTGGTAATAAGGTTTCCTTATCCTGTTATGGGTAGGGAGATTTTTAATTTTAACGGAGGATCTTTAACAATGTCGATTTATGAAAAGGTACCTACCTCTCCGAATTTTCCCGAGAGAGAAAAGAAGATCGAGCAGTTCTGGCATGACAACGACGTTTTTCGCTTGAGCATGAACGCGCGCAGCGACGAGAACACCTACACGTTCTACGACGGGCCGCCGACCGCCAACGGCAAGCCGCATATCGGTCATGTGCTCACCCGCGTTATCAAGGATATGATACCGCGCTATCAGACGATGAAAGGCAAGTATGTTCCGCGCAAGGCGGGCTGGGACACTCACGGTCTGCCGGTAGAGCTGGAGGTGGAAAAGCTGCTCGGACTTGACGGCAAGGAGCAGATAGAGCAGTACGGCCTTGAGCCCTTTATTAAAAAATGTAAGGAAAGCGTCTGGAAGTACAAGGGCATGTGGGAGGATTTTTCCCGCACGGTCGGATTCTGGGCGGATATGGATAAGCCCTACGTCACCTACGACAACGATTTTATCGAGTCGGAATGGTGGGCGTTAAAGCAGATATGGGATAAAGGTCTGTTGTACAAGGGCTTTAAGATAGTACCCTACTGCCCGCGCTGCGGTACTCCGCTGTCCAGTCACGAGGTAGCTCAGGGCTACAAGGATATCAAGGAGCGTTCGGCAGTCGCACGCTTTAAGGTAAAAGACGAGGACGCGTATATTCTCGCATGGACGACCACCCCGTGGACTCTTCCGTCCAACGTCGCGCTGTGCGTAAATCCCGACGAGGAATATGTAAAGGTAAAGACCGCCGACGGTTATACCTATTATCTGGCGGGCGCGCTGTGCGACGCGATACTCGGCGGGGATAAGCCGACCGCGCCGTATGAGATAATCGAAAGATATACCGGCAAGGAGCTTGAATATAAGGAATACGAGCCGCTGTTCGACTGCGCCGTTCCGCTTTGCGAAAAGCAGAATAAAAAGGCGTTCTTCGTGACCTGCGACGGCTACGTTACTCTTACCGACGGTACCGGCGTGGTACACATCGCGCCCGCGTTCGGTGAGGACGACGCAAAGGTCGGCAGAAAGTACGATCTGCCTTTTGTACAGCTGGTAAACGGCAAGGGCGAGATGACCGAGGAAACTCCCTATGCGGGCGTATTCTGCAAGAAAGCCGATCCGATGGTACTCAAAGACCTTGACGAAAAAGGGCTGCTGTTCGACGCGCCCAAGTTCGAGCACAGCTACCCGCACTGCTGGCGCTGCGGCACTCCGCTCATCTACTACGCAAGAGAATCATGGTTCATCAAAATGACCGACGTGCGCGAGCAGCTTATACAAAACAACGAAACAATCAACTGGATACCCGAAAGCGTCGGCAAGAACCGCTTCGGAGACTGGCTGGAAAATATCCAGGACTGGGGACTCAGCCGCAACCGTTACTGGGGTACTCCGCTCAATATCTGGGAATGCGAATGCGGACACCGTCACGCGATAGGCAGTATCGCCGAGCTTAAGGAAATGTCCGACAACTGCCCCGACGATATCGAGCTTCACCGCCCGTATATTGACGCGGTAACTATCACCTGCCCGCACTGCGGCAAGCAGATGAAGCGCGTGCCGGAGGTAATAGACTGCTGGTTCGATTCCGGTTCGATGCCGTTCGCGCAGCATCACTATCCGTTTGAAAATAAGGAGCTGTTTGAAAAGCAGTTCCCCGCCGACTTTATCTCGGAGGCGGTGGATCAGACGCGCGGCTGGTTCTATTCTCTGCTTGCTATCTCAACGCTGCTGTTCGGCAAAGCGCCGTATAAAAACGTCATAGTGCTGGGTCTGGTGCTGGACAAGGACGGTCAGAAGATGTCCAAATCCAAGGGCAACGCAGTAGACCCGTTCGACGCGCTGAAAACTCACGGTGCGGACGCGATACGCTGGTATTTCTATACAAATTCCGCTCCCTGGCTGCCCAACCGCTTTTATGACAAGGCGGTGACCGAGGGACAGCGCAAGTATATCTCCACACTGTGGAACACCTACGCGTTTTACGTTCTTTATGCAAATATAGACAATTTTGACGCGACAAAATATGAGCTTAAGCCGCAGGAGCTTACGGTAATGGACAAGTGGCTGCTCTCCCGCCTGAACACGCTTATCAACGAGGTGGACGGCAATCTTGCAAACTACCGCATACCGGAGGCGGCAAAGGCGCTGTCCGAGTTCGTGGACGATATGTCAAACTGGTATGTAAGGCGCAGCCGTGAACGTTTCTGGTCGAGCGAGCTTACCGAGGACAAGATAAACGCTTACATGACATTGTACACCGCGCTGGTGACGGTGGCAAAGCTGTCCGCGCCGATGACCCCGTTCATCTGCGACGATATCTACCGCAATCTTGTATGCTCTATCGACAAAAACGCGCCGATAAGCGTACACCTCTGCGATTTCCCGGTATGCGACGATTCTTTGGTGGACAAAGAGCTTGAAAGCGAAATGCAGACGGTGCTTACCGTGGTGGCTCTGGGAAGAGCAGCAAGAAACGCCGCCGCTCTTAAAAACCGCCAGCCCGCCCGCAAGATAACGGTCAAGGGCGACAAAACGCTTGAGCCGATGTTTGCGGAAATAGTACGCGACGAGCTGAATGTAAAAGATGTAATCTTCACCGACGACGTGAGCGAATACACCGATTACTCCTTTAAGCCGCAGCTTAAAACGCTCGGCGCGAAGTTTGGCAAGAGGATAAACGATATCCGCACCGCTTTGGCTGAAATAGACGGCTCGGCGGCGATGGCGCAGATAAAGTCGGTAGGCGTGCTGACGCTTGCGCTGCCGGACGGCGAAGTACAGATAGCCGAGGAGGACCTGCTTATCGAGGAAAAGCAAAAAGAGGGCTGCGCGGTGGTAAGCGATCGCGGCTACACCGTGGTATTGGATACCGTGCTGGACGAGCAGCTTATCGAAGAGGGCTTTGTCCGCGAGATAATCAGTAAGGTGCAGTCCATGCGCAAGGACGCGGGCTTTGAGGTCATGAACCGGATAATCATCTACTGCGAGGGCAGCGACAAAATAGCCGCTATTCTCGTAAATAACCGCGCGGAGATATCCGCAAACACGCTCGCTGACGATATCGTCACCGATCACACCGAGGGCTATATCTCCGAGTGGGATATCAACGGCGAAAAGGTAAAAATGGGCGTTAAACGCGTAGAATGAAAGCCGCACCGAATTTACCCGATAAATACAAAGGGATAATCTGTATACTGCTGTCGGCGTTCTGCTTTACGTTCATGAATATATTTGTGCGTATGTCTGGAGATCTGCCGTCGGTGCAGAAGAGTTTTTTCAGAAATTTAGTAGCGTTTTTCTTCGCGCTTATAATACTGCTGAAAGAGCACGCGCCGCTTCTTCCCCAAAACAAAAAGAACCTGCCGGCGCTGATAGCGAGGGCGGTATGCGGCACGGTAGGGGTACTCTGCAACTTTTACGCGGTGGATCATCTGCTGTTGTCGGACGCGTCTATGCTTAACAAGATGTCGCCGTTTTTCGCGGTAGTATTTTCGATATTCATTTTGCGGGAAAAGGCGACGCCCGTCCAGACGGCTGGGATAATCGCGGCGTTTATCGGAAGTTTATTTATCATAAAGCCGAGCTTTGCGAATATGGAGCTGCTACCCTCTCTGCTGGGATTTCTCGGCGGAATGGGCGCGGGCGCGGCTTATGCTTTTGTACGATGGCTGGGAGTACACGGCGAGCGCGGCTCGTACATTGTATTTTTCTTTTCGGGATTTTCCTGTCTGGTGACGCTGCCGTTTCTGATATTTGATTTTCACTACATGACGCCTATGCAGTGGCTTATACTGTTAGGCGCGGGATTAGCGGCGGCAGGCGGACAATTCACGATAACCGCGGCGTACAAATTCGCACCGGCAAAGGAAATATCGGTATACGATTACTCACAGGTGATATTCTCCGCGCTGATGGGATTTTTGCTGTTCTCACAGATGCCGGACCTGCTGAGCTGGCTGGGCTATGTAATAATCTGCGGCGCGGCTGTCGCGATGTTCATCTACAATAACAGACGAAAGGAAAAAACCGATGGAACAGATAAAGCTTGACGAAATACGCGAATTTTTCAAAAACGACCGTTTTGCGACCGAAAACGGCGCGGTCATAGACGAGGTGGGCGAAAATTACGCCGTGACCAGTCTTGATATACGGCCCTCGCACCTTAACGCGGTGGGCGGCGTGATGGGCGGCGTGCCGTTCATGCTGTCGGATTTCGCGTTTGCCGTAGCGTCAAATTGGAAGCGTCAAAGTCCGGTCGTGTCGATAAATTCAAACATCGCCTTTCCCGGTACGGCGAAAGGAAAGCGGCTGATCGCGCGCGCGGAATGTGTCAAGGACGGCCGCAGCACCTGTTGTTATTTGGTGAGGGTGACGGACGAGCTTGGGAATATTGTTACCGAGGCAATGATAACGGGGTACAAACTAAAGTGATTTATTGGGGCTCCGCCCCCAAAGCCACGTTTATGGGGGCTCTGCCCCCAAACCCCCGCTGGGGAGCAGATTGCTCCCCAGACCCCTTATGTGATTACAAAAATATCCCGCCCCCGTAAAGGGAGCGGGATATTTTTGTATAAATATATAAGTGCTTGAAAACAACATGCACACGGTGGGAATTTAAGGGTATAGCCTAAAATGGGGTTGGGTAACGCCCCCAAAAGTGCCGCGAGGGCTGCCCGCCGCACCGTGATGATAAAAGAACTTTATAATGCTTACGCCAAGCAGCCAAATGCAAAGCAGCAACGCCGCGGACGTACTGTATTGCGGAGTTATCAAGCGCCCTTCATAGGAAGAAAAAAAGAAGAACCGCAGCCGTAACAGAAACCGATTAAACGCGGCGGGTAGGCAGCGCCTACGACGTGAATAAAGGGACGGATAGGGGTCGGGTGAGGAAGAAAAGTCCGAAAGGAAACCGAGGGTAGGGGAAAGGAACCGTAGGTCGCCTTTCCCCTATCCTGGGTGTCCTGTCGGAGAAATCAGCGGAGGTGAATAAATTCGGATAAGGATTATCCCTTGTATTTCGCATGCAACGGTATATCTGAAATCGTGTCGGGGTCTGGGGAGCGACCCGCTCCCCAGCGGGGCTTGGGGCGGTGCCCCAAAAAAGGAGTCTGAGGGCGGAGCCCTCAGCAGGGGCTTGGGGGCGGCGCCCCCATAATCGGGCGGAGCCCATAAAAATATCACCCCGTCTTTACGGCGGGGTGATGGTTTTACACCTTATTATTAGTGCCGAGGATGGTGCCGTCGGCGGATATGCCCGGGGTATCCGGGAAGTAATCGGCCTCTACCGGAGAGGTTATCCCGGTGACTGTTCCGACGTCATTGGAATATATCGCCTGGACGGGAATATTGCCGTCGATGAATATCCGTGCCTGGCCGGGCGCCATATCACCGAGATTTTTGTCGAACTCGTCCTTGATGACCTTTGCCACTGCTACAGTATCCCAAGTCGTGCCGGAGGAATCGCTGCCGGACGGGGACACGCCTACAAGCGACACGGTAAAGCTACCGTTAGATATGCCGATGTCAACATAAGACGCGGTAACGTTTTTGCCGTTTACCGTGGCGGTGGCGGTGGTCTTGATACTGCAATTCTTGACCTCAAGGTTAGTGAGTATAACGGTCATCTGATTTCTGAGCGCCGACGCATTATTATCGGCAGAGGTAATATTTGCGGAGCGGATATAGCCCATTGTGAGCGGGATAATGATAGCCGCCAGTATGCCGATAATGGCTATAACCACTATCAGCTCGACAAGCGTGAAGCCCTTTTTATTCCGCGCCCGCTTCGCGCCTTTCATATAGTATACCTCCTGTCGGTAACCGTATAACACCCCCGACCTGCGCCGGGGGTGTTGATATTGTTTTTTGTGTTCAAGCTGTCAGAACTATCCTATCAGGTAGAAGCAGGAGTAGAAGCAGGAGTAGAGCCGCCTTTCTCAGCGGTAACCTTGTCGTTAGTACCAACTACTACGCCGCAGGTAACGCCTACAGAGCCCTTAGCCCACTTAGCGATAGGTGACTTAATAGCCGTAGCTACTGCATCATCAGCACACCATATTGCCTGTATAGTCTGGTTGCCCTTGTCAAGGAATATTCTTGCGGTGCCGGGAGCCATATCTGCGAGGTTGGTGTTGAAGTTCTCAGCGATAGCTGCTTTAACATCAGTATCTTTCCAAGTTGCGTCGGTGGAAGCATTCTTGCCATGGATCTTAAGATTGCCTGCGAATTCAATTTTGGATGCGTCAAACTTGGTACCGCTTGCGCTAATCGGTATAGTGATATAAGAACCGGTGCCGGCAGCGGTTGAATCAAAGGTAGCAGATTCTACATCAGGAGTAGGAGAAGAAGTATTCGAAAGTGTGCAGTTCTTGGTCTCAAGATCAGCAAGTACCATGTTCAGCTGGTTCTTGATAGCAGCTGCGTTCTGGTCTGCGGAAGAGATGTTAGCCTGCTGTACATAACCCATCATCATAGGAATAAGTATAGCAGCCAGAATACCGATGATAGCGATAACTACGATCAGTTCGACGAGCGTAAAGCCCTTTTTAGCTCTGAGAGCTTGTAATTTCTTGATCATAAGAAATTACCTCCTTATAAAAATTTTGTTTCCGTCCGTCGTCTGCGCGGCGGGTACGTTGTTCAGAGCGCCGGCTGCGCCGGGAGGTTCTGTAAGTATAGAATATCATATTACGCCGTAAAAATCAACCCTAAAATTGAAAAAATTTAATCAAATATGAAAATTTTATGAAAAGTTTATATATACATGCCAAAGAAAATGTGCAAGGTATACAATTTGATGTAACGGATTACATGGCTTTGTAGTCAAAAAGGGGAGGGGTGTAAAGAGAGGGGTAGTGCCGGGGCGGGATATCCCGGACGTGGGAGGAGGGGCGGAGGGGGTAGTGCTTGGCGGGATACTCCGAACGCGGGAGGAGGGGCGGAGGGGTAGTGCTTGGCGGGATA
>CANQKE010000029.1 GCA_947624435.1 uncultured Ruminiclostridium sp.
AGCTCTAAAGCGTTTGAACGTTTGTTTACGGCAAAGTCCGTGCCGTTTCCTACGCACAGCGCAAGGTCTTTATCCGTGTTGTATTTGCCGAACACCGTGTTATATTTTCCGCTTACACTACAGCAGTACCCGGCTACCAGATTATTTTCTCCGCTGACGTAATTTCGATAGCCCGAAACAAAGCAGTTTTGCGCATCTGATACTACATTCGTTTCCCCGAAAACCGCCGAGAATTTGCAATTTTGCAATTTGTTTTCCTCGCCCGACGCATGACATGCGTGGCTGTCTGTGATCCGGTTTATAGCGCCCTCTGCGTGATTGTAGCTCCCGCCGGTCAGGGTGTGGTTTAGGCCCTCTGCGTGCCCGCATGTTGTGCTTTTGAACATTTGACGTTCACCTTCTCCGTGGCAGGAGCTCGAATCGGAGTTATGCCCGTATCCTTCCAGATATGCGTACCATGAGTTTTTAGCGTTAGTACGATCACCAAAAACGCTACAATAATAAGAGTTGTCCAGAGTGTTCTGCACTCCTCCGACATGGCAGTACATTCCGGATATGCATTCATTGATATACCCCTCTAAATGGATTCGGGTTCCGTTTTCGGATATGGTATTTCTCTCTCCCTCGACATGGTTGGAATAACCGTCGGTAGAGTTTTTGCATCCTTCAACGTGGTTGTATGAGCCTTCGGAAGAATTTTGATATCCCTCTACATGGCTGTATGAGCCTCCTGTGCAGGAATTGTCGCTGTAGTCGTTGAATATTTCGCTGTTCTTCGCGGAGTTTGTAAATTTGCCTACCAGGTCTATATCCTTGTTCTGCGTGGATTCAAGCTTTTTTTCGATCTGTTTTAACTTGTTGTCAGATGCCTTTTCCTGTTCTTCGTCTATGCACTCAAAACAATGCTCGGTGCGCAGCGTCAAAAGAGAAAGTCCGTCTTCAGCGGCGGATACCCTGTTTTCCAGAGTATCCCGCTTGTTCGGCACAAACGACATATTAATGTTCTCCGCCAATTTCAGTTCCCTCCTCTACGTCAAAGCTAAGCGAATAAAGCGTCAGCTTAGGCTTCACCGAGTCGCGCGAATTGCAGGTCGCTTCTCCCTCGATGCGCAGCTTTATTTTCTGACATCTTCTCGGTATGATAGGCACTATAAACAGTCCGGCCGGCTGCGTGTTCTTCTCGCTGTCAAAGGAATACGCCTGCGCCCATTCGTCATGATCTCCGTACTTCAGCAGCACCCTGAATTTAAGCCCGCCGTAAGATACGCCGCTGATACCCAGCGCCAGCTTTATTTTTGAAAAATGCCGCAGCTCGGTGTTCTCTTTGCCTATCCATCCGGTCTGGGCGTAAAACTCAACGCTGTTTTCACAAAACGCCGTGCTGTCCGTACCGGAAAGCAGCTTCATCTGTTTTCCGCTTTCGTTCTCGCACAATGCGTAAAGATTGCCGTTTACGTTAAATCCGCGCTGTGCGCCGGGTACGCTCTCGGTGCTCCAGCAGCCGCGCAGGCAGTCGAATACTCTGGCGTTTTCGTACGGCGTCAGCATATATATCTTCCTGTCATCGGCGCAGCCCGCCGACAAAGTCACGATATCCTCGCCAAGCGCGGCGTCCGCCTTTTGCGAGGTAGAACCGTTATAGGCGAATATCCCCTCCGGCGCTTTATAGTAAAGCAGCCCGTTCGATGTGCACAGCGAATCGTTACAGCCTTTCATCACGCCTCTGAGCTTTATGGTAGAGAGCGTGAAATTCGCCGCCTTGCTGCCGTATATCACATGCACGCAGTCCTCTTTGAAAAACAACACCTTGCCGTTATACACCGCCGAGCCGGTAAAATCTCCGTCGCTGCCTACCGTCACCGTCCATGAATCGGTAGAGATTCCCTGATAATCTCCCCAGCAAAAAGGGTCTCCCAGCTTAGAGCAGTATATCTCGTGGTTTTCAGAGGAACACGCCCACAGCCGGTTATTATGCTCTATCACGAATTCCAGCCCGTCCGGCACATATTTGCGTATCGTCGAGTTGCCGCACATGCGAAGAAAGCGGTTCGTGTCCTGCGGCGCGTCCTCAAGATACAGATATTCGGTATCGGGAAAGGTCTTGTCCGTTTCAAACACTATCGCACGCTTTCCCGAACCGACCCACGCCGTTCCGCCGCTCTCCACTATGCTCTGTACCGTCATAAAGCCGCTTCTTTCCTTTGTGCCTATCGTCCACTTCGCCAGCACCTTATCACCCGGAGAAAACGCCGAGGAATTTGCCGCCGAATTGCTGACCAACAGATACATCAGCTTATCCTTGGTGCTTTGATTATTGGCAATATCCGTCCAGTTACGGTTTACCTCCGTAAGAGTACCGGTAAGCACCGAGCTTTCGTCCGCCCCTTTGGAAAAGGTCGGCTTTTCTCCGGCGGTATTGCATACAATATAATCCGGAAGTATGATAATATACGCACCCATGCAGATCAGCCGCTTTTCCCCCTCGGTAAGCTGGAGCGGGTATTTTGTGCCGTCGATATATATCCCGTCCGGTACGGTATACTGCAAAGCGCCGTTTTTATACACGCAGCCGGTCATATCGCTGTCCAGCACATTATACCCCTTGGGCGGAGCGCTCGACAATGCCGGATAGTCGGAAAAATCCATGTTGCACAGCTCCTCCCACTCGCCGAGCGGCGTGCCGTCCGACCTGTTTATCCCGCCGAAGCGCTCGATGTACTGCCGCTTAACGTTCAGCTCGTTCAAATAAGGCAATTTCACAAAACCACCTCCTAAAATCGGATAAGATTGAGCGGTATAGGCATATGTCCCGCCTGCCAGAACCTTTCAAGATCCCCGTAAACAGATTCAAACTGTCGTGCGGTGTTGTTGTATCTGCCGTACTCGGAATTTGCCGCGTCTATCTGAGCCGAAAGATACAGCACATAAAGCTCGTCGTACGGCGACGGGGCGAACAATTCATAGCTGTCATCGTCCTCGTCGGTCGGCGGGACAAACTCTTTATCGCCCGGCTCATGATTGATATATATCTCGTTGTAAACTCTGCGCTCAACGTCCTTTACCCATTTCACCTTATCGGCATGCGCGTATGAATTGGGCTTTAACGCGTCGGCGCGGTCTATCGCCTGTTTAATAGTCATATCACTTACCCTGCTGCACTATCAGCGAGTCTTTCCAGCCCTCGCTGCAATAGTATTCAGCCGCCTTTCTCTGCTCCTCCGCGCGGTCCAGCTCCAGCTTGATATACATAGGTACCATTACCTCCACTCCCCGCTGTATCTGAAACGCGTTACCGTTCACCGAAACGAACACGTCGTCGGTATACCTCTCGTTGTCCTTGAACAGCTTGACCGGTACAAGACGGTCAAGCTCGCTGACCAGATCTTTATTCATAAAAAATTCTCCCTTTCTTTCCGTTACGGGTGTACCGGATATCCGGCACACCCACGGAAAAAATTATCAGTTAGCCGCCGCTTTCGCCGAATAGCCGGGCGAGCAGCTCTCTATTCTCACCAGATACTCATCGGAAAGTATCTTAGCGGTCTTTACCGACTTCCAGCCGACGCTTGAACGCTGATTGAGCGGGTCGTCGCCGTAGCCGAGCTGCTTTATGATGTGCTGAAGTCCGCCGCCAGTGATGTCGGTCACAGCGTACGCATGCGCGCCTATTACCAGTGTCGAGAACACCGCCAGCCCGTCCGGGCAGGTGCCGTCCTTGAATATCTTCGCCTCGGTGGATTTTACAAAGCGCACATTGCCTATGCAGCCTATCTCACCCTTGAAGATGTTGTCCGGCTCGGCGTACTTATGTACGTCCACCCACTCACTGCTTCTCATAAGATCGTAAGCCACATACGGGTGGATTATCGCCACATAGCTCTCTCCGTCAACGCCCTCGGCGTTCATCGACTCAAGCGCTGCCGCCGCCTTGAACACCACGTCGACGGTAAGCGCGCAGTCCGCGGTAAGCTCGCTTCTGCTCTTTACCTCCGTACCGTCGGACTTGGGCGCGTAGATAACGTTAGTACCCGCGTTTATCACCTCTCTGGTAACGGTGTCCAGCGTTCTTCCCGCCTGACCGCCGAGCAGCTTGGTGGACTGCACCACGTTATTATCTATCGCGGAAAGCTCCAGCATATCCGAAAGGCGGATATAGTCGCCGTACTGGTCTACCGTCGCGGTGACGGTGGATACAGTCAGGCTGTTGCCGTTGGGAGTAACGCCCTCGGTGAGCGGCGTGGTCGCCTTGGCAAGCGGGCTGTACTTTCTGAATTCTATCGACTTGCCGTTGTTCTTGGGTATGGGGTACTTATCGGCAAAGCGGTCATGCACCAGCTTAGGCTCTGCCACGTCGATAAGCGTGCTTTCGTAAAAGGTCTTCATTTCATTGGTCAGCAGTCCGGTAGTCTGTACCGCTGTCTGGTCAAACTGTCTGAGGTCTGTTTTGATTCTCATAGTTGTTTCCTTTCGTCGTAAAGTTTGTTCCTACTGGTCATGCGGCGGCAAGCTCACAGCTTTATACGCTCTCCGCGTTCCGCGCGGCGTATCAGCTCACTGCGCTGCTTTTTAGTAAGCGCGGCGGGCTTATGCTCTGCCGGCTCGCCGTCAGACAAAGCGCCCTCCCGCGTTCTTAGCCCGCTGCGGGCAAGCTGTCCGGCGGTCATATCATGCGATATCTTCGCGGCGTACTCCATCGCGCTGCGCAAAAGCTCCTCCCTATGGACAAGCTCGTATGCGCTGCGCAGGTCCAGCCCCTTGTACAGCAGCGAGAAAAAGTCCCTGTCACAAAGCGCCGCTTTCAGATCAAACGACGGATACAGCTCTTTCACCGCGCTCTCCTGCCCGCGCCATCTGCCGAGCATGGTTTCCAGCGTATGCTCACCGCGCTCACGGTTCACGGCGTCCTCAAGCGCGTTAAGGTCGCCGCGCCTTAATCCGTACCTTTCCGCCACCGCGTCAAGTATCCTGCTCTGGCGCGCGTTGTTTTCACTTTTAAGCTGTTTTACCTTCGAGAGAAAATGCTGCTCGCCGCTTTCGGGCTGCACTTCCGGAGTTTGCTCTGCTCCTTTCTCGGGCGCTGCGACGTCCTCCCCGTCAAAGCGGCAGAGATCGACGTTTCCCTGCACCTCCGGCAGCAGCGCAGAAGATACTCTTACCGTTTCGGGATAGCGCTCCGCAAGCAGAGCGAAGCCGGTCATCATCGCGTCAAACGCACTGTTCACGCTGTCGTCGTCGGTGATGTAATCCATCAGCGCCTCGCCGGAATGCAGGTCCAGCGTGATTATGTCCGCTCTGCCCTCGTCCTCGGCGGACAGAAGATTTTCCGCCATGGTCTGGGTAAGTATGCTCAGCGCCGCGCAGATAAGATTGCCGCTCGTCATATCCTCCGTGCGGTCGGCATGACCGGTTATGCTGAGCTTTCGCCCTAACAGATTCTTTTCGGCCGTTATCTCGGTCATATATCCTCACCTCCTTTCGCGGCGGGCTGCGCCGCGTTCTCCTTTATCATGCGTACTATGCTCTCCTTGCCCTCAAAATCCATCATATCAAGGCAGGCGAGCGCCTGTCCGCTAAGCTCCGGATTGAAAAATCCCAGCGAGAACAGCTCTTTGGCAAGCTCGTTTTGCGCCGCCTTGGAAAAGGGGGATTTCTTAGCCGCACGGCAGATTATATCGAACACCGGCTTTTTCGAGCCGAAATCTATGCCGAACGCCGTTATCGGCTTAGCCGCAAGCATTTCCCCGCCAAAATCGGCAAACCCTCCGGTTATGCGAAAACTGCGCGGCTCGTCGTAAAACTCCCGTATCAGCTCTATCATCAGGCAGCACACCTTGGAAAACGCGTCATACGAGCCCTTGAGCATATCGCGGGACAGCTTGTTTCCCGCCTCCTGTAACGCCGCTATCGCGCTTGCCGCGGTCACCCCGTTTGAAGTTCCGCCCTGTGAAAAATCCCGGTTGCCGCTGGTCTCCTTGAGCTCCTGTATCTTTAAGTTCAGCGCGGGCATAACGGCGGGGTCCAGCGGGTCTATTTTTATCTCGCGGATATCGTCGTCGCTGATGTTCCCCGCCACATGGACAAACGGTCTGCGCCAGTCGGCAAACTCGTCCTCCTTTATCGCGCTGTTGTTCTTGATGAAAAAGCGCTTGCGCCCCATGCTTATGGTATGCTCGAGCAGCACCTGCCCCAGTCTGTCAATATACATCTGTGCGTCCCGCATAACGTCTATGTAGCCGAAGCCGCAGGGCGAGCCCTCCACCGAAAACAGGCTGTCTATCACGAACGGGTATTGCCCGTGCGCATAAAATCCGTGGGCGCAGGCTTCGTCGTTTTCGCTGGAATACAGCACGGTATTCCCTACAAAGCGGCAGTAGTGGAGCTGTTTTTCCCCGTTTACGTATTTCTTGTAGTACCAGTCTATCACGGCGGTCTTTTCGCTGTTGTCCACGTTGTCGTCATACTTGTAACCGGTAAGCATACCGCTGTCGCCGAGCTTTCCCTCAAGCTGCGGATACTGCCCGATAAGAAGATCGTTATCGCACAGCGATACATAAAACAGATTCGGACTTTGCTGTATATCCTTTATCCCCGGCTCCCAGAACAGGTTCAGTATGTCTATATTCTTTATGCTTATATCCCCCGCTCCGTCGGCAAGCTCCGGATCCCACAGCACCGCCTGACAGCAGCTTCCGTTTTTCAGCTTATACCACCACATATCGCTGTACAGACGCTCGTAATCGCACCGCTCCAGCAGCGCGGGGAGTATCTTTGAAAGCTGCGAAGCGCATTCGCGGTCGCTTTGTTCCCGCGGCAATACCACCGGCTCCGGTATGTTGTCCATCGCGTCGGCATGCTTATTTGCTATGGAGTTGAACAGCCACGCCGACGCGGGGCGCGGTCTGCCCCGATCATACTCGTCCAAAGGCAGCTCGCCCCAGTGCCGCATTTTCCACCACTGTTCATTGGACACGATCCGCTTTTCAAGGTTCGCCTTTCCCTCGCGGTAACGCTTTAGTATCGCCGCCGCGCGCATTATCTCCGTTTCTCCTATTTTTTTGTTTGTACTCATCTTGTTAGGACTTTTCTCCTTTCTTTTCAGACACGGTAATATCCCGTTCTCATCTCGGTCAGCGGGTCGTCAAGGTCGATACGCTCAAGCGGCTTTTTGCGCGGCGCTATCGGGTGTTCCATCAGCACATACCTGCACTCGTCGTAGATATGATCCTCCTGCGTGGTGTCTATATCCTCCGCGCGGTTTTCATCGTAGACCAGCGCCGGTATCGTCCGTATAAACTCCTTGCAGGTGTTAAAGCAGTAGAACATGGGGTACCCCTCTTCGTCGAATTTCAGCCGGTAATGGTACTGCATCTTCCCCGCTATTCTGGTATTGTCGCCGCCACTCCACAGAATAAAATTCGGTGCGGCCGCCATAAGGTCCGCCACGCTCTCCCCGCGCGACCTGTCGAAGATAGACGGGTCGGCAACTCCGGTTATCGTCCTGCCTTTGAGATTCTCGTCCTCCGACTCTATCCGCTTTATATTCGCGGCTATCTCGGCGGGATTTATCTTTATTCCGGTGTTCGGCGTGTCGGTGCAGCCGTAATATTCCCTTATGCGGTACAGCCTGCCTTTCGTATCCGCCGCGTACCACCCCACCGAAAACGGTTTAGCATAGCCGAAGTCGAAGCCCCTTATCACCACCCAGTCGCGCGGTATAGAAAACGGCGCGATAACATGGGTGAATTTGCGGTCGGCGTAATGCTGCGGATCGTCCGTCCATTCGGAAAATACCTGCCCCGAAAAGCTATCCCAGTCCCCGTACAGCAGCGCGCGTTTTTCCGCCTCCGGCAGCATCGCCAGCGCCGCGAGATACTCCGGGTCGTTGTCCAGCAATATCCGGTTATCAAACACGCTTGCCGGTATGAATATCCTTGAGCGCGACAACGTTATCGCCGTTCCGTCCGGCTTATGTACGGTGTAGTCGCTCTTTATCGGAGTCATCGGCTTTGCCGCGGTGATGAACCTCTGTTTTACCCAGCCGTGCCCCACTCCGCCGGGATTTGCGGTAGCGCGGATATATACCCGCGTGCCCTCCCCGCCCGGACGGTTGCGGGAGAACATATAGCTGTATTCCTCCCATGAAAAGTGCGTCAGCTCGTCAAATCCGATAAAATCGTACCGCTTTCCCTGGTAGCTGGTCCGGTCCTTTGTGTACTGCATCGCGCCGAAGAATATTTTCGCTCCGGAGGGAAACTGCCAGCAGTGCTTGGTATCGTTGTACTTTGCCGAGGGGAACGCCCTGCCGTACAACTCGCGGGAACGGTCGATAAGCTCGGACAGCTGCGGGTAGGTCTTTCGCAGTATCAATGCCCGATAATGCGGTATATCCACCTGCCGCAAAGCCTCCGCTAACAGCGCGTCCGACTTGCCGCCGCCAGCCGCTCCGCCGTACAGCGCCTCATATTCCGGCCGCTGCATAAAAATTCGCTGCCGTTCCTGCGGCCGCCATAATACTCCGGCCTTTTCGCCGTTGCCAACGGTCAACGTTATCCCTCCTCATCGTCCAGCAGCTCGGGGAGTACCACCACCCCGCCGCTCTCCTCGTCGGGCTTTTCCTCCCACTGATACCCGCAGCGGTTTTTCAGCCAGAATATCTGCGCCGTCGTGCTGGGCATGACCTGCTTTTCCACTATCTTTACGGTCTCAAACTCGCCGGTCTTGCCGTTGAGCTGCCGTGTGACCTCGGTGGCGGTGTAGCCTACCGCTCTTTTCAGCAGCGCCTTTTCCACCGGATCGCGTATGTTCTCCGCCGCCCTGACCGCCGCCCGCAGCTCGGGAAATTTCTTTTCCCACTGGCCGAGCGTCTTGGGGCTTATCCCTATTACGGCGGCTATCTCGGTACGGCTGCTGCCGGACAGCGACATACCCTTGAGCCGCTCTAAAGAACGCTCGGTCAGCCATTCGTCGTACTTCGCCTTAACCAAACCGCTGCGCGGACGTTTCCCTTTCCGCCGAGCCGCCGCAGTACGGACACGCCGCCACCTCCTCGTATGCCGGCCTGCCGCACCAGATCCCGCGATAAACTCTCGCCCTGTCTGTCTCGGAATCGTACAGCCGCCTGCCGCACTGTGTACATTTGTACATCTGTACATCCTCTCCTTTCTTTTGTCTTGCCGCATGACCCTTTAACGAAAAGTCTGTACGTTCTATCGTACCGATATTCTGCTATCATAAAGACGGCAGGAAAAGTTCGTCAACTTTTCGTTGTCTTAATAATAGCACGTTTTCTTCGTTTTGTCAACAGTTTGTTGCGATAAAAATTAAAAATCAGCGATATTCACAATATTCGACAACACTTTGTTGATTTATCTTGACAAGTCAACAAAATGTAGATATAATTATATTCAGAAAACACCGAAACCAAAAAAGGGAGGTTTTAATATGAGTGTTTTTTCTGAAAACATAAGACGGCTGCGCGCGCAGAAAGGGGTATCTCAATCGGCGGTAGCGGACTATCTTAAGATCACCAAGCAGGCGTACAGCCTGTACGAAAACGGAAGGAGAGAGCCGGACTTCGACACGCTGGTCAAGCTGGCTGAATACTTCGGCACCGACGTGGACTGTCTGCTCAAAAATGCGGAGGACGCATTTATATCCGACAGCAGGCTTAAATTCGCGCTGTTCGGCGACGCCGAGATAGACGACGACGTATTGGACGACGTCAAGCGTCTGGCAAAGCTGCAATTGGAGCTTCGCCGCAGCAAGGAAGAAAACAAATAGTTGATTTTTTAAGGCTTTATTCCAAAATATAGAAAAAATATAAACAACATTTTGTAGACAAAGAGGTGATACAATGAACCGACTTTTAAGGATAGCCGGAGAAAATGACATTCCTATCGTGGATATGCGGCTGAAAGGAAAGGAAGAGGCGCTCAGCGAAAGCTGCGGCGGCCGCTGTATAATCGCGATAGACCGCCGCAAGGTGAAGAGCCGACGGGACTACAAGGTAAAGGCGGCGCACGAGCTGGGGCATTGTATCACCGGTTCGTTTTACGACGCGAGCTGTCCGGTCGTTCCGCGCGGCAGATGTGAGCGCAGAGCGGAAAAGTGGGCGGTGCGCAACACCGTTTCCCCAAGTGAGCTAAAAGCCTCGCTAAAAAGCGGCATGACCGAAGTCTGGGAGCTTGCCGAGCATTTCGGCGTGACCGAAGAATTTATGATAAAGGCTCTTAAATATTACGGCATGTGGAACGGAGACTAAAAACATAAGTATTCGGCACTATTCCGAATTGACCTGTGTACAGTCCTATTTTGAAAAAATCCGTTGACTAATTATATAAATTAGTGTAAAATTATTATAGCTGTTGTTTTTTAAGCAGCGGCTAAATTCCGATAAGGGGCAGAATTCTGTATGATAGTACATAAAATACACCTGCCGCACAGCAAGAACTCCGCCGAGAGCGAAACGGTGACCTTGCCATTGCCGCACCGCGCAGTGATAAGCACCGCTCAGCATGTAGGCGCTGTCTGCACTCCGACCGTCAAGGTCGGCGACAGGGTGAAAATAGGCGACGTTATCGCCGACAGCGACGCGGTGATGTCCGCGCCGGTACACGCCAGCATTTCCGGCACGGTGAGCGAATTTACCGAGGTGCTGCATATTTCCGGCAGAAATATGCCGGCGATAGTGATAGAAAGCGACGGCCTCGGCGAGATAAGCGACGATATAAAGCCGCCGGTGATAAACAGCCGGGAGGATTTTCTTGACGCGGTACGCCGCAGCGGCTCTATAGGGCTTGGCGGCGCGGGCTTCCCCACTTCGATGAAGCTGGGCTTCGACCCGAAAGAAAAGCAGCCGGATAAGCTTATAATCAACGGCGCCGAGTGCGAGCCGTATATAACCTCCGACTACCGCTGCTTTATAGAAGAGGGCGAAAAGGTGCTGGACGGCGCTTTACAGATAATG
Organism: uncultured Ruminiclostridium sp.; assembly: GCA_947624435.1. GTDB lineage: Bacteria > Bacillota > Clostridia > Oscillospirales > Ruminococcaceae > Ruminiclostridium_E. The sequence goes on from CANQKE010000029.1 coordinate 10,967, forward strand.
AAGTATCTGGATATCCCCGACTGCATAATAGGCATAGAGGACAACAAGCCCAAGGCGATAGCGAAAATGAGAGAGCTGTGCGCCTCCCACCCGAACGTGACTGTATTCCCGCTGAAGTCCAGCTACCCGCAGGGCGCGGAAAAGACGCTGATATACAGCACGACAAAGCGCGTGGTGAAAGAGGGTACATTGCCGATAGCCTGCGGATGTATCGTTATAAACTCCTCCACCTGCGCGTTTATAAGCGATTACTTAAAGACCGGCATGCCGCTGGTCAGCCGACGGATAACCGTTGACGGCAACATAGTAAAAAAGCCCGCCAACTTTATCGCGGCGGTAGGTATGTCGATAGGCGAGATAGTTTATTACGCCGAGCTTTGCGCCGAGCCGGACAGGATAATCCTCGGCGGCCCGATGATGGGCTCGTGCGCGTTTGAGCTGGATTATCCGCTGTCTAAGATCAACAACGCGGTATTACTGTTCAACAACAGTCCGGTATATAAGCCCACCGCCTGCATACGCTGCGGCAGGTGCGTCCGCGCCTGCTCGATGGGACTTATGCCCACCGCTATAGAGACCGCCTTCGATCTAAGGGACGCGAAAAAGCTGGACGCACTCAACGTAAATCTTTGCGTAAACTGCGGAGCGTGCTCGTTCGTATGTCCGGCGAAACGCAATCTTGCGGAAAAAAATCAGCTTGCCAAGGCGTTTTTGCGCGAACAGGCAAACAGTATCAAGGGGGCGTGACGAGTGGAAAAAGATAAACTTATCATAGAGCCGTCCCCGCATATAAAAAGCGGAGCCACCACCCAAAAAATAATGCTGATGGTGATAATCGCGCTGTGTCCCGCACTTATAGCGTCGGTAGTGATATTCGGGCTGCGCGCGCTTATCATGACGGTATTATGCTGCACCTGCTGCGTACTGTTCGAGTGGCTCTCCCGCAAGATAATGAAGCGTGAAAGCACGATAAGCGACCTGTCCGCGATAGTTACCGGAATGCTGCTGAGCTTTAACCTGCCGGTCACATTGCCGTTTTATATGGCGGTGATAGGCTGCTTTGTCGCAATAGTTATAGTAAAGCAATTTTTCGGCGGTATCGGACAGAATTTCGCTAACCCGGCGATAACCGCGCGGATAGTGCTTATGCTGTCGTTCACTTCATATATGACCTCATGGGCGGAGCCTTTTTACTACAACTCCCCGGGCGAGATAATCACCACCTCTACCCCGCTTGCCGGAGGAGAGGCAAGCCTTATGGATATGTTCTTAGGCAACACCGGCGGCTGTCTCGGAGAGACCTGCGCGCTGGCTCTTATAATAGGCGGCGTGTTCCTTATTGTAACAAAAATAATCTCCCCCGCAACGCCGCTGTGCTTTATCGGTACGGTGTTCGTATTGGCGCTGGCGGGCTCGGGAGATATCACGCAGGCGACCGCGGCGATACTTTCCGGAGGCGTTATGCTCGGCGCGTTCTTCATGGCGACCGATTACGCCACTACTCCGCTGACGCTTCCCGGCAAGATAATATTCGGTATAGGCTGCGGACTTATCACCATGCTTATCCGCTCGTTCGGCACAATGCCGGAGGGCGTGTCCTACTCGATACTGCTGATGAACATACTTACTCCGATAATCGACCGTTTCACCGTGCCTAAGGCGTTCGGCGAGGCAAAGAAAAGGAGGGCGCGCGATGATAAGTAAGATAAAACCCGTGCTGGTGTTGTCTGTGATCTGCACATTGGTATGCGCGCTGCTGATAGTTACATACAACCTTACCTACGTCGATACCTCCGGCGTACTGACCGACGATTTGAAAGCGGCATGCGTCACTGCCTGCGGAGAGGCGGACTACACGCTGATAACCGACCGCGCTGCGGCAGGTCTTGACAGTGAGGAATACGAGGCGGTAAAGAAGATAGTCGCCGACCCCGCCTCCGGGCGATTCCTGTTAGAAGTAGTTACAAACGGCTACGCCGCGGACGGTATAGACGCGGTGATAGCGTTTGACAACGACGGAAAGGTAAATTCCGTCGCGATAGTCGCGCTGGGTGAAACGCCGGGACTCGGCACAAAGATAAACGACAGAGCTTTTTTGGATAAATTCAGCGGTGTATCTCAGGATGTAGCGATATCCAAAAATCCTCCCGCCGCCGATAACGAGATACAGGCGGTGACCGGAGCGACCTTTTCCTCGCGCGGTCTTGCCGAGGCGGTAAACACCGCGAGAAAGGCGTATTCCGTAATGAACAAGGATATGGACAAATTGCTGTCCGGCGCCGAAGAAACGGAGAGTGAGCAGTCATGAGCTATATGAAAGAATTTACAAAAGGGCTTATAAAAGAAAACCCGAACATGGTGATGCTGCTCGGTATGTGTCCGACTTTGGCGGTGACTACCATGGCGGTAAACGGACTTGGCATGGGGCTTTCCACCACCTTCGTTCTGGTCTGCTCCAATATCGTTATATCGCTGCTTAAAAAGGTCATCCCCTCCACGGTCAGACTGCCATGCTACATAGTTGTTATCGCGGGCTTTGTGACCTTTGTAAGCTTAATGCTGCAGGCGTTCATACCGGTGCTGTACAGCAGCTTGGGTATGTTTTTGAGCCTTATTACGGTAAACTGTATAATCCTCGGGCGAGCTGAGATGTTCGCCTCTAAAAACAAGGTGCTGCCCTCCGCTCTGGACGGGCTTGGCATGGGGCTGGGCTTTACGCTGACGCTGGTGATAGTCGGCTCGCTCAGAGAGATATTCGGCGCGGGACAATGGTTCGGCATTACGATAATGCCGGAAGTAATAGAGCCTATGACGCTGTTTATTCTTCCCGCGGGCGGATTTTTCGTGCTGGGAGTAGTTATCGCCGTGGTAAACCGGATAATGAAGAAAAAGCCCCGCGAGATAAGCTGCCAAAACTGCCCAAACGCGCAAAGCTGCTTTTCGGGAGAGGGCTGTCAAGCTAACAAAGAGAACGGAGGTAACGCATAATGGAACTTGCAAAAAACCTCTGTATCATACTGCTGACCGGCATACTTACCGAAAACTTCGTATTGTCCAAATTCCTCGGTATCTGCCCGTTTTTGGGCGTATCGAATAAATTTTCCAGCTCGCTGGGCATGGGCGCGGCGGTGACCTTTGTAATGGTCTGCGCCAGCCTTGTCACCTACCCGATATACTACGGCATTCTCGTGCCGCTCGGCATAGAATACCTGAATACCATCGCGTTTATTCTGGTGATAGCGGTGTTCGTTCAGCTGGTCGAAATGGTGCTGAAAAAATTCGTGCCGCCGCTGTATAACTCGCTCGGCGTGTATCTTCCGCTGATAACCACTAACTGCGCGGTACTCGGCGTTACGCTGCTCAACCTTACCGAGGGCTACGACCTGCTGGAAAGCGTGGTAAATTCCTTCGGCGCGGGGCTCGGCTTTATGCTGGCAATGGTTATCTTCGCGGGAGTGCGCGGCAGACTTGCCGAGTGCAATATCCCCAAAGCGCTTCAAGGCGCGCCTATCACGCTGATGGCGGCGTCGGTGGTATCTCTGGCGTTTATCGGATTCGGCGGCGTGGTCGAAAACATCTTCGGCGCGTAAATCCTATGAAAGGAGATGCGCCTTGACAGTTAATGCAAAGGCGCAAATTAAATATGAACGAGTACGTTTTTCCGGTGCTTATTTTCCTCGGATTGGGCGCGCTGGCGGGAATACTTCTGCTTGTCGCGTCAAAGCTGCTTGCGGTCAAGACCGATGAAACCGTTGAAAAGATAAGAGAGGCGCTGCCCGGCGCTAACTGCGGCGGCTGCGGCTTTTCCGGCTGCGACGGCTACGCTAAAGCGGTAGCCGAGGGCAAAGCGCCCGCTAACCTCTGCAAGCCCGGCGGCGCCGAGGTCATGCAAAAGGTAAGCGAAATAATGGGCGTCAGCGCGGGAGAATTTGTGCGGGAGGTGGCTTTTGTCCGCTGCAACGGCAACTGCAACGCTACCGACGACAAATATATTTATACCGGCTCGGCGTCCTGCGCCGCTGTAGAGCGTTTTTACAACGGTAAAGGCGACTGCCGATTCGGCTGCGCGGGGCTCGGCGACTGCATGAAGGTCTGCACCCATGACGCTATAAGGATAGAAAACGGCGTAGCGGTGGTAAATCCCGTATTATGCGGCGGCTGCGGACAATGTGTAAAAGCCTGCCCGAATCACCTTATCTTCCTAAGACGCGAGGATTCGCGGGTAGCGGTGCGCTGCTCCTCAAAAGACGTCGGCAAGATCACACGCACCGCCTGCAAAAACGGCTGCATAGGCTGTAAAATGTGTGAAAAGAAATGTCCCAACGGCGCGATAAAGGTTTCCGACAACCGCGCTGTGATAGATCATTCGCTTTGTACCTCCTGCGGAATATGCGTACAGAGCTGCCCGACAAAATGTCTTGTCAGTCTGCCTGTTTGCACGGATACGGTCAAAGCATAAATTTCATTGCTTGAAAGGAGAGATGCTTGCTTTGCAAGCATGAGCGTAAGTATGAGACCTCTTGAGCTTTTCACGCAAGGCATTGCCGAACTTAAAGCGAGACTTCCGATCTCGGCGGTAAACAAATTCAAAGCGTCCAAGGTGGACGGACAAAGCGGCGCGTCGCTGCTTTACGGAGTTATCTCCCGTCAGAATCAGCGTGTGATACCGATAGTATCGCTCTTTGCGATAGTGCTGTCGGTGATATTCATGTGCTTTGAGCTGAATATGCCGTCCGGCTTTTCGGCGGAGCTTGCCGGAGATATACTTATGATAGTTACCGGTGTAGGCTCGATAGCGTTCGGCTATTATTTCAAAGGAAAATATCCCGGCTACTACCCTTACGTTTTCTGGGCGCTGCTGCTCATTTCCTACGGGATAAAGCTCAGCGGCTGCATTACCGAGGCGGCAGGCTTTGTATTATCCGCCGCCGCCGTATTCGTTATCGCCGCCGTGCCTATCTTCCCGCCCTCGCGCTCTGTGATATATCTCGGCGCTATATTCGTATACTATACGGTAATGTGCCTTGTAAACGGCATAATGTTGTATTATATAGTTTCGCTGTTTTTGTTCTCGCTGTTGGGATTGTTCATCTCCTGCTCGATATATACGCTGTTCTGCTCACGCACGATAAATTCCCGCAAGCTGAAGGACGACAACATCAGAATGAAATTAAACTCCGTCATAGACGCGCGCACCGGGCTTTATAACCGCACCTACGGCATTGAACAGGTCAACGCTATGCTGAGTTCGCGTACCGGCGCGGCGCTTTTGCTGATAGGCATTGATTCCTTTAAGGAATATAACCGCGTCAACGGCTCGGAAAAAAGCGACGAGGTTCTCCGCGACATCTGCAAATGTATAAAAATAGTCGCAAAGCCTAAAACAGAGCTTACCTGCCGTATCGAGGGCGATATGGCGATGGTCTGCATGCCGGCAAACGCCGACCGCGAGGCTGTTATGACGGCGGAGGAGATACGCTCAAGCATACGCACCATGAATATACCGTTTAAGGAAAACGGCCGGTTCGGCGCGGTGACGGTGTCGGTAGGCGCGGCGCGCAGTATTCCCGGCGACAGCTTCGACTCGCTTTACACCAGAGCGGAACGGTCGTTCGCCGCCGCCAAAAAATACGGAGGGAATTGTATCGGCTTTAAGGATAAAGCTTTCCGCTCCGAAACAGACGTCTGAACTAAAGCAAAAAATTTCTCCGTGCTGCACCATACAGCACGGAGATTTCTTATTTTCCGACCAACATCTTAAACGGCGTGTGCAATAATATAAAATGCACCAGTGCGCAAGCTCCCATAGTAAGCAGGAATACCGCAAATTTCACCGCGTACTTTTCCACAGTGCCGTCCCCGTCAAAGAACTGCCCCAGCAGCCCGTCAAAACAGGTGATAAGCACCCGATTAAGACAGATAAATGTTATCGCGTTAGAGGACAGCAGTATAAGCGGCTTTTTAAGCGTTTCCATCACCTTGCCGCCGCATTCCTCCATACGGTGGGATATATTCCACCAGACCAGAGTACCTAATACGCTTACCAAAAAATACGCCGCGCAGTTATAATATCTCGCCGTGCGAAGATCCACCGCGTCCTGCGACAACGCAAGCCCTATGTGTATTATAAAGAACAGCGCGACAGCCGCCGCTGATATTCTTATCGGGTCGTATTCCCACTTGTCGTGATTTTTCAGCATATCCCCGATGAACATGAAAAGCAGAGCAGTCAGCGTCGGCTCAAGGCACCACGGCAGGGTCGGCATTCCGCTTATCGACGCATAAGCGCAGCCTAAAGCCGCAGTAAATACGCATACCAGGCCCACCGCCTTTTTCGACGGGCAAAGACGGTTTATCACCGTGTAGAAAAGGTCGGTAAACAGCATACACGGCAAAAACCACAGCGGTCCGCCTTGGGGTATCCCATCGGTGGGAAACGCCAAAAACCGCACTATCCCTTTCCATATATCGCCGCCGGGATCGTTTATCAGCACATCAACGGTATATAGCGCAGCAAGTATCCCGCCAAAGAAGAAATACGGCAGCATAAGCCCGGTAAACTTTCTGCCAAAGCGGGAAGAAATGCGCTCTTCGCTGCTTTTCCACAAATATCCGGACACGATAAAGAACAGCGGCATATGAAACGACTGGAAATACGCATGCACCGTATCTCCCCAGCCGACGTGATTAAACACCATGAACAGTATGCCGAATCCCTTTAATATATCAAGCTCTTGTATCCTTTTTGCTTTTTCCATTTTTATGACAATGCTCGCGAAGCAAGCATCTCTCCCTTCGAGTTTTGGTGCGGTTTTGCGAAGCAAAATTGCTGACCGTACTCAGCAAAGCACAAAACTCACAGTCTGAAAAATTTATTTTTTCAGACTTTACCTCTGATTCAATTTGATAATGCAATTTTAGCACAAATAAACCACCGTGTCAAGAGCGCAAAAACAGCGCAGCCCCGTTTAGGACTGCGCCGTTGTTTATTTGTTACTTTTTAGTGGATGCCGAGCCGGTCAATCATTTTTGGCAAAGGCTTCGTCCACAGGCATTCCCTCGCCGGATCTTGCCTGATTATAGCCTTTTTCCATAACTTGGTCAAATTGCTCATCGGTCAAGCTGTCTGCCGTGGGCAGCTTTGGTACAGTAAGAGAATACGGAACTCCGCCCGTCATAATGATTTGTCTGTATAAGGTATCGATCAGAACCGAAACGGGCAGTCCGAGCCTCTCCGAAACCGCCTCCGCCTGCCGTTTGATTTCCGGCTGAACACGAGCCGTTACATTTGCGCTTTTAGTTGCCATAATAAGCACCTGCCTTTCCGGTTATAATTATACCATATTGTATTACGAATTGCAATACAATATTCATAAATTCACTAAAAACGATCACATCTTCCTAAAATTATATTACCCCCTATTAAACACCTCGTTCATTGCGGCAAGCACCGCGGAGGTCTCCAGCGGCTTGGAAAGGTGCGCGTTCATGCCCGCCTCTTTGCTCTTTTCCTCGTCCTCCGCAAACGCGTTGGCGGTCATGGCGAAAATCGGCACCGTCGCCGCGTCGGGGCGCTCCATGGCGCGTATCTGCTTAGTTGCCTCGAAGCCGTTCATGCGCGGCATTTGTATATCCATCAAAATAAGGTCGTAGTAGCCTATCTCGCTCTTTTTGAAAAGCTCTACAGCCTTCTCTCCGTCCTCCGCCTCGTCGATAGCCGCCCCAGTCGCCGAACCCAGCAGCTCTACGGCTATCTCGCGGTTAGTTTCGTTATCCTCCGCAAGAAGTACATGCTTTCCGCTAAAGTCGTAGGTCTTTTCGTAACCGGTATCGCCGCTTTCCGACTTGTCTTTTTTCATATCTAACATATTTGAATTTTCGGTAACGAAGAAAGGAAGCTGTACAACAAATTCCGAACCTTTGCCGTATTCGCTGTTTACAAGAACGCTGCCGCCCATCAGCTCCGAAAATCTCTTGACTATCGAAAGGCCAAGCCCCGTACCGCCGTATTTATGCGTGATCTCGGCGTTCTCCTGCTCAAACGCCTCAAATATCTTGTCAAGATTTTCTTTCTTTATGCCCATGCCGGTGTCCTTGACGGAAAAGCCCAGCAGCACGGTGTCGTTCTCGTGCTTTATCTCGCTGACGTTAAGCGTTATACTTCCGCTTGAGGTAAACTTAAAGGCGTTCGAGAGAAGATTTGTAAGTATCTGATTCAAGCGCAGCGAATCGCCGCCGATAAACTTATCTATATTGCCCGAAAGCGTTATCTCAAAGCTTATCCCTTTATCCTTTGCCTGTACGCTGTAAATGTTATCGATATTTTCAAGGAACAGCCCCAGATCGAAAAGCTCGTTTTTAAGCTGTATCTTGCCGCTTTCTATCTTAGACATATCCAATACGTCGTTTATAAGCAGCATAAGGTGCTTTGACGACAGCGCCACCTTTTTCAGGCTGTCATCCACCTTCTCCGGATCGTCCTTGTTCTGGCGCGCTATCTCCGTCATGCCGATTATGCCGTTCATCGGCGTGCGTATCTCGTGGCTCATGCGGCTCAAAAATTCGCTCTTTGCAATGCTTGCCTGCTCGGCGGCTTCACGCGCTGCTTCCAATTGTTTTGAGTGCGCCCTGAGATTTATAAGATATATGCAGAAAATCACCAGTATCAGCAGCATAACGGTCGCCATCATAGCTATGGCGTTGCGGTTCAAGCTGCTGCTGAGGTCCTCGGTCATTTCGTCTACGACCTTATAAGGCACTTCCATAAGCATATACCACTCCGTGCCCTCTATAGGCGCATAGTACATGCACATGTGAACATCGTTCGCTTTGAATACCACCATGTCGGACTTCCCACTTGCAAAATCGCTCTCGATATCTTCTACCGAAAATCCCTCGTCAAACGTCGCGTATTCTCTGAATTTTGAAAGTACATTACTTCCCCTCGGAAGATCGGAGAAAAACGTGTTGTAAACTATAAAGCTGCCGTCCTTTGTGACGATGCTCGCGTTGGTCTGACCGTCCTCGCTGCGCAAAAACAGGTGCTGACCGATGGAATCCGCCGTAAATCCCGCGATCATCGCAATAAGCCTTGTATCCTCAAATTCTATGGGCTTTATCTGCGTGCCCAAAACTATCATGTTGTTTTCAAGAAATGTTTCGTTGTAGGAAATAAGCTTGTCCTCTCCGTCAAGCAATTGTGCCAGAAAGCTAAGCTTAGACGCCGCAGGACGCTTGCCGTCGGCGCTGTAATAAAAGCCGTTTTCATCTACAAACGCCATGAGCTCAAAATCGTTGTTCTGCTCTGCGTCATGAGCGAATCTTTCCAACGATTCCATACTTTCCGTGTCCTCGCCGGTGACGCTCTCCGCCACCGATTTAAGACCGCTGTACCTCATGGAAAGCCCCGACTTGAAATTCGCCTGCGTAAGGTCGGTCATCTCCCGCAGATAAATGGTATTCATGTTTTTGGTAAAATCGGAGGTTATATCGGCAGCGGCAGCTATAAGCCAGTACACTAAAGCGCATACCAGCAGGATAGCAAATATCAATACGATATAAAACCGCAGATGCGAGACCTTTTTACCGCGACTTTTACTCATCTTCATTCACCGCTGTTATCCTTCCTTCGATATTTGACGCGATCTCCTCGTTGTTGTGCTTTATGATATATTCCTCAAGTGCCTTGTGGAATGTATATTCTGTTTCGCGCACCAGCTTTACATTTTCCGGCTTGGGAGGATCTTCGCTGTAAACGTTCAGCATGACAAAGCCGTCGCCGTTGTTGTCGGTGTAACCGCTTCTTCCCGCCATATAATCGGTGACCGCCAGCGTATATTTCGCGTTTTCGTCAAGCGGTGAGCCGTCCGCTAAGGTAACGTCGACCAGCTTTGCCGGAGTATCGCCCTTTGCGGGAACGAACGAATATTTCAGGCCCGAAACGTTCAAAAATCTTCCGCCGGGTATATTGTTACTTTTCGGTATCATAGCCGAAAGCCCGTTAGCAAGCATACTGCGTATCACCTCGGCGTTTACCTCAAGCACTATTACTTTGTTGTCGTACGGACATACATAGTCAAGGTCGTAGCTGTACACGTCGCCTTTATATAAGCTGCCCCTTATAGAGCCGCCGTTTACTACCGCAAAATCAGCTCCGGCCGCTTCCCTCACCGAATCCGCGATAAGGTTTGCTATCTCGGTCTCCTGCAAACGGACGTTGTAGTTTTCCACCATCATATCATGGTCGATAGTGCCTATCAGCGTTACCACCTGCTCGTCGCCCTTTTTCATATACTCGTCGACCTCGGCAAACGCGTCCGCTATCTCCTTTTGCGCGCACAAGACCGCGTTGCAGCGGTTGCCGAAATACCTCATAAAATCATTTGAGATAGAAATATTGTAATTATATCCCTCGTCAATACATTGCTTTATCCCGTCCGGAACAATGTCGGAGGTAGGCTTGTAATCCATTAGATAAGCATATCCCGCGCCGTTATCCAGCATAAACGCCTCGTGACCCTCCGGAGTGGACAAAAGGCTTAATATCTTGCGGCAGGCGTCCAATTTTTCCTCGCCGCCCTCTTCGGTAAGAGCCTTGTTGATACCTAAATACGCAGTCGGAGCGGACACCGTCCACGCAGGGTTGCCCTTATCGCTCAAAATAGGCAGCATGTCAAATTCGTAATCGCTGTTTTTGCGTATATCGTCCAGCATGGTCACGTTGTCAAACGCCACCAGCATTTTGCCGCCGCTCATCTTTTCAAGGACCGGCGCACAGTTTGCGATCGAGGTAAACGGCGTGGGGTCTACATAACCCTTTTCTATCAATTTAAGCGGCAGGTCAAGGCTGGATTCCAGCGTACCCGAAAAGGTCGATTCGCCGCTTTTCAGACCGTCCAGCCACTTTATGCCCTCGGACAGCCCGAAAAAGTCGGGTATCTCGGTCGCAAACACAAAAGCGGCCGTCGTTGCCGGCGTGCCATTCACGGTAAAAACAAAGCCGTTTTCATCCGCGCCTATACCGGCGGCCTTTGCTTCTTCCAGCATTTTCAGCAATTCTTCCTGCGTTGTGGGTACCGTAAGCCCGTTTTCCTTTACCAGCGTTTCGTTATAAATATAGCCGTAATACTGCGCGGGCAGCGGTATGAAGTAATTTCGCCCGTCCTTGGAGGTCTTGTGCATAATTCCGGCCTCATAAGCCGATATGTATTCGTCGGCGCTGAGATCGACAAGGTAATTCATTATATCACCGCTCGCTAAAGAAGAAGTGACGAGATCGTTGCCGTGACCGTTGCGCAGGCGGCGCTCCATCTCGCCGTCAATGGTCGCGGCGGCGTTGGTCTCTATTTTAAGGTCGATATCCGTATATGTGCTTTCCACCAGCTTTTCAAGATTCGGTAATTCGTTGGTGAACATCATGGTAATAACGGTTTTTTCTCCGTTCACCGACGAATCTGTCACGGGAGAAGAACATCCCGCAAGACACAAAGCGGCAAGCGCCGGACAAATTATTTTCTTAAAATTCATTTTATTCCCCTTGTTTGAACTTAAAATATACATTCATACAATATATATTGTAGAATAATTCGCCCTCTTTGTCAATCCCCGAAAGGTCAAAATCGTTATTTAATTACGATTTTTTACAAAAAACAGCGCAGCCCCGTTTAGGACTGCGCCGTTATTTATTCGTTACTTTTTAGTGGAAGCCGAACCGTTCTTCCATGCGCCGTAGATTGTACTTGAACCGCTGGTCTTGTACGCCCTTATACGAACGCTGTATTTCGTGTTCTTAGCAAGGCTCTTTATCGTGTAAGAGGTGGTTTTCGCGCTCTTTATCGTGTAGGAAACCCACTTGCCGTTTTTCTGTATTTGCAGCTGATAGCCTGTCGCACTTGCGTTTTTGCTCCACTGTAAAGTCATTGAGCTTGTGGTCTTGCTCTTCAGCTTAAATCCTGTCATATTCGACGGCGAAGTATTTACCGAACCGGTTTTCCATGCGCCGTAAATAGTGCTTGAACCGTTGGTTTTGTACGCCCTTACGCGAACATTGTACTTAGTGCCTGCGGAAAGACTCTTAACGGTGTATGACGTGGTGGAATTGCCCTTAACGGTGTAGCTTACCCACTTGCCGCCTTTGTAAACGCCTACTTGATAACCTGATGCACTGGCGTTCTTAGTCCATGATAATTTGACTGAATTTACACCGCGCGACGCTAATTTGAACCCGGTCATATTCGACGGCGAAGTGTTCACCGAACCGGTTTTCCATGCTCCGTATATGGTGCTTGAACCGTTGGTTTTGTAAGCGCGAACACGAACACTGTATTTTGTTCCCGCGGAAAGACTCTTAACGGTATAAGAGGTCGTGCCGTTGCCCTTAACGGTGTAGCTTACCCACTTGCCGCCCTTGTAAACGCCTACCTGGTAGCCGCTGGCGCTGGAGTTTTTAGTCCATGATAATTTGACGGAGTTTACACCGCGCGACGCTAATTTGAATCCGGTCATGTTAGAGGGTGAAGTGTTCGCCGAGCCGGTTTTCCATGCGCTGTAAACGGTATTTTCGCCGGATTTTACGAACGCTCTCACTCTCAGCGGATAATACGTTCCCGCAGAAAGTCCGGTTATCGTGTAAGAAACCGTCGATCCGCTGTTTATCGTTGCCGCTTTGCTCCACTTACCGTTTTTCTGTATCTCAAGCTCGTAGCCGGACGCACCGCTTGCTTTGCTCCAGGAAAGCTTCAAAGAATTTACCCCGCGGGATACGAGCGAGAATTTAGAGATATTGCCGACCTTAGCGACAAATTTTATATTATTATCTTTTGCGTATTTCTCAGCGGTCGAGCCGATGTAACCATAAATTACAAGATCATCGCTGTGCCCATAAAAAGCACCTTCTCCTATATTTGTCACGCTGTCGGGTATGGTTATTGAAGTAAGACTTGAACAATTCTCAAAAGCATAATTTCCTATACTCTTCACGCTATCAGGTATGGTTATTGATGTAAGACTATAGCAACGCTCAAAAGTATAATCTCCTATACTTGGCACACCGTCAGGTATATTTATTGCGGTAAGGCTTGAACACTCGTCAAAAGCATAATCTCCTATACTCTTCACGCTGTCGGGTATAGTTATTGAGGTAAGGCCTTTACAAAACCTAAAAGCAAAATCTCCTATGCTCGTCACGCTGTCAGGTATGGTTATTGAGGTAAGACTTGAACAATCCTCAAAAGTCGCGTCTCCTATACTCGTTACACCGTCAGGTATATTTATTGTGGTAAGGCTTGAACAACCGTTAAAAGCGCCATCTTCTATACTAGTAACGCTGTCGGGTATGGTTATTGAAGTAAGGCTTGAACAGTCAAAAAAAGCCCAACCTCCTATACTTGTCACACTGTCAGGTATGGTTATTGGAGTAAGGATTGAACAATACCAAAAAGCATGCTCTCCTATACTTGTAACACTGTCAGGTATAGTTATTGAGGTAAGATTGCGACAAGATTCAAAAGCATCATCAGCTATGCCTACGGTTCCGCTTTTTATGGTTGCGATTTCTGCGTTTTCATCACAATCAATTACCCATTTCCCTGCATACTTTACTGTTGTTGTTTGATTATAAAGAAAAGGAGTGCCTGAAAACGCATAACTTCCTATGCTCGTAATGCTGTCGGGTATGGTTATTGAGGTAAGGCTTTTGCAAGAAGCAAAAGCTCCGCCCACTATTCCTACAGTACCGCTTTTTATGGTTGCGGTTTTTGCATTTTCATCACAATCAACAACCCATTTTCCGGCATATTTTACCGTGGTTGTCTGATTGTCAAGAAACGGAGCACCCCAAAATGGGTTGCTTCCCATATTTGTAATGCTGTCGGGTATTTTGACGGAGGAAAGGCTTGTACAACCGTAAAACGCACGATCTCCTATACTCGTAATGCTGTCGGGTATTGTTATTGATTCAAGACTTGAACAACCCACAAAAGTCTCAGAAAATATAATTTTCACGCTGTCGGGTATATTTATTGAGGTAAGGCCTTCACAAAACTTAAAAGCATTAGCTCCTATGCTCGTAACTCCGTCGGGTATTATATACCCTCCCTCTTTACCCGTAGGATATTCTATAATTTCAGTCAGGTCTTTATTAAACAACACACCATCTTTTGAAGTATAATTCGCGTTATTCTTATCTACAGTTATTGAGACAAGGAAATAGCAATATAAAAAAGTGCTATCGTCTATACGCGTCACACTGCTAGGTATTGTTATTGAGGTAATGCTTGAGAAATTAAAAGCATAAGATTCTATGCTCGTAACTCCGTCGGGTATGGCTACAGAGGTAATGCTATCACAATATGCAAAAGCCCAACTTCCTATCCTTGTCACCTTTTTACCGTCAATAGTTGCAGGTACAGTCAAATCGGTCGCATTTCCGGTATAGTCGGTTATCTCGACCGTTCCGTCGTAAAGTATGCGATATTCATAGTCCCCGCTTGTTTCCGCGCCGGCGCATAAAGCACACGCCGCGCAAATTGTCAGGGCGCCTATAAGCACCGCTAACATCTTCTTAAATATCATATCTTCCTCCGTTCCCTGCCGATGGCAGTGATTTATTTCCATTTTATTTTATCACAAAATTATATGTTTGTCAAATGCGATAAAATTATTTTTGAAATCACGTATAATATTTACATTATATAGTATTAGTGGCACGGCGGAAATATCCGGCTCCGATATTAAAGCTTGACACTGTTACCAAATAATGTTATAATATTAGCGAATATATGCACTTTATGTGTAGAGGAGGAAAACATGAAATGAAAAAATTTATCAGCTTATCCATTGCCTTGATATCGTTCTTGCTTTTTGAGATGTTCGCACCTGCAAATTTAACGGTGACGCCGCTGCGGGCGGATGCCGCCGGAAATTTACTGCCTACGGGAAAGGATAACCTTCCAACTCCTCGGTTGATCAGCTCCTCTGATCTTGTCGCCACAAAAGCCGGCCTTATGCGGGTGTTTTACGACGGCAGCAAGATCCGAATCGAAAATTATGATGATTCCTTTCAGATACAAAGCAAAAAATCTCTGGACATGGAACTTAGTCTGTGGGGAGGATTTTACGCGGGTTCGGACTCCTATTATATTGTAGAAGGGCAGAATAATACCGAGGAAGACGACGACGCCGAAGTCATCCGGGTAATTCGCTACGACACCTCCTGGAACCGCAAAGGCGCGGCAAAGATCACCGGCAACCCGCAGCTGTTCGGCGGCGATGTTCGCTATCCCTTTGACTATGGTTGTGTGGAAATGACGGAATACAACGGAAAGCTGTATGTCGTTACCGGTCACGAGGGCTATGTAGATCCTATGTATAATCAGGGACATCAGGGCTTTTTGATGTTAGAAGTGGACGAAGCCACCATGACTGGCCAGATCGTTGACTGCGATCATTGGCACTCCTTTGCTCAATATATCGCGAATAAAGGCTCCGATCTCTATGTGTTAGAGCAGAGCGAGGGCTCACGCTGCACCAAACTTTCCCGATACAGAACGGGGGATTTGTACAATTCCGACTCTATCCCCGTTCTTAATTACGGAGGTTCCCGTGATTCCGCCTGGGCTATTGCGTGCTGTGCCAGTGTGGACGGCATGGCTCTCTCCGATAAAAATATACTGTGTTTAGGTACCTCCATCGATCAGGATAATTACGATAATGCTACCTCCTATACACCGTATAATATTTATCTGACGATCACTCCCATGGCCGATTTTACCGAGGACGCTACCAAGGTAAAATGGCTCACCGATTATACCGACGAAGGAAAGAGCTTTTTAGGAGCTAAAATAACCAAGATCAACGATGATCGGTTCATGATCTCCTGGGAGGAATACAACCCAATCCAAACGGCGAGCACAGATGATTCCCTTTCGGGATCGGTGCTTCATTATCTGTTTGTCAATGGCAGCGGAGAAAAATTGACTAAAGAATTTACAGCGGCGGCTCCCATTTCGGATTGTCAGCCTATTGTTAAGGATTCTAAAGTGTTCTATTACGCCTCCAACGGCAGCATGGTGAATTTTTACACTATCGATGCGAATACCGGCGCTTTCAGCAAAAAATCTTACCGTGTGGCGGGAGAAAACGCCACATGGTCGTATAAAAACGGCACGTTGACAATTTCGGGCACGGGAGCGATCTCTGTAAGGAATTCGGTTTACCGAAACCCGTGGCAGGCACTCAGGGAGCAGGTGACTAAGCTGGTCATAAACAGCGGGATCACTTCTATTTCCGATGAAGCCTTTAATTACTTTGACAAATTAACAGAGGTAGATATCGCCTCCGGTGTTAAGAGTATCGGCAATAAGGCTTTTGCCTACAATCCGGAATTGGAAAAAATCACGATACCCGCCAGCGTGACGCAGATAGGAGAAGATGCTCTGTGGACGGGCTCTTATTGGATCAGCGACCACAGCCATGTGGTCTATGCAACGATCTACGGCAAGGCCGGCTCTTATGCCCAGACTTATGCCAAAAATAACAAAATTATATTTTCAGCGGTATTGGACACGCCGAAGCTGAACAAGGTAGAAAATACCGCGACAGGCGTTAAGATAAGCTGGGGCGAAGTGTCAGGCGCCAAAAAATACCGTGTGTTCTACAATACCGCCTCCGGTTGGAAAAAGATCGCAGATACTACCGGCACCAGCTACACCTGGAAAGGCGCAAAGAGCGGCACTGAGTACAGCTTTACGGTGCGATGCGTCGATCTTGACGGAACATATACCAGCTCTTATGATAAAACAGGAAAGAGCATTACCTATATTGCGGCCCCCGGTAAACTCGCCGCCGAAAGCGTAAACGGCGGTATCAAGGTAAGCTGGAACAAGGTGGACGGAGCCGCGAAATACCGTGTATATTACAAAACCGGAAACGGCAGCTGGACTAAAATAGCGGACACGACTTCGACAAGCTATACCTGGAAAGGCGCAAAGGCCGGCACCACCTATAAATTTACGGTAAGATGCTTAAGCAGCGATGCAAAATACTTTACCAGCAGCTATAACTCCACCGGAGTTTCCGCAAAATATATAGCCACTCCAAAGCTGACGTCGGTCGCTAACACCTCGTCGGGAGTAAAGCTCAGCTGGAATTCCTCCAAAGGCGCGGCGAAATACCGAGTATTTTACAAGACCGCGTCCGGCTGGAAAAAGATCGCCGATATCACCTCGACAAGCTACACCTGGAAAGGCGCTAAAAGCGGCACGACCTACACCTTTACCGTAAGATGCGTAAGCAGCGATTCCAAGAGCTTTACCAGCGGATATGACAGCACCGGCAAAACGCTGAAACGTCTTGCCCAGCCGAATATTTCCAATCTGGAGGTCAATAATTCCGGCGTAAAAATAACCTGGAACAAGGTAGCGGGCGCGTCGACCTACAAGGTATATTACAAAACCGCTTCGGGCTGGAAGCAGCTTAGGAACACCGCCTCGAACTCCTGCACAATAAACGCGACAATGAACAAAAGCTACACCTATACGGTAAAAGCGGTCAGCGGAAGTTATAACAGCAGCTACAATTCTTCCGGCAGTACGATAAAGAGGATAAATACCCCTGCAAAGCCTACCGCCGTCAAAACGTCCACCGGATATAAATTATCCTGGAATAAGATCACCGGCGCAGGAAAATACAGGATATATTACAAAACCGCTAACGGAAGCTGGAAAAAGCTCTCAGATACGACTTCCACGAGCTACACCTGGAACAATATGCCTAAAGGAACTACCTACTATGTTACCGTAAGATGCCTAAGCGCCGACGGAAAACAATTCACCAGCGGTTACAATACCACCGGCACTTCGATAAAACGATAATATATGACCCGACTCCAAAAAGTCGGACAAAAATTCGGAAGAAAATTATACAAAGCGACTAAGAGCGATCTTGGTCGCTTTTGTTATGCAGTGTTTATCGGCGAAAGTTCCTCCTTTTGCATAGTTTCCGGCGTGGATTTTTGCTTTCCTTTGGGCATAAAAATATCCCCTTTCGTCAGACTTTGATTTTGTTGTCTAACAAAAGGGGAACTTGTTCAAAAGGGACTGCGCCGTTATTTATTCGTTACTTTTTAGTGGATGCCGAGCCGGTTTTCCATGCGCCGTAGATTGTGCTAGAACCGCTTGTCTTGTACGCCCTTATACGAACGCTGTACTTCGTGTTTTTAGCAAGGCTTTTTATCGTGTAAGAGGTGGTTTTCGCGCTCTTTATTGTGTAAGAAACCCACTTGCCGTTTTTCTGTATTTGCAGTTGGTAGCCGGTAGCGCTTGAGTTCTTGCTCCACTGCAAGGTAAGCGAGCTTGTAGTCTTGCTTTTCAGCTTAAATCCTGTCATATTCGACGGCGAAGTATTTACCGATCCGGTCTTCCATGCGCCGTAGATAGTGCTAGAACCGCTGGTTTTGTATGCTCTTACGCGAACGTTGTATTTCGTTCCCGCCGATAAACCGCTGACGGTGTAAGAGGTCGTACCGTTGCCTTTAACGGTGTAGCTTACCCACTTGCCGCCCTTGTAAACGCCGACTTGATAACCTGACGCGCTGGTGTTTTTAGTCCATGATAATTTGACGGAATTTACCCCGCGCGACGCTAATTTGAACCCGGTCATATTCGACGGCGAAGTGTTCACCGAGCCGGTCTTCCATGCGCCGTAGATGGTGCTTGAACCGTTGGTTTTATAAGCACGAACGCGAACGTTGTATTTCGTTCCTGCCGACAAACCGCTGACAGTGTAAGAAGTCGTACCGTTGCCCTTAACGGTGTAGCTTACCCACTTGCCGCCCTTGTAAACGCCGACTTGATAACCTGACGCGCTGGTATTTTTAGTCCATGACAGCTTAACGGAGTTTACCCCGCGCGAGGCTAATTTGAATCCTGTCATATTCGACGGCGCGGTGTTCACCGAGCCGGTCTTCCATACGCCGTAAATATCCTTGCCGTTTATCGTTTTGTATGCACGAACGCGAACGTTGTATTTCGTTCCTGCCGACAAACCGCTGACGGTATAAGAGGTCGTGCCGTTGCCTTTAACGGTGTAGCTTACCCACTTGCCGCCCTTGTAAACGCCTACCTGGTAACCTGACGCGGCAGCGTTTTTATTCCACGACAATTTAACTGAGTTTACCCCGCGGGACGCGAGCTTGAACCCTGTCATTTCCGGCAATGACACGGTTATATCATAGGTTGTTTTCTTTCCCTGATAAGTTATAGTCAGCGTTTGCTTTTCTTTAGGCGCAGAACTGTCAAAGCCGCTTATCATGTCCTTTGTGACGTTGATAACAGGATCCTTACCGCGGCTCATATCCGCAATTATCGTAAGGCCGCTGACATCAAGAGGTTCATCTGTAAGATACTTTGTTTTATGCCCTGTGCTGTTTACTTTGATCCCCGTCAGCACCGGATCGGCAAGTCCGGCTTTCTCCTTAATGATCTCAAGCAGTGTCGGCCGTCCCCATTTCTGTGCGGCTTTGTCATACAGCCAATATTCTATCTTTTCTTCGGTTACAAAGTAATCCTCCCACCAAAGGCAGGGTACGCCGTATTCCTTTGCTTTGGTATAAAAATACTCCGCCCTCGGTGCAGCGTCACTATCTTTCATTTTTTGGCTGATACCGTCTTCTCCGATAATAACGGGAACATCAGGGTGTTGCTGCTGAAATTTCGCTACGGCGTCAAACAGCTTATCTGTTTGACCGACATAGTCATACGACGGATTAACATCTTTATAATCCTGATTATTGGTGTTGTACTCCATCTCATTATAAGAATGAAGCTGTACCATAAGACCGTCATCATCGGGCAGGACCACATCGGAAAGAAACTGATAGGTATTGTAATTTGCTACGGCAAGGCAAAGAAAACGCTGAGCATTTTTGCCGCCGCTTGCTCTTACGGTATCAACGAACATTTTGTTCATTTCGTTTACGCGCTTTACCGCGACTTCGTTCATATCATACGAAATATCTTCGTACCATTCCGTTGACGGCTCATTTGCCGTTTCAAATATCAACTGCTGCGGATAATCCTTGAAATATTCCGCTATTTGTGACCAAACCGCCTTAAATCTTTCGTTTACATATTCGGAATATTCGTCCAGCATCCAATCTCTTTCCCAGTGGAGATCTGTCCATACGCCGTTTTTCTTTACACCGACAAATGAACGCATAAGGTAATCGTTGTGCATATCGAGTATGCAGTATGCGCCCTTACTGAGTATGTAATCGACTTCCTCCTTTATCATATCCAGCCATTCTTTATCTATCTCAAACGTCGTGTCGTTGACAAAGGAAGTCCATGTCACGGGAAGACGGAAAACATTAGCACCCTCTTCGATAAAAAGATCGGTAAGCTTTTCCCTGTCCATTTTATAGCGGTCTTTCTGATAAAAGTATTCCGCCTTTGACCGACCTCCGGTATTGCTTTTTTGTACCGTTACCGTCGTATGCAGCACCGCTCCGTTAAGGCTGCTGCCGGGCTTAGGCGTTTCGGCGGGTGCATTTATGACATATCTGCACCAACCGTTTATATCCGGCCCTTCAGAGGTAGTGCCGGAGTATGTTTTGTTCATTGAGTCAAGCTTTACTACCGAGCCGTCTTTTTTTACAAGCTTGCTGTCCGATAAGGTAATAGCTACCGTATAGTCGGTAGAGGTAGTCATTACGCCCAGTTCAAAAAGGCTGCCGGTCCAGTTTTTAACCGAGGAATAATCCGGCATAGCGACGCTCACCTCAAAGGTGCCGTTATACATATCGTGATATGCGAGCCAGTCAAAGCCGTCCTCGCCGAACCATGCCGCAAGTCCAAATGTTGCCGCATTGCCGTAATCGACATATCCGTGTACGGAGCCCTGAGGGTACTCGACGTCCGCCATAAACAGGTCGCAGAGATTTGTTCCCCAAGTCATTTCCGCGACAGCCTGAGAAGGTGTTTTGGTCACAGCGTCTTCTGCCGCTGCGGTGATACCGCCGATATTCCCGATAATAAGCATAGCCGCCAAGCATATCGATAACGCTGAGAGCTTTTTGAACATCATATATTCCTCCGTTCCCTGCAATTAACAGTAAAATTTTTATTATTTTATTTTAACATGAAACAGTATAAATGTCAAATTCGATAAAAAGATAACAAACAAGCTCCCCCGATACTGAACTGCTCCCCTTTTGTTAGACAATATGGTATAATGGAGATACACCAAAATAAAAGTCTAACGAAAGGGGGGCAT
>CANQKE010000030.1 GCA_947624435.1 uncultured Ruminiclostridium sp.
CAATGTCAAGACGTGGGAACCCATATGATAATGCTTTAGCGGAAAATTTCTTTTCTATCCTCAAAACGGAGTGTATTCACAGGACTAAAATCAAGACATTTGATGACGCGAGACAATTAATTGATGACTATATTTACTTTTACAATCACCAGCATATTCAGCTTAAAACAAAACTGACTCCGCTTGAATTGCGAAGCCAGTTCGTTTCTTAATTTATTTTTCCATAGGGGTCTTTTGTGCTGTTCGCACAAATTGGTTCAGTTCAAAGCTTGACGATTTTTTGTTTTATATATGTTTTTTAAGATATTCGAGGGTGTATTCGGTGGCTTTTTCGGCGTATTTTCCGTAAAAGCCGTGTTCACCTCCGGAAATTATCTTAAGCTCGGCAGCAGGGTAGACTTCAATAGCTTTTTCGGAATAAGATAACGGCACAAGACCGTCGCGGTCGCCGTGGATTATAAGTACGTCCTTGTCATAACCGCGTATCTCATCGTAAATATCATAATCCAGCAGCCCCTGAGCGAATATTTTTCCTATCGTAAGCCCTAACTGCTCGAAAGTGTCCGGTATCTCGCTGACGTTGCTGAATTTTGCCTTTATATCGTCCACCAACACGAACGCGGGGTACATAAGTATAAGCCCCTTTATCCTGTCCGGAATCGCCGCGGCGGTTATCGCCGATACCGCGCCGCCCATGCTTTTACCGAGCAGAAAAACTCTGCTGCCGTCCGCCGATTTGTACCGTGAAAGTATCGTGTCCATGACCGCTATAAGGTCCTGCCGTTCGGTGAAGATGGACATTTCGGTCATACTGCCGTCGCTGAGCGAATCCGGCGAACCTCCGCAAAAGTCAAAGCAGCAGGCTATCATACCGTTTTCGGCTATCGCCGAGGCGTATCCCTCGCTTGAAGTGTGATTGCCGCCGTAGCCGTGACAGCATATCACGACCGGCAGCTTTTCACCATCGATAAGCGGAAGATAAATATCGCAATATATACGGCGCCCGTCGCGCAATGCGCAAAATTCCTCGATTTTGTATTGTCCCATAACGTTACCTTATGAAATTAGTGCGCTCCGGCGGCTCTTGCTCAGGCAGTCCGAATTTCTCCTTGCCGAGTGCGATACTCTTCATTAAGAATACCATGTTTCTTGCGAGAGTGCGCATACCCTGCAAGCCCTCTTTGTCCTGCTCGGCCTCGCCGGGCGCTCTGCCGTGAATGCTGTTCCAGTATTGACCGGACGCCACCGGCATGCCGGAAATGGTAAAGTATTTGTTAAGCTCGTCATATGTAGCGGAAAGCCCGCCGCGTCTTGCGGCCACCACGCTCGCCCCGACCTTCATGGTCTTGTCGAAATGGGTGCTGTAGAACAGCCTGTCAAGCACCGCTATAAGCGTAGCGTTTGCCGAGGCGTAGTATACCGGACTTGCCGCCACCAGTCCGTCGCACTGCTCGAATTTCGGGGCGATCTCGTTTACCATGTCGTCGAATACGCACTTGCCGTGTTCAAAGCAGTAGTTGCAGGCTGCGCAGCCGCGTATATCGGTGCCGCCGACCTTGATTATCTCGCTTTCCACGCCGGACTCGTCGAAAATTTTCTTCATCTCGTTAAGAGCGATAAAGGTGTTGCCCTGCGCTCTCGGACTGCCGTTAAGCATAAGTACCTTCATAAAAATATCTCCTTTCAGAATTTTGCCTGTTTTTTCAATTATAATCTATGCGGCGGATAAAGTCAATAGCCCAACCTTTTTTCGGTACGGGTGTCTTTATATACGACAGCTGTCAAGTGAGGTAAATATGAACAGAAAAAATGCCGAAAAAATAATAACCGAATATATGCGCCCAGTATTCGGCTTTGCGCTTAAGCACTGCCGTACTGTGCAGGACGCCGAGGACCTTTCACAGGAGATAATGTTTAAGGTGTACCATGCCCTTATCCGCAATGACTGTATCGAAAACCACTCCAGCTTTATATGGCGGTCGGCACGCAACGCATTGGCAAATTACTACCGCGACAATTCCCGCCGGTATATCGGGATATCCTCCGATGATATCGCCGCTCTTATCGCCGATGAAAGCGCGGATATCCTTGATGACCTTATTACCGATGAAACGGCGCGCAGACTGCATATGGAGATAGCCTATCTTTCAAAAATGCAACGCGAAATAGTCGCCGCCTATTACTTTCACGGTGAAAAGCAGTCAGCTATCGCGGCGCGGCTTGGTATAGCGTCGGGCACGGTCAAATGGCATCTGTTCGAGGCAAAAAAGGAATTGAAACGAGGTATGACCATGATAAGACAAAACAGCGAGTTAAAGTTTGACCCGATAAAATTTGCGCTTATAGGCACATGCGGTTCTGTAGGCAGCGGCGTTGGGAATGAAAATTACCTGCGCGGTGCTTTATCGCAGAATATCATCTATTATGTACACAACTCTCCCGCGTCGGTAAACGAGATAGCGGATATGCTGGGGGTATCTCCGGTGTATGTGGAGAGTGAAGCGGAATATCTTGAAGAAAACGGCTTTCTGCTTAAGCAGGGGGATAAGTATCTGTCAAATGTCCTGATAGACCACCCAAGCGATGAGATTATCGAACTTCATGACAAAATGTACGCAGAAGCGGCTGAGATATTTGCAAATGAATTATATGATGAGCTGTCCCATTCTCCGCTAATGACAGACGACAGCATACAGGGCGGACTGTACGAAAATGACGAGCAGCGCGAGAATTATCTTATGTGGACGCTGATACCGTATATAGCGGCAAACAGCGGAAAGACCTGCGCCGAACAAAGCGTCACCTTTGACGAGGCGGCGACCTGCCGTCCGGATGGCGGAAAAAACATATGCTACGCGACGGTAGAAGACGCCTCGGCAAGAAAGCCGCAATATTACGACAGCGTAAAAAGCTGGTCGGGACCGTGCTGGAACGAGATGGACGGATATATCGCGTGGAGCGTGGACAGCGAATGGTCGGACGTTCGGATAAACGAGCTGTATCAAAGCACCGCCTTCCGTATTATCTCGCTTATCAGGGGAATGGCAGAGGGAAAGGAACTGAGCTGTGAGGAATATTCCTTCCTTTCGGAAAAAGGCTGGATAAGCGTTGAGAAAGCTGATGACTGCTCGAACAAAGTAAAATTTTCCGCGCTGTATATCCCCGATAAAGCGACAAACGATGCGCTTATCGCGATAGGCGACAGGATAAAGGAAAAGCACCACACGCGGCTGAACGAGTTGCGTGGCGAGTACGCCCGCGCCGTGCTTGCCGATACACCGAGGCAAGTCTTAAAGGCGCAGCGTTACAGTATGCAGAGCATATTCTTAAACGACGGCTGGTTCTGCCTGTACTGTGTAAAATCACTGACGGAAAGCGGCAAACTTAAACCGCTGACACAAAGCCAAAAGCGCTCGGTCATGATGATGATAATTAAGAACAATTGACCCTCTAAAACATGTTGAGAAAACCCAAGCGGCGGTTCATTTGCGAGCCGCCGCTTGTTGATATTTACTGATATTTCTTATATCCGGGGTGCTTGCCGGTAACTCCGTACTGTTCTCTCATTCCGATAAGGCGGTCGATGTTCTCGCGGGAAATGTCCTTTACTCCGCCGAGCAGCCGCGCTACCAGCGAGATATGCGCCTGTAACTCCATGGTCTCCATTCTGTAGTAAGCGGTGATGAGGTCGGCGCCTACGGTAAGCGCACCGTGGTTTTCCAGCAGCATGCAGTCATGATCCTTAAGGTACGGTGTTATCGCGTCGGGTACTTCATAAGTGGAGGGCGTACCATATGGGGTAAGCGGTATAGAGCCCACCGCGATTACCGTTTCTATCATGCAGTAATCGTCCATCGGCAGGTGCGCACAGGCAAATCCTGTAGAAACCGGCGGGTGTGCGTGTACTACCGCGCCGACATCCGGACGTTCCTGATAACAGCGCAGGTGCATTTTCACCTCCGATGAGGGACGCCAGCCCTCCTTTGCCTCTATTGTGTTGAAATCCCCGTCGATAAGACCTATCTTATCAGGTGTGATAAACGCTTTGCTGACGCCGGTCTGAGTGGCTAAATACCTGTTCTCGCCGACCTTTACCGTGATGTTGCCGTCGTTTGCGGCTACCCAGCCTTTTTGCCAAAGCTTATGGCAGATGTCCACCATCTGTTCTTTTATTTCTTCATACATAATTATGATCATGCTTGCTTTGCAAGCATCTCTCCTTTCGAGTTTTTGTACGGTTTTGCGAAGCAAAATTGCTGACCGTACTCAGCAAAGTAAAAAACTCACCTTCTGAAAAATAAATTTTTCAGAATTTTTCTCCTTATCACATTATACAACGCCTTTTTGAAGCATGATGTTGGCGTAGACCGCTTTTTCTCCGGTGGCGATTATCGCATAGGCTTTTTTCGCCTCTTCATAAAACGCGAAACGCTCTATCTCGCCCACCGTGTCCGCTCCGCGCGGATCGTGCTTTGCTATTATCGCCTTGTATTCCTCCCATATAGGAGTTTTGGCGTTGTCGCCCGGCATTACCTGCATAAGATTCACCGGCTTATCTACGTAGGTGTCCAGCGGGAACAGCGTAAGCACAGCGTCCAGCAGCTCCGGAACGCCGTGTCCGTCGCAGCGTATCACCTTAGCGTTTTTCCCGATGCTTTCACAGGGGAAATTTCCGTCCGCGATAACTATTCGGTCGCTGTGTCCCATCTCGCAGAGAGTTTTGAGCAGCTCCGGCGAGAGTATCGGCGGTATGTTTTTAAGCATAAATCCAAATCCTTTCTATAGCAGTGCGAGAAATCTCTCATACGCCGTATCCCAATCGTCAGCTTTCGGTTCGCAGGTGTATATTTTTTCGCTGCGGGAAATTATCCTGCGCGCCTCGGCAAGGTCGGCTATCTCTTTATGTGCGATAAGCTGCACCGCGATGTTGCCAAGCGCCGTAGCCTCTACCGGTCCGCCAGAAACCTTTATTTTGCAGGCGGACGCGGTAAGCTCGGACAAAAATCCGTCCTTTGTGCCGCCGCCTATCACATACAGCGTATTAAACCTTTTTTTGGTACACTCCTCAAGCTGCGAAATGGAATAACGGTACTTCATCGCAAGGCTTTCGTATATGCAGCGCATTATCTCTCCGACGCTTTCCGGCACCGGCTGAGCCGTATCCTTACAGTATTCCTTTATCCTTAGAGGAATATTGCCGGCGGGAGTGAACATAGGCGCGTCCGGGTCGATAAAGCACTTGAACGGCTCGGCGGCTCTTGCGGCTTTTTCAAGTTCCGCAAAGCTGTATTCCTTGCCCTCTCTTATCCACTGGCGGCGGCTTTCCTGTATCAGCCAAAGCCCGATTATATTTTTAAGAAACGACGTTTTCCCGCCGAATCCCTGCTCGTTGGTGACGTTGAGCGCCGCGGAGGACTCGTTTATTATAGGACTGTCAAGCTCGGTACCCAGCAGCGACCATGTCCCGCTGGATAAAAACGCGAAGTCCTTTTCCTCGGCCGGAACTGCGACCTGCGCCGACTGTGTGTCGTGTCCGCATACCGAAATGACCTTGCAGGGCGGTATATCAAGCTCTTTGCATATCTCGTCCGACAGCATACCTAATTCGCACCCGCTTTCTATTACGGGAGGGAACAGGCTTTCCTTTATGCCGAGCGCTTTTACCGTCGAGTATGACCAGTCCTTTTTATGCTGGTCGAAAAGCTGAGTCGTAGAGGCTATCGAGCGCTCCGCACGTTTATTCCCGCAGAGGAAATACGCGAACAGGTCAGGCATAAGCAGCAGCTTATCCGCGCGCTCGATAAGGTCTTGTCGTTCCTCTTTCAGCGATAAAAGCTGAAACGCGGTGTTTATCTCCATTATCTGGTTGCCGGTCGCCGCATAAAGCTTTTCCTTATCTATAAGACCGAACGCCTTGTCGGTCATGCCCGCAGTCCTGCCGTCGCGGTAATGCACCGGATTTTCGAGCAGCCTGCCCTCGCTGTCCAGCAGTCCGAAATCCACGCCCCAGGTATCTATCGCGATACTGTCCGGCGCGCCGTATTCCTTAGATTTTATCAGGCTTTGCTTTATCTCGTGAAACAGCCTCAGCACGTCCCAGTACATTGTCCCGTTCAGTATCACGGGATCGTTTGAAAAGCGATGTATCTCGGTAAGGGAGAGCTTATCTCCCTTAAGCGTTCCTAATATCGCACGCCCGCTCGACGCGCCGAGATCTATCGCAAGAACTCTTTTTCCCATTATCTTATATTCTTGTACATCGGTCCGTATGCTTTGCAGGCTCTGTAATCCTGCCCCTCTTTATCCATGCCGAACGCATTCCATGCCGCGGGACGGAATATTTTTTCCTCCGGCACGTTGTGCATAGCGACCGGTATCCTCAGCATAGAGCAAAGCGTGATGAGGTCTGCACCGATATGTCCGTAGCTTATCGCACCGTGATTTGCGCCCCAGTTGTTCATCACGTCGTAAGCGGTCTTGAACGCGCCCTCTCCGGTAGTCCTCGGAGCAAACCAGGTACACGGCCAGGTGTAATCGGTGCGCTTCCACAGCTTGTCGGTCACCTCGTCGGGCAGGTGGACCGTCCAGCCCTCCGCTATCTGTAAAACTGGTCCTAATCCTTTTACAAGATTAAGCCTTATCATAGTTACCGGCATTTCGGCTTCGGTAACGAACCTTGAGGAATATCCGCCCCCTCTGAAATATCCGAGGTCGGCATAATTCCAGGTGGTGGCGTTCATGACAGCGTCTATGTCACTGTCGGTCATGTCGAACCACTGCTTCATCTCCGGCTTGCCGTCAGCGCCTGTCGCCTTGCCGCACGCGTCAAGACACGCCGCACCGGAGTTTATCAGGTGGATAAATCCGCCGCTTTCCTTTGCTATACCCTCAAGCTCGTATCCGGTGGCTTTCTTTACCGCCTCCGGGCTCCAGTAGGTGCGAACATCCGCAAATATCTGAGCGCGGTTGGTGAGCAACTTCATGAACAGCATGCCAAGTCCGTTCAGCACGTCGTTTTCGGTGGCGAGTATATACGGCTCGCGCGCGCCGTTCCAGTCAAACGAGGTGTTGAGCATAGCCTCCGGGAAGTCGCAGTTGGGATAAAAGTCCGTCCACTGTCTCTGCCCCTGGAATCCTGCGGCGATGGCGTTGTGACCGACCTTTTCTTCCTCGCACCCTGCGGGGAGGTTTTTGTTGCCGTTCATCAAGTCCTTGATGATACACATCATCTTTACGACAAATTCCCAATCAGCGTCTTTCTGCTCGCGGGATTTCTGGAGATTTTCCGGATTCTTGTCAAAGCCCTCTTTGCATTTTTCCTTAGCCCATTTGAGCGCTTTGCGGTATTCTTCCTCGTCGTATATCCCCTCGGTCATGCGGCGGATTATTTCCACCTCGTCCACCGATTCTACTCTCATTCCGAGATATTCTTCTATAAACGCCGGGTCGATTATCGAGCCGCCGATACCCATTGTGATAGAGCCTATCTGTAAATAGCTCTTTCCGCGCATGGTGGCGCAGGCTACCGCCGCACGCGCAAAACGCAGCAGCTTTTCCTTTACGTCGTCTGGGATAGAGGTGTCGTCCGCCTCGCAAACGTCATGCCCGTATATTCCGAACGCTGGCAGTCCCTTTTGAGCGTGGGTAGCAAGCACCGAAGCAAGATATACCGCGCCCGGTCTTTCCGTGCCGTTAAAGCCCCATACTCCCTTTATCGTCATGGGATCCATGTCCATAGTCTCCGCGCCGTAGCACCAGCAGGGAGTTACCGTCAGCGTGATGTCAACGCCCGCTTTCTTGAATTTGTCCGCGCAGGCAGCCGCCTCCGCAACTCTGCCGATAGTGGTGTCGGCTATGACTACCTTCACCGGCTCGCCGTTTGAGTATTTTATATTTTCCTCAAACAGCTTTGCTGCCGATCTAGCCATATTCATGGTCTGCTCCTCTAAGGATTCTCTCACGCCGAGCACGCCTCTGCGTCCGTCGATCGTCGGGCGTATTCCGATGACCGGATAATCGCCGATAAGTCTGTTTTCTGCCATTGTACTGTACCTTCCTGCTTTATTTTTAGACACACGACCAAAGTCCTGTGCATTTTTCACAAATTATTATAGCACTTACTAAAAAATTTTTCTAGCATGATTATGACTTTAATAGGATAATATTAACTTTTTCGCTTTTGCGGAAATTTCCGAGCGTTTCAATAAACCTTATTTTAATGCGGTTTTTCGGTATGACTTGATATACCGCACAATTTGAAAGCATAAAAATTGTACAAAAAACCGATTTCGATTTGCGAATATGTCATGTTGACAAAAAACTTTTTATCAGTTATAATTTACTTTAGTGATTTACACCGATCACACTTTAACTTAACAGATTTTCACCGGAGGAAAAATTTTTATGGTACTGGCAATTCTCATCATCTATGTACTTTTTGTTGTCGGCATAGGTATCTACTGCCGCAAAAAGGCGGGTACTGTCGACGATTATGTACTCGGCGGACGTTCGGTAGGGCCGTGGCTCACCGCGTTCGCTTACGGCACTTCTTATTTTTCGGCGGTCATTTTTGTAGGCTATGCCGGAAAATTCGGTTGGAGCTACGGCCTCGCTACCACTTGGGTAGGTATAGGCAACGCGCTGATAGGTTCGCTGATGGCGTGGGTGATACTCGGCAGGCGCACCAGGATAATGACAAAGCACTTTGACAGCTCGACCATGCCGCAGTTCTTTGAAAAGCGCTTTAACAGCAAGACGCTTAAGATAATATCCGCGCTTATCGTGTTCGTGTTCCTTATCCCGTACACCGCGAGCGTGTACAACGGTCTTTCAAGGCTGTTTGAAATGGCGTTCCAGATAGATTATTCCTACTGCGTTATCGGTATGGCGGTAATTACGGCGGTATACGTCATCATCGGCGGCTATAAAGCGACCGCTATAAACGACTTCGTACAAGGTATAATAATGATAGTCGGCATAGTTGCGGTGATACTCGCTACGCTTGCCTCCAAGGGCGGTTTTACCGAGGCGGTAAATCAGCTGTCACAGGTAAGCACCGCGGGAACTCCCACTCCGGACTTAAACGGCGGCTTCGCCTCGTTCTTCGGGCCTGATCCGATGAACCTGCTGGGCGTTATAATCCTAACCTCGCTCGGCACTTGGGGACTTCCTCAGATGGTACATAAATTCTATGCGATAAAGGATGAAAAGTCCATAAAGACCGGCACGATAGTTTCCACCGCATTCGCGTTCATAATCGCGGGCGGCAGCTACTTCCTCGGCGGATTCGGACGTATCTTCGTTACCGACGAGCAGTTTGCCGAGATAGGCTCGGACGGCGTCGTTCCGAAAATGCTGGAAACACTGCCCGAAATACTGATAGGCATAGTGGTGGTACTGGTGCTTTCCGCGTCGATGTCCACGCTGTCCTCGCTCGTGCTGACCTCCAGCTCGACGCTGACGTTAGACCTTATCAAGCCTTTTTCAAAGGGCAAGATAGACGAAAAGAGATCGCTTATCATAATGCGCGTGCTTATCGCGGTATTCCTTATAGTATCGGTAGTTATCGCGCTTAATAAAAACGCGCTCATCTCCGACCTTATGGGATATTCGTGGGGCGCGCTCGCGGGAGCGTTCCTAGCACCGTTCATGTACGGATTGTTCTGGAAAGGCGTTACGCGCGCGTCGGTATACGCAAGCTTTATAGTCGGCGTAGGCGCTACCGTGCTGCACATGATAATAAAGCCTACCGGCACATTCCTCGGATTCTCGCTTGCTTCACCGGTAAATCTCGGTGCGCTTACCATGATAGCGGGTCTTATAATCGTGCCGATAGTCAGCCTTATCACTCCGCGAATGAAGAAAGAAGAGGTAGACGAGATATTCTCCTGCTATGAGGAGAAAAACGAGGTCGTTGTTACCGAGGCTATCGGCGGCGACAAGAACTAAAGGAAAAGCAAAATGATCTATAAAAATCCTGTGCTGAGCGGATTTTACCCCGACCCCAGCGTATGTAAAGCGAACGGCAGATTTTATATGGTGTGCAGCTCGTTCCAGTATTTTCCCGGCGTTCCGCTGTTTGAAAGCGGTGATCTTGTAAACTGGAAGCAGATAGGCTATGTGCTGACCCGCAAAAATCAAGTCGCTTTGGAAAACGTGAACAGCTCCGGCGGAGTTTTCGCTCCTACTATAAGATACAATGACGGGCGGTTCTATATGGTGACCACCAACGATACCACCCACGAAAATTTTTACGTTTACACCGATGATATTTACGGGGAATGGTCCGACCCCGTCACGGTGGAGCAGGACGGCATCGATCCGTCGCTGTTTTTCGAGGACGGGAAAGCCTACTTTATCTCCAACGGCAGCGACAGCGAGGGAGTACACGGCGTGGTACAGTGCGAGATAGACATCGCCACCGGCAAAAAGCTCACCCCCTCCCGCTGTATCTGGCAGGGAAGCGGCGGGCGCTACCTCGAAAGCCCTCACATGTACAAAATAGACGGCAGATATTACCTTATGGCGGCGGAGGGCGGCACCGAGTACGGCCACATGATAACCCTCGCCGTGTCGGACAGCGTCTGGGGAGAATTTGCCCCGCGCGGCGAAAATCCGATACTTACCAACCGCAACAAAGCGCCGTACATCATACAGGGGATAGGTCACGGCGACCTCGTTTGCGACAATAACGGCGACTGGTTCATACTTAGCTTGGGATTCAGACAGATACATCTATGGATGACCTACCACACGCTCGGCAGAGAGGTCTTTCTCACTCCGGTGAGATTTACGGACGGCTGGATAAAGGCGGGCAGGGACGGCACTACAGACGACAGCTACGAGATAAAAGGCGATTTTTACCAAAAGCCGCTGCCTGTATTTACCTTTGCAAGTACCGACCCGCATATAGACTGGTGCTTTCTGCGCTGTCCCGTGCCGGAAAATTACGAGCTTTCCGCCGAAAGCTATATCCTGCACGGCACCGACGTGACTTTAGACGAGGTCGGCTCTCCGACGTTTATCGCGCTGCGGCAAAGGGAGTTTGATTTTGAACTGTCGGTAGCGCTTGAGCTCGACTGCGGCGAGGCGGGCGTATCTATGTATATGTGCGAGCAGGAGCATTACGACGCCGCAATAAGAAAGACAGACAACGGGTATGAGGCGCTGCTGCGGCTCAATATCGGCGGGATAAGGCATATCGAAAACACCGTAAAAGTAAGCGGCAGCGCGCGGCTTATCGTTCGCGCCGATAATCTGTTTTATAAATTTTACGTATCCGACGGCGAAAAGGAAAGCTTTCTCGGAATGGGGCAGTCGAAGTACCTTTCCACCGAGGTATCCGGCGGATTTACCGGAGTGATGACAGGATTATATGCCGTCGGGGAGAATACCGCGCGGTTTACCGATTTCAAATGTGAATATACAAACTGAAAGAAGGATAATATAATGTTTTTTCAAAAGGACATCGAAACCATGCCCAGAGCGGAGATAGAAAAGCTCCAGCTCGAAAAACTCAAACACATGGTAAAGTATTGCTACGACAATGTTCCGCTGTACAAAAAGAAGTTTGACGAGGCGGGCTTTGACTGCTCAAAGCTGAAAACATTGTCGGATATAAAGTACATACCCTTTACCACTAAGGCGGATTTTCGCGACAATTATCCGTTCGGCATGTTTGCGGTGCCTATGAAGAAGGTAACGCGCCTGCACGCGTCCTCCGGTACTACCGGAAAGCCCACCGTTGTCGGCTACACCGCGAACGATCTTGATATGTGGTCGGACTGCATGGCGAGAATAGTTACCGCGGCGGGCGCTACCGACGAGGATATAGTTCAGATATCATTCGGCTACGGACTGTTCACCGGTGCGCTGGGACTTCATTACGGACTGGAAAAGATAGGCGCTACCGTAGTGCCGTGTTCCTCTGGAAATACCGAAAAGCAGATAATGCTGATGAAGGATTTCGGCACGACGGCACTGGTATCCACTCCGTCTTATGCTCTGCACATAGGGGAAATGGCGCAGGAGCTGGGCTACAGCCGCGACGATATAAAGCTCAGGCTCGGACTGTTCGGCTCTGAGGGCTGCACTGCCGAGATGCGCGCACAGGTAGAGGAAAGACTGCACCTGCTCGCCACCGACAATTACGGCATGAGCGAGCTTATCGGGCCCGGCGTTTCGGGAGAATGCCACCTGCGCTGCGGTTTGCACTTCAACGAGGATCATTTCCTGCCGGAGATAATCGACCCGGAGACCGGCGAGGTGCTGCCGGAGGGGGAAGAGGGCGAGTTAGTCGTAACGCCGCTGTCCAAGGAGGCGCTTCCGGTGCTGAGATACCGCACCAAGGACATCACCTCGATAACCTACGAAAAATGCGAATGCGGACGCACTCACGCGCGTATGGCAAAAACCACCGGACGCACCGATGATATGCTTAAGATACGTGGCGTGAACGTGTTCCCGTCGCAGATAGAAAGCGTTATCATGACTATAAAAGAGGTCGCTCCGCATTATCAGATAGTTGTCACCCGCGAGGGCAGCCACGACGCGCTGGAGGTAAAGTGCGAGATAGCGGACGAAAGCCTGCTCGAAAGCTTCTCCGCGTTGGAAAATCTGCGTAAGAGAGTAGACCACGACCTTAAGACCGTGCTGGGTATTTCCGTAAAGGTATCGCTGGTAGAGCCAAAGACGATACAAAGATTCCAGGGTAAAGCGCAGAGAGTTATCGACCTTAGAAAAAAATAATTCAAAAGCGCTTGACAAATATAAAAAACTGTGCTATAATAACAACGCTGTTCTAAAGACAGCAGGTCGGTCTACCGCTAACGGAATTATTTTCCGCCTGCCGAGGAATGGGAAAATAGTGTTTTTTCCGCCCTGTTCCTCTGTGAACATGGGCTTTTATTTTTCCTTTTGAACAGTAAATATACGAAAGGAGAACCGTTTATGCCGAGTCAGAGCGTATTACAGTCCAAGCAGGCTTTCGTTGAAGAACTCACCGAAAAGCTTAAAAACGCCGAGTGCGGCGTTATCGTCGATTACAAGGGTATTACCGTTGCCGACGATACCGCGCTGAGAAAAAGTCTGCGCGAGGCAGGGATAGACTACTTCGTAGTAAAGAACACCCTGTTAAAGCGTGCCGCAAAAGAGGCGGGCATCGAGGGCATTGAGGACGTACTTGAGGGCACTACCGCAATAGCGCTTGCAAAGGACGACATCATCACCGCTCCTAAGCTGCTTTATAAGCAGGAAGAGGATTCCGAGGGACAATTCAGCATTAAGAAAGGATTTGTCGGCGGAAAGGCTATCAGCAAGGAAGAGGTAATTGCTTACGCAAAGCTGCCTTCCAAGGAAACTCTGCTTTCCCAGCTGGTATTTATGCTTCAGTCTCCCATTCAGAGACTTGCTATCGCAGTAAGCGAGATCGAAAAGAAACAGTCCGCATGATCGCGGAAAGGCATGCGGCTTTATCCGCATGAAACTACTACAAACATAATATGGAGGAAAATTAAAATGGCTTCAGAGAAGATTTTAGGCATTATTGAAGAAGTTAAGGGCCTTACCGTATTAGAGCTCAACGAGCTGGTAAAGGCACTTGAAGAGGAATTCGGCGTATCCGCAGCTGCTGTTGCTGCTGCTCCCGCTGCAGGCGCAGGCGCTGCCGCAGCCGCTGAGGAAAAGACTGAGTTTGACGTTGTTCTGGCTTCCTTCGGCGAGTCCAAGATGAACATCATCAAGCTGGTCAAGGACATCTGCGGTGTAGGTCTTAAGGAAGCTAAGGAGCTGGTTGAGGCTGCTCCTAAGACTCTTAAGGAAGCTGCTCCCAAGGCTGAGGCTGAGGAGATCAAGGCTAAGATCGAAGAGGCCGGCGGTAAAGTCGAGCTCAAGTGATCAACTTTCAAAATTAAAAACAAAAACAGAGGGTGTATGCTCTCTGTTTTTTGTTTTATTCTCATTCGATATCCGTTGCCAAAGTCTTATATTTGTTCGGATGGCGGTACTTGTTTCCCATAACTTCACGGTCACGATAATCCCGCAGCATATCTATATCTATCTCAGCTAAATAAATTCCCTCCTCTTCCGGCGCTTCGAGAATACACATATCCCGCACTCCCGGCTCGTTATTTAACCATGCAACTCCGTCAAACACCGTTGAATGACCGTTGCAATCCGGCTGCCCCTTGGGATAATTACAGGTAGCGACAGTAAGCATATTTTCATAAGCTCTTGTGCGAAGCGCCGATAAACGATTTATCTCCATAGGGCAGGCGTTAGGCGCTAAAATAACTTCCGCCCCTTTGAGCATTAAGATACGCGCGCTTTCCGGAAATTCTCTGTCAAAGCATATCATCGAGCCTACCTTTATGATATCTCTGCCGATATCCAGCTCGGTCACATAGAAATCATCTCCGCCAGCTAATACCTTTTCCAAGTCAAAAGCGCAGGTATGGACCTTAGAATAATGCAGCCGCTCCTTTCCGAATCTATCAAAAAGGATAATGGAATTCAGCGGTTTAGGCTCGTTTCTTTCAAGGAAAGTGATGCCGATAGCCATATTAAGCTCACCGGCAAGCTTGCCGAATTCGCGGACAAAATCACTTTGCGAATCTATCGACAACGCGGCCAATTCCGAGCTATCCTGCGGAAGCTTATAACCGTCGCTCCACATTTCGGGAAACAGGGCAATATCAGCGCCCATATTTTTTGCCTTAACGCAGGCTTTTTTTCCTTTTTCCAATTGTTTGTCAAGCGTGTCCTCCGGAAGTAATTGCAACAAAGCTATTTTCAAATTCATCTTTTTATCCGCCTTTCTGATGAAAATATTATTTACATACGGTAAAATTAGAAAACGGCTAAGATTCGTGTATTTTTGTCAGGCAAAAACACTGTATGACAGCTATACGCAGGCAATATACACATCCATAGCATCGCCGTCCGTCTCAAAGCACGGGATCACGCCTTTGTCCGTTTGCTTCAAACCGTTGATACACATATATTCCGTTAACGTCTTATATGCGTTAGGAATGATCACAAAAGGATTTTTGAAAGGTTCGGGAATGTGGATCGCGACATATTTGTGAGCATTCTGCTCTAAGATCTCCACTCCTTCCGGCGTTACACCTTCAGGCAGGATCCATGCAGCCTCATAGCCGTGCATATGGTAAACATTTATCTGCTCCATAGAAACATATGGAAAGTCCCACCCGATCACCTGGGGGTGTTCCACACCGTTGTTACGGGCAACGTTTAACACCCAGTTGATGGCGTCCCCCCTCGGGATCGTTGCTGATAACTGCGTGCTTTACATACCGAAACCCCGGAACAGTCTCCACGCGAAGGTTCGTGTATGCGTCGTCACAGACGCCCATCTCTTCGCGAAACAGATTGTCAAGCGAACAGTTGAACAGCCCACAAAGCTCAATGGCTTTATCCATTTCGGGCGTTGATTCGTCAAGTTCCCATTTTGAAACGGTCTGTCGGCTGACTTTAAGCTTTTCCGCCAAAGCCTCCTGCGTAATTCCTCCGCACATACGCCTCAGGTGTTGCAAATTTTTGCCAAAACTCATAAAACTTTCTCCTTATCATTTTGCACGGCCATGCATTGATAATATTATATCTCCATTCAGCCGAAAAGTCTACCACCCGGCATGTGCTTTTTTCTTTGTTTTGGCAATTACAGGTTGCGCTCCCGCCATAAAACTGATACCTAAGCGAAAACTTATTTTGCCAAAGGTCACATTTTAATTATTCCTTCGCTTTGTATCAAACCCCTCAATATACATATCCCCTCCATGCAGGAGGGGATAGAAATATGTATTTGTTACTTGATTATCTCGACCATCATACCGGGAACTGCGGATACCGCATTTGATTCGTCGGTATCTATGTGCATAGCGTCTGCGAATTTTTCGCTTACTCTTACCACTACGTCGCCGAGGATAGCGCTTCTTCCGTCGCTGTTTACCTTTACGGAAACGATCTGCTTGTTTTCGATACCCCATTTTTCAGCCGTTTCGGGAACAAGGTGGATATGACGCTTTGCCACGATAACGCCCTGAGATATCTCTACCTCGCCGCAGGGGCCGCTGATACGGCAGCCGGGAGTGCCGTCAAGGTCGCCGGACTCTCTTACTACTATCGGACAGCCTATGCTGCGCGCGTCGGTCGCGGAAAGCTCTACCTGGTCGGCAGGTCTTACGGGGCCTAAAATAGATACGTTTGCCAGCGCCTTTTTCGGGCCGGTAACAGTTACACGCTCTTCACAAGCGAACTGACCGGGCTGAGAAAGGTCTTTTTTCTTGGTAAGCTGATAACCCTTGCCAAATAATACCTCCAGTGTTTCCTGCGTAACGTGTACGTGACGAGCAGATGTTTCAAGCAATACTTCCATCATGATATTTATTTCCTTTCTTATTTTAGGGCATTGCCCTTTGATCTCCAATTAAATTATACAACATATCATGGGAAAATTCAAGGGTTTTTATAAAATCATTGTCAGATAACGAACATTCCGCCGCACAACAGGGATATCAGCCCGTCTATTATCCCGGTGCCGAAGCTGCACAGCACACAAAACAGCGAGCGGCTTATATACTGTCCGAAATACGCAGACGGCCGCGCGTCGGTATATCTTCCGGTTATGTAAGAAAACAGCCGCGAGGAGCAGGACAGCGATATCCGGCACTGGTACGCGGTTATCAGCATTCCGGTCACGGCAGAGGGGAGGATAAGTATAGCCGCAGCGGCAAGCCCGTTCGCGCCGAACGCCGTTATAAAATACGCCGCCGCCATGCCCGTTCCTATGCCTTTCAGCGGCAAAGTCAGCAGCGCCGCCGGATGTCCCAGCGCGCACAGTCCCGAGAAAAACGGTATAGCCAGCCATGCCAGCATGCCGAAAAACGACGCCGAGGCGTTTTCAAAAAAGCCGCCGTTTACCCTTAAAGCAAGATAGGAGTCCACCGCCTCGCGCGGCAATTCGCCTAAAGCTTTACCGTACAGCATAAAGCCGGGGAAAACGCATATCAGCCCCGTTAAAGCCAGCAGCAAAAACGGCAGGCCTGTCCTGCGGCGAGGTTCGCGTTTTAACTTTTGTATCAGCGGCGGCTCGGACGCCTGTCCGATATCCGGCAGCACGGCTTCAATAGGCTGCGGTTCTGCCTCTGTGTCTGCTCCGGGCAGATAAATTCCGTTTCGCTGCTTTATAAATTCCTCTGCGGTGAGCCTGTTCGCGGTGTATTCCATTATATGACTTCCTTTCTCTTGATCTGCATTCCGTTTTCATTACCAAAATGTATGCCGTTTTATACTGGTATATTCCTGTTTTTTTCACCGCGTATTAAATAGGCGTTAAGTGCTTGATTATTGTCGAAAAATATGGTATACTTATTTTAATTAGGTTTTACATTTGCCTGCTGTCGGGATTTTGGAACGGGAGGTATTTTGCTTGAATAAGGACAAGGAAAAATATAAACGCGTCGCGCTGTTCGTGGATTCGCTGGTGCTGCTCACCTGGCTTACTTCCGCTTTCGGCATTATCTGGATAAATTATTACAACTCGCAGATGAACAACAGCTTTTTCGCTAAAGGCAACTGGGTGCTGTTCGGGCTGTATATGGCGATATTGTGGGTATTTTCCAAGATATACCGAGGATTAAAGGTCGGCACGCTCAAAACCGCCGACATAATAGTATCACAGATATTAGCTACATTTTGCACAAACGTAGTGGCGTATTTTCAGATAGCGCTTATCTCACGCCAGCTGCCACAGGTAGGCCCGCTGTTTATCGGTATGCTGTATCAGTGCGCGGTGATAGTTATCTGGGCGGTAGTCAGCGGCGCTATCATACGCAGTCTATATCCCGCGAAGAACATCGTGATGATATACGGCAACGAGCATCCGGCGATGATGCTGGCGGAAAAAATGTCGCACCGCGCCGATAAGTATCTGATTTCCGAAATGATAAACGTTTCGATGGGATTTGACTACATTACCGGAAGACTGGGCGAATTTGACGCGGTAGTTATCTGCGACACGCCTAACGATATCCGCAACGATATATTAAAATATTGCTTCAGCAACTCTATCCGTACTTATCTTGTGCCGAAGATATCCGATATAATCGTTCGCGGCTCGGACAATAACGAGCTGTTCGACACCCCGCTGATAACCTCTAAAAACGACGGTATCGGCATAGAAAAGCGCTTTGTCAAGCGTTTATCGGATATAATAATGTCGGGGATAGGAATAATAATCGCGTCGCCGTTCATGCTTATAACAGCTATAGCGATTAAATTGTACGACCGCGGCCCGATACTCTATAAGCAGGTCAGGTATACCAGAGATAAAAAAGAGTTCAAGCTGCTCAAATTCCGCAGCATGGTGGTAAACGCCGAGAGCGACGGTGTAGCGCGTCTTGCGAGCGAAAAGGACAAGCGTATTACCCCGGTAGGAAAGGTAATACGCAAGATACGTTTTGACGAGCTGCCACAGTTATTCAATATTTTCAAAGGCGATATGTCGGTGGTAGGCCCTCGCCCGGAGCGCCCGGAGATACACGCAAAGTATGAAAAGGAAATGCCGGAGTTTTCGTTCCGCCTTAAAGTAAAAGCTGGACTCACCGGCAACGCGCAAGTGATAGGAAAATACAACACCACCCCTTACGATAAGCTGAAGCTTGATCTTATGTATATCGAAAAATACTCCATTGCGCTGGATATTTTGCTGATATTAAAGACGATAAAAATAATCTTTATGCCGGAGGAAAGCACTCAGGGCATAAAGGAAGGGCAGTCCACCGCGGAAATAACCACCGACAATAAGGAAGGGAAAAACCATGAGACAACTTGAACATCTTATCGACCTTGACGATTACAAAAAAGCTGATTGGGACGCTATAGTTTCCTTAGCGCAAGATATAGTGAAAGACCCGGCCGCTTATTCGCAAAGGTGCAGCGGCAAGATAATGGCGACGCTGTTTTACGAGCCGTCCACCCGTACCCAGATGAGCTTTCAGACCGCTATGCTTAGGCTCGGCGGCGGGCTTATCGGTTTTGACAACCCCTCCGTTTCCTCGGTGGCAAAAGGGGAGAACCTTAAAGATACCACCAAGGTAGTCAGCAATTACGCGGATATTTTAGTAATAAGAAATCCCATGGAGGGAAGCGCCAAGGCTGCCGCGCTTACCGCCGGTTGTCCGGTGATAAACGCCGGCGACGGAGGGCATCTCCACCCGACCCAGACGCTTACCGATATGCTGACGCTGAAAATGGAAAAGGGCAGGCTGGACGATCTTAAAATAGGCGTATGCGGCGACCTTGTAAACGGCAGGACGGTACATTCTCTGCTCAAAGCGTTATCCTGCTATAAGAAAAACGAGTTCACGCTTATCTCCACAAAAGAGTTGAGATTGCCGGACTACATCAAGGATATAATAACCGAGCGCGGCTGCAAGTACCGCGAGGTGTTCTCGATAGAGGACGCTATAGAAGACCTTGATATGCTGTACATGACCCGTATCCAGCGGGAACGCTTTGCCAGCATGGAGGAATACGAGCGTCAAAAGAATGTTTTCGTGCTTGACAACGCGAAAATGTCCAAGGCGCGCAGCGATATGATAGTGCTGCACCCGCTGCCGAGAGTGGACGAGATAGCGTCGGAGGTGGACGCCGACCCGCGCGCGCTTTATTTCAAGCAGGCAAACTACGGCGTATTTGTCCGCATGGCGCTGATAATCTGTATGCTGGAGGACAGGATACATTCCGCTCCGCTGCTTAAAGGCGGGATACCCGAGGGCAAGGCGTGCGCTAATCCGAAGTGTATTACTCACACCGAGCCGTATCTCCCGCACAGCTTCCGCCAGACCGGCGCGGCTTTGGAGTGCGAATACTGTGATAGTAAGCTTTAATAAAACCAAAGAACGGTATGCTTTTGATGAAATGCACACCGTTCTTTTTATTATTAATAGATCATTCAGGCCGCCTGTTCAAGGTCTGCCTGTTGTGAATCTGCCTCGAATACCGAGCAGAGCTTTGAAGTCTGTTTGATACCGTTTTCGCCGTTTATCAGGACTTCGCCCCAGTCGGAAGAAAGCACGCTGCCGTCCCATTCCTTTGCGATGTCAAGGTATTCAACTCCGCCGCCGTTGCCTTTCCACGACCAGCCGAGGTATCCGGTGCCGGTTTCGTTGCAGATACGCAGTATAGACGCCTCGTCAACGTCGCCGTCGCTGTGGTTATAGCCGAACTCGCCGATGATAAGGCAGATATTCTTATTTATAGCACCTTTTATCGTTCTGGAAATGGTAGCCTCGTCCTTACCTGCCGCACCGTACATGTGTACGGAGAACATGGTGTTTGCGTCTGGGTCGGCATTGAATATATCCGACGCGAAATTGAGCACGCTGTCCGCACACTGTCCCCAGCCCGCGCTGTCTACAAGTATCGTGTTCTTTATACCCGCCTCGCGCAGCTTTGGAAGAGCCTCAACGTACGCGTCGCGCCATACCTCCAGATTGTTCCACGAGCCGTACCATTCGTTGGCGATGTTTACTATAACGTAAGCCTCGGTATCTTTTAGCGTGTCGGCAAGCTCTATCCAGTAATCTACCGCTTTATCGAGCGGGGCAGTCTCGTCCATGCCGGTGGCGTCGTGTACCTCAAGAATAGCTATCATCTTGTTTTCCTTGCACTTTTCGATGATCTCCGCTACCGAATCGGCGCCGTCCTTTGTCCACTGTCCGCCGTCCGAAAGAACTACCCGCACCGAATTTGCACCTGTTTCGGCGATAGCGGGAAGTGCGGTATCCAGCTGATCCTTGAACCAGCTGTGTGCATGGTTTATCCCTCTGAAAACGAATTGATTGCCGTTAGCGTCAATAAGCTTTGTTCCGCTGACCTGAAATCCTCCGCTTACCTGGACGTTTTCACCGGAGGTGTCCGGAACCGAGATAACGCCGCTGTCAGCACAGGAAACGGTAAAAATACTGCATACCAGTATAAATACCATAAATAATTTTCTCATGTTACGCTCCTTTACGGTTCTGTCTCGTATGAATTTATTTACAAAAGTATAGCACAATTTTTTCCGTATGTCAATCATAATATTTGTGGAAAAACGGGGGATAATAAGTTTGAAAAATAAATTTTTCAAACTTTGAGTTTTCAAAACTTGAAAGAAGAGATGCTTGCTTTGCAAGCATGATTAAATTTGAAAAAATCATATTCGGCAAGGAGGATATTATGATAGAACAGGATACCGTGCGTCTGCTCAGAGAATGTGACGCGGGCGTACAAATGGGAGTCGCGTCGATAGACAACGTACAGGGAAGAATAAAAAACGAGCAGCTCAGAAAGCTGCTGTCCGACAGCAAGGCGCAGCACCAGAAGCTCAATATCGAAATACAGCAGCTGCTCGACCGTTATCACGATGACGGCAAAGCGCCCGACCTTATGGCAAAGGGTATGTCGTGGATGAAAACCAATCTCATGCTGTCAATGGAGGAGTCGGACGAAAAAATCGCCGATCTTATGACCGACGGCTGCAACATGGGAGTAAAATCGCTCGGCAAGTATCTCAATCAGTACGAGGCGGCGGATGAAAAGTCAAAGGACATCACCAAGCGCCTTATGAATATAGAAGAACGCCTCGCACAAGATATGCGCCCGTATCTTTAATATAAAAAACAGCCTTTGGGTCACAAAGGCTGTTTTATGTTTACATATTATCAGGCGGCGTTTGCTTTCTGATAGTTTCTTTATTAAGGATACCGAAGTTTGATTTTCCGCTCTTCTTTATTCTGTACATCGCGTCGTCCGCCATGCCGATTATCTCGTCTACCGTCATGCTGGAATCCTCTACTATCGAAATACCGATACTGGTATTTACCACAAGATGTTCACCGCTGTCCGAGGTGAAGCCGTCCCTTAGCGTATTAAGGATATCCTGCGCTACTCTGGTAGGCTCGTTTATGTCTATATTCCTTACGCATACGATAAATTCATCGCCGCCGTATCTGCCGGCAGTACCGAATCCGTGCGTTACGTCCGAAATAGTCCTTGCCACAAATTTTAACACCTGGTCGCCGGTCGCGTGACTGTACTGGTCGTTGAAATTCTTGAAGTCGTCCACGTCGATGAACAGTATCGCAAATTTATTCTTCCTTACAGACAGCAAATGCAGCTCGCTGTCTATAGTGCGCTCGATACTTTCGCGGTTGTACAGCGAGGTAAGACTGTCGAAGCTTGCGCGCTCGGTCAGAAGCATTTCGCTGCGCTTTGCTCTGTCTACGTCCACGATAACTCCGACTATTTTCGCGATATCTCCGTCGCGGGTGCGTATAGTCGCGGTACGCATGAGCACCCAGATATAATCGCCGTAGATGTTCTTCCAGCGGTATTCATTGTTCTTAAATTCCTCGCCCTTTGCCAGA
Source organism: uncultured Ruminiclostridium sp. (assembly GCA_947624435.1). GTDB lineage: Bacteria > Bacillota > Clostridia > Oscillospirales > Ruminococcaceae > Ruminiclostridium_E. The sequence continues at coordinate 22,431 of CANQKE010000030.1, forward strand.
CGTTCAAGATCCTCGTGATACCTGTCGGAATCCTCCGGATGTACCTTTACCTTTAACAGGAAGCTGTCCGCGAAATGATCGGACGGAGCGCGGTAGCTGAACTTCTTATTGAAGTTGTTGGAGAAGAATACCTCGTTGGATTTCAGATTCCATTCAAAGATTATATTGTCGGACATTTCCACTATCGTGCGGTAACGCCCCTCGCTTACTACGATATCGTCGATAAGGTCGTTGAATGCGCGTGCCATATCGCCGTACTCGTTTTTAGCGGAGAAGTTTATTCTCGCCTCATGGTCGCCGCGGCTCACCTTGAGCAGCGTTTCGCGTATCACCTTAAGCGGCTTGGTGAGTATTATTATAATGATTATCCCGACTGCGCAGAAAACAGCGACCAATAGCAGTATCACGCCGCTTATCGCTCCGATAGCCTCGTTGGACGCGTTATACGCGCGCTCGGTCTCGGATATCATTGCCAATGTCCACGGTTCTCCCGAAACGCCTCTTACCGGCATTTGGATAACAAATCCTATAGTCGGTATTTCAGTAGCTCCGGCACGGCGGAAGTTATCTACCTGTACGGCGGTTTCAGCTCCGGCTCTCGCATACAGATTCTGCTTGTATGCCGAATTATGCGCGTCGTCGATGTTGCCGATATACGCGCCGTCTATTATAGAACCCATCGGGTCGATAAGCACGATACGGCTGTTGTTTTCAAAAGACGACATTGTAAAGAAGGATTTCAGTCTGGCGTCGCTGAAGAAAACTATCATGTTTTTGTCGCCGATCTTGTAACGGGTCATCAGCCTTACCTGCGACAGCGCGTCCTTGCCGAATATCGGGTCGAAATGCTCCTTGTCCTCTTCGGGAAAATCGCTGAATTGATCGCCGGTATAGCAGTATATCTCGCCGTCCTCCAGCCCTTCCATCGTGCTGATATTTTTAAGAGTGCCGTTCAGCGTGTTGTTGATTGTGGGAGTGGTGCCGGTGGTGTAAAGCAGCTCGCCGTTGTTGTCGGCTATCATTATTTTGCTTATCTCTATCGGAGTGGCGCTGTTCTCGCTGTTTTCGATGATATTGTCATAGTTGTCTATCAGCGCCTGGATAGATCCCTCGTCACCGTTGCTGACGTATGCGTCGATATACGGATTATCAGCCGCCATTTTCGCACTGTCGGAAAGCGTTTTGAAATATTCCGCAATGTTTACAGACTGCTTTTCCGCGATCATCTGTGTAACGTTGGTGTAATTGTTTATCGCGATCTTGCGCATGGAGATATTCGCGCTTACTGCGAATATGACCATCGGGATTATTACAAAGCAGCATAGCGCCGCGATAAGTATAGTTCTGATCTTCATGTATTGTCATACCGCAAACGCGGCCGCCTCCTGTTTATACTGTGCGTTCTTTCCTAGAAAAGCGCATAAATCCACTTATACAATAAAATTATATCACACTTCGCCGTAAATGTAAATGAATTTGTATATTTTTGTTTATTATGCATAAATATCAGCTTATTTTATTGTGCAAAAAAGCAAGATTTTATTTTTGGGAGAGATTGACTTTTCGGCTTGATTATAGTATATTATTGTATTGAAACGTTCAAATTTCAGATAATCGAGGGAATATGAAAAAATTATCATACTCAGCGACCGCCAAAGCGTGCTATGCCGGATATATAACTCAGGCGGCGGTGAATAATCTTGCGCCGCTGCTGTTTGCGGTGTTCAATACAAGGTTCGGACTGTCCTACGACCTTATAAGCGTGCTGATACTGCTGAACTTTATCACTCAGCTTGTAACGGACGCGCTTTCGGTAAGGCTGTGCCGGGTGCTTTCGACCAGAACGCTTATCGTGTCGGCGCATATAATGTGCGCGGCGGGGCTGGTGCTTATGGGAGTGCTGCCGGCGCTTACTCCGTCGCCGTTTGCGGGATTATGCGCGGCGGTGATAATATACGCGGTGGGCGGCGGCCTTATCGAGGTCTTAGTGAGCCCGATAATAGAATCTCTGCCGGAAAACGGCCGCAGCAAGGCGTCCGCTATGAGCCTGCTGCATTCCTTTTATTGTTGGGGTCAGGCGGGAGTTATAATACTTTCGACCGGGTATATCGCGCTGTTCGGCGAGGATATGTGGTATCTGCTGCCGATATTCTGGGCGGTCCTTCCGGCGGTAAATTCTATCATATTCGCAAATGTTCCGCTGGTACATGAGCCTGTCGCCGAGAAAGGCGCGGGGCTTAAAAAGATACTGTGCGCGCGGGGATTCGTGATCGTCATGCTGCTTATGCTTTGCGCCGGAGCGTGCGAGCTTACGGTATCGCAGTGGTCGTCTATGTTCGCTCAGCGCGGACTGGAGGTAAACAAAGCGGCGGGCGATCTGCTCGGACCGTGTATGTTCGCGTTATTAATGGGCGGCGGCAGGCTGCTGAACAGCATTCTCGCAAACAGGATAAAAATACGCAGCATGCTGATTTTCAGCGGGATATTATGTATAGGCTGTTATGTAACGCTAAGCCTTACCGATAACACGCTGCTCTCCCTTGCGTCTTGCGCGCTTTGCGGGCTGTCGGTAGCGGTGATGTGGCCGGGTACGTTCAGCATAGCGGCGGAGAAATACAAGGACGGAGGCACCGCCATGTTCGGCATACTTGCATTGTGCGGAGACCTCGGCTGCGCGGCAGGGCCGTTTTTAGCGGGTATGGTATGTGATATGTCGATATCCGGCGGCGCGGCGGAGGCGGTCGGAATGCGCGCCGGATTTTCAGCGGCGCTTATTTTCCCGCTTATCATGACATTGGGCGCTGTGTTTCTCAAACTGATAAAGGGCGGGAAATCTTGACTTTTTGCCGTTAATATGCTATACTTTTTACTGTTTAAGTAATAAAACGGGGGATTGCGATTTGAAAAAGATCAAAGCGGTGCTGGTACATATAGTCGGCGGCTTCGGACGCTGGTTCTCATACATGGATATCATGCACAAGGAGTTCGGAGCGGGCAGAGTGTTTTTGTTCTTTGACACTCTGTGGGTATTGTTCAGATATCATATAAGATTTTTGCACTATCGCGTATTCGGCTTTCCGGTGGTAAGAGGCAAGGTGCGCAAGACCTACCTTACCCTCGGTCAGAATTTCAAGGTAAACGACGAATTGAACGACGCGGAATATATGGACATCCTACAGCAAAAGCCGATATTTTTGCAGCGGTATAAAGAATTTGTCAAGCGCGGGTTCATTGATCTAAGAGAATGCGACGCCGCGGCGTTTGCTGAGTTTTGCAAGGGCAAGGACAGTATCTTTGTAAAGTCGCTGAACGATTACGGCGGACACGGAGTAGCTCAGGAAACGCTTACCGAGGATACCGATTACAACGAGCTTTATAAAAAGCTGACCGATAAGAAATATTATCTTGTAGAGGAAAAGATAGTCCAGCACGAGCAGCTTGATCGGTTATGCCCGACTTCGGTGAATACCATAAGAATAGTAACTATAAATTATAACGGCAAGGTGCATTTCATACATGCGCTTATGCGTATCGGCGACGGAAAAAGCTGCGTGGACAATATCTGCCGCGGCGGTATGTATGTCGGTATCTATCCTGACGGCACGGTAACGCCGGACGCGTTTTGTGACGAGATATGCGTGTATTTTCAGCAGCACCCTATGACCGGAGTTAAATTCGAGGGCTTTGAGGTTCCTTTTTATAAGGAAGCGGAAGAAATGTGCATGAAAGCCGCCGAGATAGAACCGCATCTCGGATATGTCGGCTGGGACGTGGCCATCACCCCGACCGGTCCGGTGCTGGTGGAGGGCAACGCGTACCCCGGCTTCGATATGTGCCAGAATTACCGCCATATAGGCGAAAAGCACGGTATAAAGCCGGAATTTGAACGGATATTGGGCAACGATTTTTTCAAAAAGCATAAAAAATAAGGAGTTCGTATGAAAAAGAAAACCAGAGAACGTTTAGGTATCGGCGTGAGGATAGGCGCGGCGCTGCTCGCACTTGTTATGATAATCGCCGTGGTAGTGCAAGGCTTTATGTACGGCTTTTGAGCTTTATTCCTGAATAAAATTAAAAACCCCGCTAATATTAAATAGCGGGGTTTGTTCGTTTTTTTCGCGGAACGAATTTAAGAAGCGGCGTTCAGCTTCTTAGCGAGCTGAGATTTTTTCCTTGCAGCTGCATTCTTGTGGATAAGACCCTTTGCAGCGGCTTTATCAACAGCACTTACCGCAGCTTTAACGGTCTCTGCGTTGGTGTTAGCGTCAACCTTCTTGATAACAGTCTTAAGAGCGGTCTTTGCAGACTTGTTGCGAGCCTGATTTACCTTAGCGACCAGCACTCTTTTCTTTGCGGATTTAATGTTAGGCACTTAAAGCGCACCTCCTTTTCAAAAACGGTTATGAATAAACGTTTTGCGTTAATATGTGTGTTCAGCACAGATGCCCTGTACTCATGCTAAAATAGTATAGCATGTTTTTTTCTAAAATGCAAGGGTTTTTTAGAAAATTTTCTAAAAAATATAATTACATAACGCAAAAGGAGATTTTTTTGTATGTTTTTTACCTCAAGGAGTGACCTCGCACTGGAATTTGCCGCCAAAAGCGACGAAAAACAAGGGGTGCGCCGCAGCGAATACGAGCTGTACGGCATGACCGTCTGTGAAACGGAGCTTGACGAAAACGCCGCTTCAAACCTCGGCAAGAGCGCGGGCAGCTATTATACGCTGTATTCCGAGCGGATACCCGATTATAAAAGCGAGATATACGCGCTGAGCGTCGTTTTGCGAAAGCTGCTGCCAAGCGGCAGATGTCTTGCGGTGGGGCTCGGCAATCCCGATATAACGGCGGACAGCCTCGGCTGGTATGCGGCGGACGGCATACTTGCCACCGCGCAGTTTGAAGAAAACGGGCTCGGCGGCGACGGGATAGGCAGCGTGTCGGTGATACGCACCAACGTTTCCTCAAATTCCGGCATAGACAGCACATTACAGGCTAAGCTGTCGGCGCAGGGAATTTCAGCCGACTATATAATAGCGGTGGACAGCCTTGCGTGTTCCTCGCCTAAAAGATTATGCTCCACCATACAGATAACCGACAGCGGTATCTGCCCCGGCAGCGGCGCGGGCAATCCGAGAGGGCGGCTTGATAAAAGCACCGTCGGCATTCCGGTGATAGCTATCGGCGTACCCACCGCGATGGAGCATAGAGAGCGCGGCGAGAGCTTTACCGTGACTAAACGCGACGCGGACAGCTATATAAGAAGATATTCTTACGTTATCTCCTCCGCGGTGAACCGCGTGTTAAGTCCCGCTTTGTCAGAGGAAGATCTTCGCACGCTTAAGGATTTCAGCTGACGGTTCTATTTTTGCAAAGACTTTCATATTGATTGAATGACGGACAAAGTCATGATGTGAAAGGATGGGACGGAATGAAAAAATTTGACCGCAGAGGGAAGATACTCCCCGTGCTGCTTATCGCGGCGATAATTTCGTTTACGCTGACAGGCGTTGCGGAAAGCGCCGTATCGGGAATAGACGACGCAAAAAACAACGCCGCCGGCTTTATAAAAGGCGTTGCAAGGCTGGGCGCTTATATGGCGATACCGTCAAACGGTATAATACTGCCGATACAAAACGAGCCGTCCTCTCCCACCGCGGGGGATTCGTTCAGCATAAAAGAGGACACAAGCGACATCAATACGTCCTTACCGGAGCAAAGCGAGCCGGACAGCGCCGATATCAAGCCGGACGAGAGTGATAAAACGGAAAGCATTTCTTCCGAGCAGGACGAGCCCGATGGGGAAGAGCTTGAACTGCCGGAGGAGGAACATTCAAAGTCCTTGCTGATATCCAAAAACATTACCGCCGAATATCAGTCGCCGGACGATTATAACGCCAAAAGCGGCAGGATAAAAGAACAGACCTATGGGAAAATAACGGGCGATACCGTTGTCGACCTTGAATACGGGCAGATAAAAAACCTCACCTCTTTTTCTGCCAATGAGGTCAAAAAAGCGGCAATTGCACCTCCGGAATTTTCAAATGACGGCGCCCCTAAGGTGCTTATAATACATACCCATACCACCGAGGCTTACGAGCTTAACTATGACGACGGATATTATGATGAGAATTTCAACGGCAGGACGCTCGATCCCGGTTACAGCGTGGTGGGAGTAGGGGCGGCGATGGCGCAGGCGCTCGCGGATAACGGGATAGGCGTAGTGCATGACGGCACACTGTTCGACGAGCCGCTGTACAACGGCGCGTACGACCGCAGCGCTGAGCGGATAAAAGAGCTGCTGGAGGAATTTCCCACGATAGAGGTGGTTATCGATCTTCACCGCGACGGCATAGCCGACGGGGACGTGAGAATAGCTCCGGTGGCGGATATAAGCGGAGAAAAGGCTGCGCAGGTCATGATAATATGCGGCGCGGACGACGGCAGCAATACACTGCCAAATCATCTTAAGAACCTAGGCTTTGCGGGAGCGCTTCAGCAGACGGCGGAGCAGATGTATCCCGGTCTTACCCGGCCGCTGCTGTACGATTACCGCCTGTATAACCAAGACCTCGGACATTATAATATACTTATCGAGGCGGGAGCGTTCGGCAACAGTCCCGAGCAGGCGCGCTTGAGCGGAACTTTGATGGGAAACGCGCTTGCAAAAGTCATTAAAGAAAACAGTTGATATTTATAACAGCGGCAGATAAAAACGTCTGCTGCTGTTTTATTTATATTACGCTGTGTTCGGCTTGCTTGTTCAAATAGCCGAAAAAGCGGCGCTGCTTAAAAAAAGTTTTGTATAAAAAAGCGCCGGTCGGGTGATTGAATTTACAGGGAAAATATGATAAAATAAATAAGTATGGTGCATTATCGCGCTAAAACGGAAAGAACGGAAGTGCTTATATGTACGAATTATTGCGTAACATGGGTCCGCTGATCACCGAAGAAAACCCCGCTGACAACCTCAGCGGAATGTGGGCGACCGTTATCACCGGACTTGTTGTAGTGTTTGTTATACTGTGCCTGCTGATAGGCTTTCTTTACCTGCTGGGTCTTGCGACAAAAGGAATAGACAAGGTCGTTAAGGCAAGAGATGATAAAAAGAAAACGAAAAATGCCGCTGCTCCGACACCTGCCGTGACCGCTCCCGCCGCCGCTGCTCCCGTTGTTATGGAAGCCGACGAGGACGAAAACGACGAAGAGATAATCGCCGTTATCGCTGCCGCGATAGCCGCATACAGCGCAGAAGACGGCAAGCAGTATGTGATAAAGAAGATAAAGCGCAAAGCGGATAAAACGCGCTCCGACTGGGGAAGCGCCGGCGTCTTTGAAAATACAAGGCCGTTTTGACGGATATAAAAAAGCTGTGAAAGGAGATTCATAGATATGGAAATTTTTGATGTGTTCATAAACACAATTAAATCGATCATAATGGATTCCGGCTTTTTGAATATCCACTGGGATCAGGCGCTGATGCTGGTAATATCCTTCCTGCTGATGTATCTTGCCATAGTCAAAAAGTACGAGCCGCTGCTGCTTTTGCCGATAGCGTTCGGCATGATGCTTACCAACATACCCGGCGCTCAGATGTTCCACCCGGATTTCTTTACCGGAGCGGACGCAGTCGCAAACGGCGTCGATTACGGTCAGGTGCTGCACGAGGGCGGCTTATTGGATATACTTTACTTAGGCGTAAAGCTGCAAATATTCCCGCCGCTTATATTCTTAGGCATAGGCTGTATGACCGATTTCGGGCCGCTTATCGCAAATCCGAAGAGCCTGCTGCTCGGCGCGGCGGCGCAGGCGGGTATATTCCTTACCTTCCTCGGCGCGTGCATGTTAAGCTTTACCGGTATAGAACAGGTGTCGTTCACCTTTAAGGAAGCGGCTTCAATAGGCATTATAGGCGGTGCGGACGGACCTACCGCGATATTTCTTACCTCGGCGCTGGCTCCGGATAGGATGGGTTCTATCGCGGTGGCGGCATATTCGTATATGGCGCTTGTCCCGATAATCCAGCCCCCGATAATGAAAGCGCTCACCACCAGGAAAGAGCGCAGCGTGGTAATGGGACAGCTCAGGACCGTTTCCAAGCGTGAAAAGATAATCTTCCCGATAGCGGTCACCGTTATCGTAGCATTTATAATCCCCGACGCCACACCGCTGGTAGGTATGCTTATGCTCGGCAACCTGTTCAGGGAAAGCGGCGTAGTCGACAGACTTGTAAAGACTGCACAGAACGAACTTATGAATATAATCACGATAATGCTGGGTACTGTAGTAGGCGCTACCGCAACGGCGGAAAACTTCCTTACCGTAAAGACGCTGCTGATAGTGGCGCTGGGACTTATAGCGTTCTGCATGGGTACCGCGTCCGGCGTATTGCTCGGCAAGCTGATGTATAAGCTGACCGGCGGCAAGGTAAATCCGCTGATAGGCTCGGCGGGCGTGTCCGCTGTTCCTATGGCGGCGCGTGTTTCCCAGATGGTAGGTTCTAAGGAGAACCCCTCAAACTTCCTGCTGATGCACGCAATGGGACCGAACGTCGCGGGCGTGATCGGCTCGGCGGTGGCCGCCGGTGTACTGCTGAATATTTTCGGCGCGTAAATTTTATATATTATATATTAAGATCCCCTGATTTCACGGCAAATCAGGGGATCTTCGATAAGCTGGCTGCTTATTGATATTTTCTTGCGCCGATAATATGCAGGCACCGCTTTAAGCTGAAGCTGTAGGCTGACAGCGGAATATTAAATGCGTCATTTGTATGAGCGGCAATATACGGCATGCCATTTAGCACACGGAGTACCAACAGGCTGTGGTAAAATCCGTCCCTGCTCCCAAGCTGAATTATATCTCCGGCTTTTACCGTGCCGAGCGGTACTTCCTTTGCAAAAGGTCCTGCACCTTTGTTTTGAGTAAGAAATTTATGAAGATATTCTACGCCCGTCCATGCGGCGGCTCTGTTGCTTAACGAAATATAATACCAGCCGATATCGGCAGTATAATTCATTACCGCACCTCCCGCATACAGACATTGGGAGATGAAATTGGTGCAGTCTCCGCCAAGATCGTCAAAATTATGATACATGGGATTTCGCGAAAATGCCCATTTGTGCGCATATTCTATCTCTGCCGAAATGTTGAGTGGATATTCAACTAACATATTTATGACCATGCTTGCAAAGCAAGCATCTCTCCTTTCGAGTTTTTGTACGGTTTTGCGAAGCAAAATTGCTGACCGTATTCAGCAAAGCGCAAAACGCAAAGTCTGAAAAATTTATTTTTTCAGACTTCCCTCCTTAAGTTTTTCTATATTATAATTATATGCGGTAATTTTTTATTTGCTGATAAATAAGCCTTGCCGTCAGTTTTTATGATTTATTTATACTCTTCCGAAAGATAAACCTCCGCCCTTATCTGCACGCAGATAAGGGCGGAGGTTTATGTGGAAAATAATTGTTAGAGATTCAGCGTTCCTTTGCTGTAGAAGTTGTGTACCAGGAAATCTATATATTCTTCACCGTCCAAGCTTGTATGCTTGGAATAAAAATCATCCAGCTTAAAACCGCCGTCAGCCTCTTTTTCCAATGTGATATAATAATAGCTTTTGTACTTATTATCTCCCTCGGTAAAGCTGTATAACATTTTTATATCTATCTTATCGTCGGTCTCGTTATATTCCTTTA
>CANQKE010000031.1 GCA_947624435.1 uncultured Ruminiclostridium sp.
CGACCAAGATCTCTCTTAGTCGCTTTGTATAAGTTTTCTTTTAAATTTTTGTCTAACTTTTTGGGGTCAGTTCACTTGGTAATTGTTATTTTAGTCGGTTTATTATTCGGATGCTTTGTCGAAAGCGTAAGTTTTTCCGTTTTTTTTTCAACGATCAGATCCTATGCCGGAGGTTATCACGCACCAACGAGGACACGTTGTTTTTTACAATCTCTACTTGTGTTTTTGTTTTCAATAGGAGCAATAAAATTGTCTTTGTTATCTAATTACTTATTGATTTTTACTCTAACATTGTTCTTGGCGTCATCTGTTTATATATGGAAAACAGCTCCTATTGCAAACGAAAACAAAAGTCTTGATGAAAATGAATTAGTAATTTTTCGAAAAAAAACAAGAATAATAATAATATTAGACGCTTTTTGTTCTTTGTTTTTTTATATTATAGCTTTACCCAATATTAGTGGCGCTGCCATGATTGCAGTGGTAATGACAGGATTTTTTTGCTTACTGGCAAAAAAATCAAATAACTCATGAATATAAAAGATGTATTTTTTCTTTTTCCTTCCTATAGAAATCGGGAAGGATTTTTTTATTTTTTATAAAGAATTTACCAAAAAAAATATTTAGGGGGATTTTCACTTTCTTCCCTCGCGCTCCGCCTCCTCCAATCTTTTTTGAACATCAAAAAAGATTGGAGGAAACGGCGGTGAAAAATAAACCGCAAAAAATTTTCATATTTAACGATGACAAAAGCCGCAAGGAAATATCTTTTGAAGAGTTTTGCCAAATATTAAACAAATGCAAAGAGAACAATACAAAAAGATGGTTTGTTGCTTCCGGTAGAATGCTTATGGAAGTCAGCGAGGAAAAACACAAAGAGTTTTCTAAAATAATGCGTTCCTATAAATACGGAAACGAGCGCTCTGCAAAGAATAAAGACATATCATACGATAGGATATCGAAAGAGGCGCATAACGGTGAAGAATTTATTCAAAGCCCAACGCCGGATATACATGAGCAGATAGAGCATAAAATTGATCTGCAAAATATGAATGAATGTCTCGCTTTGCTTAGTCGCGATGAACAATTACTTTTACATAGGCGATATTATCTTGAACTTTCACAGGATGAATTAAGCAAGATTTATGGCATTTCACAGCAGGCTGTCAGCAAGAGAATAAAGAAAACAATTTTAAAACTTAGAAAATTAATGAAAATTTAAATTTTCGGTTGTAAAACCCCTCACTTTTCGGCTTATATTAGTGAGGGGTTATTTTTCTCCTCATGTTTAGTTCCTTGAAAATTTCATATCATCGCATCATTTACATTCCTCCTGCTGTCCGATGGGGCAAGCCGAAGAGCTAAAGCTCGGACACCGCAGCGCATCTGCGGTATGGCGATGACAAGTGGGAGTATTAAAGATACTTACGCCCAGTCCTAATCTCAAATATGGAGGGCGTCCCGGCGAGAACCGCGGGGTGGTGAGATTCCAATGAGGCTGCATGCACAGCCGGAGGATGCGATCCCTGCTTTGAGGGACAGGAATAATATCAAGCAAGAAAAAATAAGCATGGCGGCCGAGTAGCAGCATAAAGGGCCAAAGCTTTGCTGCTATTCTGCTGCCTTATGCATAAAATTTTATTTGGGTTTACGCTGGACTTTATGGCATAGATGTGATAAAATGGTATTAGCAAAGTAGCACTGCAGAAAGGAAGATCGGCATGACTATAAAATTTCGTGTTATCTCTGTCTTTTTATCCGCAGTTATGATCATCACATCATCAGGTTGTTCCGCCAACACAGCGCAAACAAACCCGACAACGGGGGACAGCACTTCAACAACCGAAAGTGTTATATCTGACGAAGGCAAGGCAGAGGAAACCAAAAAGGAAAACATTTCTGATAGTAGGGAAAGCACTACTGTCGAGGAAACGAAGACAACCACAACCGAGAAGAAGAAAGAGACTACCACTCCTGCTCCCGTTGAGACCACTAAGGTAGTTGAAACAACTAAGGCAACTACCAAGGCAACGACTAAAGCGACCACTAAGGAGACCGTTAAAGAGACCGCTCCCGCTCCCGAATGGACTGAGAGTGCGGTATCGGGTACAAGGTATGTTAATACGGCGGGTATATACAGCCGTAGCAAGGCAGTACTCGGAGCGCCTACGGTGAAGCAATACAGCCTCAATGATGCCGTTACGGTCGTTGCTGTGACTAATACGGGCTATTACAAGCTGTCGGACGGTAGCTTTATACACGCGGACTACCTCGGCGCGGATAAGGTGACGGCTCAGACCGCAAGCACTACTAAGCCTGCAAGCACTCAAAGCGGCACAAAGGAAGAACAAGCAATGGCGGTGGCTAAACAGATCGCCGCAGAAGTAAGGAAAGAAGCGGGAGAACAACAAAGCATAGAGCAGATATGGTTAGCAACAAAGAAAGTTCATAAATACAAAGAAAATTGTGTATACGACATTAACAATCCCGACGCTCTAACGGCGTATGGTACTTTTATTGCTAATACAGCAACTTGTCAAGGAGCTACCGATGCTTTAGGTTTAGTTTTAAGCGAACTTGGCTACACTTGGGAACATCTCGGCAAAAATCAATACAGTCATCAGTGCAATTTCGTTTATTTTAGTTATGACGTAGATGACGATTATCAAAAGCATCCAGAATACAAATACTATGATGATTTTTTTGTAGCTGACGAAAATAACTGGAAAAAGGGAGAGGGAGTTTATGCGGATGCTACAGTGGGTCATATAACCTTATAATTTTAATCATAATTTTATAAGCAATAAAGAGCTTTTTCTTGGACTTCAAGTCAATCGGAAAGGCTCTTTTCTTTTTCGTAATTCTCGTAAATTCAATAAGAAAATTCAAGGTGTGAAGTGAGCCGCTGTAGGTATGAGCGGGTAAACGGATCGCCTTTTTATATATATAAACCAAATATACAAAGAAAGGAAAGGAAAATATGAAAGTGAAAGAACTTTTCAAGAAAACTGGTAAAAGAATACTTGCAGGAATTATGACTGCTGTAATGACTATTACTTCTTTGAATGTTTCATCGCTGGCAGCAATTAGTCCCGGTGATAATCCTCTCGTAGATGTTGACTGGTACTCTTATTATTACAATTTTTCTGGTCGGCTTGGTCATTCGTTTTACGGACAGATACCAAAATTAACGGTTCGTATAGATGGTAAACCTGCTTATTGCATTAGATGTGATGAGGACGCATATACAAGTAATTATCTTGCACAAAGCGATTATGATTCACTCTCAAGCGCACAGCAAACCAACATCTCCCGTGCTTTGACCTACGGCTATCAAGGCTCAAGCAGATACGGCTGCACAGAAGATGAAGAACGTATTGCTACTCAGATAGTAGTATGGAATATTGTAGATGGTTACTTTAACAACAGCAATGAAAGTACTGCCATTACGATTTTTACTGAGGGTTTGCCGTCAAGTATGGCAACGAATGTAAAAACGGTATACAATAAGATAAAAGCGCAAATGACTTCACATACGACGAAACCGAGCTATAACGGAAAATCGTATAAGATGACCCGAAACTCTGACGGTACATACTCCGTCACTATCTCGGACGATAACGGAGTATCGTCATACTTTGACTGGGCAAGCGCAATTAAAGGACAAAGCGGTCTTTCGATAACTTCAAATACAAACGGCTCTTTGACTTTAAAGTCCACTAAAGCTATTCCGAGCGGAGTAACTTTGACGGCAAATAAGACAAAAAGTCAGTATTTAACAAGCGTAACTCCTAAAAAGGCGATTTATTTGGCATCAACCACTTCTCAAGACCTCGCTTATCCTAACGAAGACGATACGCTTGTCAACGCATCGGTAAGGATATACTCCGACGAGGCTACCGGTGACGGAGCTATAGTAAAAGAGTTAGAGATGGATGGAAAACCCTACACTCCTGATAATAAAGCAGATGTGCTTAACAGCCTCGGCTTTGAAGTATACAACTCTTCCACCCTTACGAGTGCCAACCTTGTACACTTTACTGGTAGCGACGGTAATTACACATATAGTGAAAGCACAGGTAACCAAACCAGATTAAAGTTAAATAGTAACGGCAAGGCAATACTAAATGATTTGCCTCCGAAAACATACTATGTGAAAGAGTACAGTTCTGATCCGGATTACTCACTCTCAGGCAGTAATCCCAAAACTCTTACAATACAAGAAAAATCAACCTCGTCTACAACAATAGTAACATTTACTAACTATCGTGAAACAGGCGACGGAAAAATCAAGAAAACTTTTATCAACAGCATTGATACCTTAACAGCGGCAGAGAAGACCGCGCTGTACAACAAGCTGTCTTTTACTATTAAAGACAGCAACGGTAAGTATGTACACGCAACGGGTAGCAGCGGCAACTATGAGTTCAGCAGTATGGAAACTAATGCTCAGAATTTCAAGCTGAACAGCAGCGGAGAACTTAAGATAAGCAAAATCCCCACGGGTACTTATACCGTAACAGAGATATCTACTGCGGACAATTATACTTCTAAAAATGAAACGCAGACTCTGACAATTACGAAAGATGCTGAGAAAGAAGCGTCCTTTGAGAATACCTACAACAAGATAAACCTTACGATAAACAAGGAAGCATCGGATGGCATTATAAGCGGTATTCGTTTTAGAGTAAAGAACGCATCCGGTACATACAACCATACCTTTTCCACTAATTCAAAAGGCGTTATAGAGATAAAGGGTATCGACCCTGATACATATACTGTTACTGAGCTTGACCACGATGGTTATGATATAAAACCGTCCAATCCTCAGACAAAGAAGTGTACTTCAGAGAACACAGCATATACCTTTAGTTTCGATAACCTTGAAAAGTTTGGTGACTTAAAGGTATACAAGGATATAACTAATCTGCCTGAAGGCGCAGATAAAGGGCGTTTAAGAAAAGGAATAACCTTTACCCTGACAGGTACATCTACGTCAGGAAAGAAAGTTACCAGAACGGCTGTCACCAACAGCGAGGGTATTGCAACCTTTACCGATGTGCCTATCGGTACAAATTATACCCTTTCTGAAACCTTAACGGGTACATACTGGGTTGATGAAGTAACAGAAAACAATGTACTTGTAAAGTGGAACGCAACAGAGGAGATACGTGTAGGTAATACACTTAAATGGGGCGATGTCATTGTACAGAAGAAAATCACTGATGAGGGCGGTTATGCTGATGAAGCAACAGACCTTAAACTTGATTCAGGCTTAACATTCCGTCTTTACGGAACTTCTGACGCGGGTATATATGTAGACGTTAGAGCTACAACAAACGATGATGGTATAGCACGTTTCAACGATGTTTTTGTCGGAACATATAAAGTTGAAGAAGTTACACAGAAACCGTACTTTGATAATTGGAAGGGAGCAACCGTCACCGTTAAGGATAAAATAACTAATCCTGCCGAGGTTGTTACAATAGAAGCAGATAACCCTCTTGAAGAAGGCTATGTAGTAGTTACCAAGTTAGCTGAGGATAATAGGGCACAGGGTTTGCAGTTCCGTCTGAAAGGTACTTCCCTATCGGGTATTGAGATAGATGAAACCGCAACGGTAGGCGCAGACGGTAAGGTACATTTTGATAATATCCCTATCGGCAATAACTACACGATATCAGAGATAAATACTCCGATACAGTATGTTCAGCCCCAAGATCAAAAGGGTATTGAGATCAACTGGGACGAGGTAACTAATGTAACGTTTGAAAACGACTTAAAGAAGTTTAGTGTTACCTTGACAAAGCGCGACAACGACAGCGAGGACGGCATGCCTCATGGTGATGCTAAGTTAGCAGGTGCTGTATACGCCATATACAAAAATGGCGTAGAAGTTGACAGGTACACAACTGATGATAACGGTCAATTTACCACTAAAAACTACGTTTGTGATGAAAGAACCGCCGGTACTGATGTATGGACAATCAAGGAAATCACTCCGTCAGAGGGCTATCTCCTTGATACAACAGTATATACCTTAAACACCGATCCCGCAAACTTTACCGCTGAGTTAAATCCTCTTACGCAGAGCGTAAACGAAAAACCGATTTACGGCTGGTTTGATATACTGAAATACAAAACCGATACGGCAGAACTAACGGATCCCGAAGAGCTTATTCCCGAAGAGTCGGCAGAGTTCTATGTATATCTTAAATCCAATGCCGAGGACGGCGATACTTATCTCGGCGCATACAACAAGTGCGAAGATGACGAGCGTGATATACTGACAACTACTGAATACGGCTACGCAAAGACAAAGCAGCTGCGTTACGGCACTTATGTCGTACATCAGACAAAGGGCTCGGACGGCAAGAAGTTCTCGGTTGATTTTGAAGTAGTGATCTCTGAAAACAATCAGTCGGATATACCCAACAGACACGTTCCGCTTATAAACACTCCCTACTCGGCAAGATTAAAGATAGTAAAGGTAGACAGTGAAACAGGAAAGACTATTCCTGTAACAGACATAGGTTTTAAGGTCAAGAACCTCGATACCGACGAGTATGTCGTACAGCATATAAACTATCCCACACCGTATGATATTGACACTTACTACACAGACGCTTTCGGCGAACTCACTCTGCCTGAGCAGCTTATCGCAGGTAATTATCAGGTAGAAGAAGTTTCGGCACCTTATGGATATGTTCTTAATTTAGAGCCTGTCAAGTTTGAGGTAAAAGCCGACACTTCTACTGACGGCGAAGAAGTTACAATGAAGGTAACATTCAAAAACACACCGCAAAAAGGTATTATTAACGTATCTAAATCGGGAGAGATCTTCTCGTCCGTAACCGAAAACGGCGGTATATATCAGCCTGTTTATGCGGTTGCTCCGCTCGAAAACGCTGTATATCAGATTATCGCCGCAGAAGACATAATCACCTTAGACGGTACTGTAAGAGCGACAAAGGGTGAAGTTGTTGATACAATAACAACTGATGAAAACGGAAATGCAGCATCTAAGGAACTGTATCTCGGCAGCTATACCGTTAAGGAGATAACAGCTCCATACGGAATGGTGCTTAACGATACTGCGCATGATGTTACACTGACTTACGCAGGACAAACGGTTACCGTTACCGATACCGCAACATCGTTTGTCAATGACAGACAGAAAGTTGCTGTGTCCCTTATAAAGAAAATGGAGCAAGACGACGTATACGGGGTCGGTATGAATGATGAAATATCATCGGTAATATTCGGGCTGTATGCGGGCGAAGATTTAACGGCGGCAGACGGCAGCACTATACCCGCCGACGGACTTATCGAAACGGTGACCTTAAATTCCGACGGAAAAGACAGAATATCGAGTGATCTTCCTTTCGGCACATTCTATTTGCGTGAGATAGTTACAAACGGGCATTATGTCCTCTCCGATACCGAATACCCTGTTGTGTTTGAGTATGTCGGACAGGATATCAAAGTTGCGGAGTTTGAGGTAAAGGCTGAGAACAATATAGGGCGAGTACCGGTAAAAATTTATAAAACGGACGGAGAAAACGATCAGCCGATAAAGGATGCGTTATTCGGCATTTTTGCACCGGACAAAACCGATTTTACCGTAGAGAATGCAAAGCGTACAGGAAGAACGGACGCTCTCGGCATGCTGGTATTTAACGATGTTCCTTACGGAGATTGGATAATCCGCGAGCTTGAACCCGCAGAGGGCTATCTGTCGAACAACAGCAGCTATCCGATAACGGTAAGAGGTGCAAAAGTCAATGACACGGTGATAATAGTAAATGTCGAAAATATCCCGATAAAGGGCAATGTGTTGATCCTTAAAACAGACGCCGATTTCGCAGATATTATGCTGTCCGGCGCTGAGTTTACGGTATGGAATGATGTCAACGGCAACGGCGAATATGACATGGATATAGATACCGAGGTCGGGACGCTGACCGAAACTAACACGGGTATATACCGTCTTGACGATTTGAGATACGGCAATTATCTTGTACAGGAAACCAAAGCTCCTGAAGGATTTATACGGGATACCGCGTATTACCCGTTCTCAGTGATAGAAAACGGCGCGGACATACAAATTGAAAGCAAAACAGCATCTACTCCTGTCGATGGGTTTGTAGGGAAATTTACCAACGCCCCAATTCCACCGGTAATAGGCACAACAGCCGAGTCTGACGGAGAAAAAGAAGTCATAGCGGTAGGCGATATATCAATAACCGATACTGTAAGATATGAGGATCTTATACCCGGAAGAGAGTACAGACTTCACGGAATATTAATGGACAAGTCCACAGGTGAGGCATTTGTTGCTGACGGGACGGAGATTACTGCGGATGTGACCTTTATACCCGAAACACCCGACGGCGAAATCAAGGTAACATTTATTTTCAATGCAGACGGCATAACCGAAAGCACAGAACTGGTGGTATTTGAAAGCCTGCTGTTCAGAGATAAAGAATATGCCGTACATGCGGATATCGAGGACAAGGAGCAGACTGTAAAACTGCACAAGCCTAACATCGGCACTACCGCTACCGCTAAAGGCGAAAAGGAAACCTTTGCGGTCGGCAAAGTAACAATAGAGGACGTCGTTTCTTATCATGATCTCATAGCGGGCAAAGAATACACGATAAAAGGCATTCTCATGGATAAGACCACCGGCGAACCGTTCGTGGTCGACGGTAATGAGATAACTTCGGAAGCTACGTTCGTAGCTGAAATTGCGGACGGTGAAGTGACTGTACCGTTCACCTTTGACGCTTCAGGTGTCACCAAATCAACGGATGTCGTGGCGTTTGAGAGTTTGTACAGCAATGATGTCGAAATAGCCGTTCATGCGGATATCGAGGACAAGGATCAGACTGTAAAACTGCACAAGCCTAACATCGGCACTACCGCTACCGCTAAAGGCGAAAAGGAAACCTTTGCGGTCGGCAAAGTAACAATAGAGGACGTCGTTTCTTATCATGATCTCATAGCGGGCAAAGAATACACGATAAAAGGCATTCTCATGGATAAGACCACCGGCGAACCGTTCGTGGTCGACGGTAATGAGATAACTTCGGAAGCTACGTTCGTAGCTGAAATTGCGGACGGTGAAGTGACTGTACCGTTCACCTTTGACGCTTCAGGTGTCACCAAATCAACGGATGTCGTGGCGTTTGAGAGTTTGTACAGCAATGATGTCGAAATAGCCGTTCATGCGGATATCGAGGACAAGGATCAGACTGTAAAACTGCACAAGCCTAACATCGGCACTACCGCTACCGCTAAAGGCGAAAAGGAAACCTTTGCGGTCGGCAAAGTAACAATAGAGGACGTCGTTTCTTATCATGATCTCATAGCGGGCAAAGAATACACGATAAAAGGCATTCTCATGGATAAGACCACCGGCAAACCGTTCGTGGTCGACGGTAATGAGATAACTTCGGAAGCTACATTCACCGCTAAAAAATCTGACGGTGAAGTGACTGTACCGTTCACCTTTGACGCTTCAGGTGTCACCAAATCAACGAATGTCGTGGTGTTTGAAAGTTTGTACAGCAATGATATCGAAATAGCCGTACATGCGGATATCGAGGACAAGGATCAGACTGTAAAACTGCACAAGCCTAACATTGGCACTACCGCTACCGCTAAAGGTGAAAAGGAAACCTTTGCGGTCGGCAAAGTAACAATAGAGGACGTCGTTTCTTATCATGATCTCATAGCGGGCAAAGAATACACGATAAAAGGCATTCTCATGGATAAGACCACCGGCAAACCGTTCGTGGTCGACGGTAATGAGATAACTTCGGAAGCTACATTCACCGCTAAAAAATCTGACGGTGAAGTGACTGTATCGTTCACCTTTGACGCTTCAGGTGTCACTAAATCAACGAATGTCGTGGTGTTTGAGAGCTTGTACAGCAATGATGTCGAAATAGCAGTACACACCGACATCAACGACAAAGAACAGACTGTAACTGTTAAAGTGCCGCCTGTCGCCGAAAATCCTCCGACGGGAGTAAGTTCGGATCTCGGATTTAAGATAGGGTTATGCGGCGTTGCGGTCGGAGGCATCATAGCGGCAGCAATAATGCTGATAAAGAAAAAGAAAGAAAAAGACAACGAGAACGAATAAATCAGAGCAATTGTCTTATTGCCATGTAAAATACGGGGTGTTTTACGACGCCCCGTGTTTTACTTAAATATAATGCAGAGGGAAAAGAAATGGTTAAATCTAATGCTGTAACTATCCGGATATCCGATTCTGAAAAAGCAGCTATTAAAGTCAGAGCGCGAAATGCGGGTATGTCTCTATCAAAATATATGATCTATTCGTCCTTATGTCAGGCAGAAAAGGCACAGCGCAGAAGTCCGCATATTAACGCGAAAGGAACATAAAAATGCAGACAGTTGATTATTACGCCGTTATCCTGACTGATTATCCGGACGCCTTATCGGTCAAGCAGACAGCTCAGATACTTAATATCAGCATAAAATCACTATATAAGCTGATACATACCGGTAAAATAAAAGCGATCAAAGTCGGCAAAGTGCATAGGATATCGAAGATAAGGCTGATCGAGTATATTTGTGAAAGCGGTTCACAGTAAAAAAATCGAACCCGATTTCGGTAGTATTGACGAAGTTTTTTTCACATAAATTGCTGGATATTAGAACTGAATTGTGGTATGTTGGTGTTGAACAAAACCTAATAAAACGAAAGGAGAGAAGAAAATGGTTACAGCTGCGCAGCACATGACCGCATCGGTGCAAACCAAAAAAGGAAGACTGTACGCAGTGATAGTACATTGTAAGGACGGCAAGAGAAAGTATGTATGGAGATCTCTTGATCTGCCGGAGGGCGCGCCGAAATCAAAGGTGGCAAAATCCTTCAAAGAGGTGGTTGACAGCTACGAACGACAGCATACCGATGTTCAGATAAGCGAGCCGGACAGCCTTACGCCGACTGTCTTGAATAAAGAAGCGGATATCCCGATATATGACTTTATGGACGGCTGGCTTGAAAAATGCAAGCTCAATTATCAGATAAACACATATCTCGGATACAACAGGATGATACAAGGACAGATAAAGCGATATTTTTCCGAACATAAGAACATAACCGTTGGCAATATTACCTCGCGAAACATTGAGGCGTTTTACGAAACCCTTTATGACATAGGTAATATGAGCAATACGGTATGCAAGTATCACGCTCTGCTCCGAAAGGCGTTTCAATATGCCTACAAGCATGAAATAATTGACGCGAACCCCTTTGACAGAGTAGACCGCCCGAAGATCATAAAATATAACGCGGCGTGTTTCAGCGAGGAAGAATGGCGTAAACTGATGAATGAGGCGGCGAATGATAATATTTATCCGGTAATAGTTTTAGCCGGCGGACTCGGATTACGGCGAAGCGAGGCATTGGGCGTACGCTGGTCAAGGATAGACTTTGCGCAGAATACGGTTCTGATAGACACAAAGGTCGTTGAAAAAATCGAGAACAATAAAACGATAGCAATACCAATAGAGCAGATGAAAAACGTATCGAGCCGAAGAACCATACCGCTGACCGCACCTGTCATTCAAATGCTGAACAACATAAAGGAGATGCAGGGGCTATATAAAGAAATGTTCAAAGGCAGCTACAACAAGGAATTTGAAGATTATGTGTGCGTCGATCCTTTAGGCAATCTGCTGCGACCGGGATATGTTACGGCGCATTTTCCTCAGATATTGCAAAAGGTTGGGCTGAAGCATATACGTTTTCACGATCTCAGACATACCTTTGCAAGTATGCTGCTGTCAAGAAATGTACCGCTGATCGATGTGTCGAATTTCCTCGGACACTCCACAATATCAACGACGGCGAACATATACGGACATCTTGATAAATCAAGCAAGATAGCAAGCGCAAAGGTCATATCACAGATATTTAACGACAAAAAGAGGCAATGAAAATGGCGGAAAAGGATTATCTCAGCGGCGAGGAGTTGTACAAATACCTGCATATTTCAAAAAGGAAAATGAAATATTTGATTGAAAACGGGTATATACCGGCGGTGGATACAGGAAAGAAAGCATACAGATACCGCGTGGTACGCAGGGACGCGGAGCAATTTAAACTTAAGCTGGAAGAAGATCCAAGCTATCTCGCCCCGCTAAAAGGAAAATTCAGCAGCTGCAGCCAATGTGAGGATCGTTTTTTAGTAAAGCCGACAAAAGATAATAGTATAAAATTAAAGCGGTTTCTCACTAACAGATGGAAAGCTCTCCCCGACGCTCTTAATACCGACGATATATTAGAACTGATCGGCTATTCGCGCAAACATATAAATCAAATGCTCTTAGGACCTAAACTTCTTGTGGTGGAGGTGGTCGGAAAAAGATATTGCACTAAACAAAGTCTGATAGAATATTTATCGTCGATAGAGGTGATGTCATCTTTTCGACAATCGGAAAAGTATAAATAACTGCTCCGACAATTTAACTCTGCAAACAAGTAAAAATCTCAAAGCTGCGGTATTGACCACCGCAGCTTTTTTGTCGGAACAAACTCAACTTCCAAAAATTACTATTAGAACTTGATTAGAACTTGATTAGAACTGCGCAATAATCACGGAAAATTCAGAAAAGCGCATAGAAGCAAAACGCCCTCTCCCTAACCCCCCTCCCGCCGATATTCCGCATAACAAAAGGAAAAACCGACTTCGCACGAAGTCGGTTTTTTGGTGCCGGAAGCGGGGGTCGAACCCGCACGGTATCGCTACCACCGGATTTTGAGTCCGGCACGTCTGCCAATTCCATCATTCCGGCAAATTATGAGCTTTAAATTTGCTTTCACAGTTTGATAATTATATCACAGCGGGCGGCGGTATGTCAATACTTTCTATAAAAAATTACGGAATATTCGGCGAATTTTTAAAAAAACCTCTTGACAATTTGGTAAAAATGCCGTAAAATTAAAAAGTGTAAGATTATACAATCTCACAAAAGCAGATGACGACCCGCTATCTGTCAGGGTCGGAAACGCTGCTAATTTTACATAAATACAATTTAATGTTATGAAATGTAAAATCCGCTGTGCCGATGGTATAGCTAAATTTCAAAAAGGAGGAAGCTTTGATCATGGTAGAAGTGTGGCTTACGGCTACACTTTGTGCGGCGGGATTTGTTGTTGGAGCTTTATTGTTCGGCTTTATTATGTTCAAAGTCGGGATCGAGCATAGAAAAAAGAGCGCGGAAGCGCAGATAGAATCCGCAGAAAAAGAAGCTCAGAGGATAGTATCCGAAGCAAACGAAAAAGCGCAGGCAACAAAAAAGACCGCACTTGTGGAAGCAAAGGACGAAATTTTCAAGCTCAAGGAAAGCTCGGAACGCGATATACAAAGACTGAAAAACGAGACCGAGCGCGAGCTTAAAGAGCGCAGAGCCGAGCTTACCCGCTCGGAAAGAAGATTACAGCAAAAGGAAGAAAATCTAGACAAGAAAAACGACAAGATCGAGCGTTTGGAGGATCAGCTCCAAAGCAAAAACAAGAAAGCTGATGAACAGCTTGCCGAGGCTGAACAGATCAAGAAAAGCCAGATGGAGATACTGGAAAAGATCTCCGGGTTTACTATGGAGCAGGCGAAAGATCACCTGCTGAAAATGCTTGACAGCGAGCTGACGCATGAAAAGGCGGTAATGATATCCGCCTACGAGCAAAAGCTGAAAGACGAATGCGACGAAAAGGCGAGAAAGCATATATCGCTGGCTATTTCCCGTCTTGCGGCGGATACCGTGTCAGAAGTGGCGGTATCTGTAGTTCCTCTGCCCAACGATGAAATGAAAGGCAGAATAATCGGGCGCGAGGGCAGGAATATCCGCACGCTCGAGCAGCTCACCGGCGTAGACCTGATAATAGACGACACGCCGGAGGCTATCACGCTGTCCTGTCACGACCATGTAAGGCGTGAGATAGCGAGAATATCCCTTGAAAGACTGATACAGGACGGACGTATCCACCCGACCCGCATTGAAGAAACGGTCGAGAAGGCGCGCCGCGAGATAGAGCAGAAGATAAAGCAGGAGGGCGAACGCGCCGCGATGGAGACCAACGTAAACGGTCTGCATCACGAGCTTATCAAGCTGATAGGCAGATTGTACTATCGTACCTCTTACCGTCAGAACGTGCTTAATCACTCTATCGAGGTAGCTCATCTTGCCGGAATAATGGCGAGCGAGCTGGGCGTGGACGCTACTCTCGCAAGACGCGCGGGACTGTTGCATGATATCGGCAAGGCGCTAAATCACGAGATAGAGGGCTCTCATGTACAGATAGGCGTAGACGTTTGCCGCAAGTATAAGGAAAGCGCGGAGGTCATCCACGCGATAGAGGCTCACCACGGCGACGTTGAGATACATTCGGTCATCGCCGCACTGGTACAGGCCGCCGACGCGATAAGTGCCGCAAGACCCGCCGCAAGAAGCGACAATTACGAGAATTATATCAAGCGTCTGCAAAAGCTGGAGGAGATATGCAGCTCCTACAACGGAGTTGAAAAATCCTTCGCTATCCAGGCAGGCCGCGAGGTAAGGATAATGATAAAGCCGGAGCAGGTCAACGACGAAAATATGATCGTGCTTGCAAGGGACATCGCTCAGCGCATCGAAAACGAGATGGAATATCCCGGCCAGATAAAGGTACACCTTATCCGCGAAAGCCGCGCGATAGATTACGCAAAATCCAAATAAATGATATACGCAACGCCTGTTTTTTGAGCAGGCGTTATTTTTTCGGAAAATGTAAATTCTCAAACTAAGTTTAATTAAAAATATATGGTTTGTTTTATTGACTTTATTCCGGCATGATGCTATAATAAAATAAATTTAATCATATACCCAATGTTAAGGAGCCTATATGGAATACTTCTCACGCTCAGAAAACAGCGCCGGGAAAAAAGAGCTTTTATCTAAACATCTTGAAAGCACTGCCAAGTTGGCACGTCAATTTGCGGATTCTTTTGGAGAAGGATACTTCGGTTGGATTCTTGGCCTTGTCCACGATCTGGGAAAAGCATCGCAAAAATTTCAAGACCATCTTAATGGAGACAAAGACAGATTAAATCACGAGTACTGCGGTGCGTATTTTCTGTTGCACAAAAGAAACGTGTTTTTTGAGGATCCCACAAAAGAAATATGTTATATGCTTGGTATGCTTGCTTTGGCCATTTCCGCTCATCATGAATATATCGACATTCTTGATAAAGATTGGCTAAATAAAGATTGGACAACAATAAACAACTCAAAGGACAAATTTGGCCGAAGATTTGCAGTATCGACGGAGGAAGAATATAAAGTTGCATGTGACTATCTTTTGAATCTGAAAGACAGTTTAGACAATGGCAGCAATAAACTTTCGCAAATAAAAATGACAGAAGAATATAAGCCCGAAGGATATAAAAACCTGCCTTATATGCTGCACGTAAGAATGTTATTGTCGTGCCTTGTCGATGCAGATTACTCAAGCGCTGCCACTCACGCCGATGAGAAATATGTTGAAAGGTCAACCGATGAAAAATTAGAGCCGATTAAGATTCTGGAGAAATTGGACGAATATCGAGAAAATATAAAAAAGAACTCCGATGCTAATCCGGAATTAAATAAAATACGTGACGTTGTTTACAACGACTGTATGAAGGCTGCTGAAAAGGACAGCGGATTATTTACGCTTACTGCACCGGCAGGAACAGGAAAAACACTTGCGCTGCTTGGATTTGCTGCAAAACACTGCGCAAATAAAGGAAAAGAGCGAATTATTTTTGTATTGCCATATCTTTCTATAATAGAACAAAATGCAAAAATATACCGTGATATATGCGAAAACGTTCTTGAATCTCACAGTATGAGCTCTTATGATGAGCAAACAAAGCTTTACGCTGATAGATGGTCTTCACCCGTTATAGTGACTACATCCGTAAAATTTTTTGAATCGCTCTTCAAAAATAGGCCGTCAGAGCTGAGATTTTTACACAGCATCGCAAACAGTGTCATAGTATTTGATGAAGCTCAGAGCCTTCCTGTAAACCTTTTGGACGCAAGTATTGAGACGCTGAATTCACTTTGTAAAATGTTTCGCTGTACAGTCGTTCTGTCTACAGCGACACAGCCTGCTTTTGATTTGAGAAAGGATATTATTTTTCATCCGACGGAAATCATTTCTAACCCGCAATCGCTCTATGAAAATACGAAGCGTGTAAAAATATCGTGGGAAATAAATGAGCAAAAGGATTTTAAGACAATAGCTGAAGAAATGGCAAAACAGAAAAACGTTTGTTGCGTTGTTAACAGAAAAGACCATTCTCATAAGCTATTTGCTTTGCTTAAAGAGCAGGGCGTTGACTGCTATTATCTTTCAACCGACATGTGCGCAGCTCATCGTGAAAAAGTCATAGAGCAGATAAAAAAAGACCAGAAAAACAAACCGTGCAGATTGGTATCTACTACCTGTATCGAAGCGGGGGTTGATTTGGATTTTGACGTAATGTACAGAGCATTGGCTCCGCTTGATTCGATAATTCAATGTGCGGGACGCTGTAACAGAAACGGAAAATCTGAGGGCAAAATGATTGTGTTCGTTCCCAAAGAAGATAGAAATAAATTGTATCCGTCAGCTTTCTATCACAACGCCGCTGAATGCGTTAGACTGATTTTATCAAACCACGAGATCAATATATATAATCTAAAACACATAGAAGAGTATTATTGCCAACTTTTTGCATTATACTCTAAGGATAAAAAGAAACTCATAGACCCTATTAAACTTAAGGATTTTGAGGAAACAGCTAAACAATATAAAATAATAGAAAAAGCAGGGTATAATGTTCTGGTGCCATATAAAGGAAGCCGCGAATTATTTAACGAATTGTATGATGAGGCTATTAAGAAGGGAATTAATAAATCGTGGATTAAAAAGGCCGCTCAGTTGATGGTAGTAAACTCTAACGCAGGCAAATTATCCGATATATGTGAACATCCTGAATTTAACACGAGCAGCGGTAAGGTAAAAGCCGGCAAATGGTATCTTCTTTTAGATAATGATGGTAAATATTATAAAGACGACGAGGGGCTGGTCTTAGAAGACGAGGGACTGGTCTTAGAAGACATTGAAAATTTATAGGAGGTGGCAATTTGAAGAGCATTACGGTAGAGGTATGGGGGGATTTTGCATGTTTTTCCCGTCCGGAAAACAAGGTAGAACGCTTTACATATCCGGTGATAACGCCTTCTGCTGCACGGGGTATATTGGCGTCAATCTATTCAAAACCCAGCCATTTTTATTGGCAAGTCAAAAAAATCGAAGTGTTAAAGCCTATACAGTTTATCAGCTTCAAACGCAATGAGGTGATCAATTCCAAAATCAAAGCTTCCACGACTTTGTCCGCCCCGATTTTAGTAGAAGAAACCGAAAAACATCGCACTCAACGGCAAAGTGTGGTGCTAAAAGATGTCCGCTATCGCATTACCGCCGAAATCATAAAGCGGAAAGATTACACTGAAAGGATTGATTCACTTTATAATCAAGCTCAAAGGCGAATTGACCACGGAAAATGTTTTTGTCAGCCGTCGCTCGGACTGCGTGAATTTGTGTGCTATTTTGACAACCCAAGCAAGCTTGAACCGATAAACGAAAGCATGGATCTCGGCCTTATGCTGTATGATGTTTTTGACTTGGATTTGCCGGGGGTTGTAAAAGAAAAAGAACTGCCATATATAACGCTTTTCAACGCAAAGATGGAAAACGGCATTATTAATGTTCCCGATTTTCATGATGAAAGCGTTTTGCATCCTGAGAAAGGTGTGAACAATGCTTAAGGAACTTTATGATTATGCGATTAATAATATTGATTCGTTTACGGGATTTACTGACAAAGATGTGAGCTATTATATAACTTTTGACACGAATGGCAACGTCAGTCATCATACATTAACCAAGCCTAACATAGTGGCATGCCCCGATATCGGAAGTGTAAGTCAAGGCACGTTAATATCCGATATTATAGTTGCATCTCCGGATATAATACTGAACCTTGAGGATAGGCGCAAAAACAAACATGAGTTTTATATGTGGACAATGCGGGAGATAGGAAAGTTTATTCCCGAATTTAGTAAAGTAGCGGATTATCTGGAAAAGCAACGTGACAATATTATAAATATTATAGAAGAACTTCCGAAGGACATAAAAATAAGCATCGAATATGACGGTAAACCGCTAGAAAAGAAATTTTATGAAGAATACGCCAATGAAAATTCCGAATTACACAAGTGGTGGGAAGATTTTCGCCCGAATTGTAAAAAGCGGTGGAACGAATATCGCACAAAGAATAATAAACAGGTTTCCTCAAAATCTAAAGAAAAACCGGACTTAAAAGTTCGTTGCTTGATAACAGGAGACCTTATCAAACCAATAAAAACTGCGCCAGAATTTAACGGACTAAAAGATGTTGGAGGAAGAAAACAAGGAGAGCGTATAATTTGCTATGATAAAGATGCGTATCAGTCATATAATTTAGCTCAGGATGCAAACGCAGCCGTTTCAGAAGAAGCAATATTCAAGATAAACGCAGCACTGAATCAGTTGTTATCTGGCGCGAATGTAAACACCCAGCCCCACTGCTTGGCGGGTGCAAAACATATTCACTGGTACAGCAGCCGTGTTGAAGATGAAGACGACCTTTTAGACTTTTACTTCTTTGACAACGAAGACGATGCTTCTGACGAACTGCGTATTAGCAAATTATATGACTGCCTAAACAAGGGAGAATGTCCCTCAGAGCCAAAAAACAGATACTATATGATATCACTCAGCGGTGTAAAAGGCAGAACAATGGTAAGAAGCTATGAGGAAGGAACTTACGGGGAATTATTCAACAACTTGAAACAGTGGTTTGATGACTTATCATTATACGGTTTAGACGGTGCAAATTATCCAACACTTCAAAAGATACATGACATACTTATGAACATAGAAGATAAAAGTGCGAAAGATTATCAGAAAAGAATGGGAGAAAAATTAGCGCGGCTTTCTCCCAAAATTATTCATTCGGCGTTCCACAATACACCGTTGCCCGATATTGTTGCTGTAAAAGCAAATAATTATATTCGCTCATCAATTTATAGCAACAATCATCATGATATAGACAGGGTATCCTGTCAGATACTAAAAGCTTGGCTTAACAGAAAATATAGAAGCCAGAAAAAGGAGGAATTTTTGATAATGGAAAAGTTAAATGCCAACAGTCCGTCACAGGCGTATCATTTTGGCAGAATGTTCGCTGTTTTCGCCGCTATTCAAAGAAGGGCAATGGGAAATGTCGGCACAGGTATTGTTGAGCGTTATTTCTCATCCGCCTGCACATCGCCTGCGTTGGTGTTTGGAAAACTCGCAATGATGTCAGAAAATCATCTTTCAAAAATCAGAAAAGGAAATAATGAAAATGAGACAGAAAGCGAGAACGAAAACGAGGCAGAAGCTGAGAACAAAAACGAGACAGAAGGTGAGAATGAAAACAAAAACAAGTTCAATCCAATCAGAGACGTAATTTATTACCGTAATATGCTGAATGAGATCGGTTCGAAGATATCAAAATCAGAGACAGGCTATTATATATTGCCTAAAATCTTTACACTTGAGCAGCAGTCGGAATTTGCACTGGGCTATTACGCTCAGAATGCAGAAATATATAGTCCTAACAACAAAAAGAAAAAGCAAAAAGAAAATGAGGAGGATTAAAAAATGGCTATTGAAAACAGATATGAATTCATGTTCTATATTCAGTGTGTAAACGGCAATCCCAACGGTGACCCCGATATGGGAAATTTACCTCGTGTAGATCCGCAGGATATGCGAGGATACATAACAGATGCCGCTATAAAGCGCCGCATCAGAAATTATGTGCAGGAGGCTTATCCCGAAGACAACGGAATGGCTATAATCATGCAGAACGCCACGAATATCAACAAGTTCATTGCAAAGGCAAAGTCGCTTGCGGGCGTTGATATGGGTGCAAAGGATAAGGAGAGCCTTTACAAGTCGCGCAGAAAAGCTTGTGAAATGTATTACGATGTGAGAACTTTCGGCGGAGTGCTTTCAACGGGGCCTAATGCAGGACAAGTACGCGGACCGGTGCAGATAGCCTTTGCTAAGTCGGTTGATCCTATTTTGCCCCTTGATATTTCTGTTACCAGGGTTTGCATGGCTGATAGCGATGAAGACAAAGGATATGATTATTATGAAAAACGTGAAAAAGAAATGGAGGCAGATAAACTTCGTACATTTGGCAGAAAGCAGTTTATCTCTTATGGACTTTATGAGGCAAGAGGCTTTATAAGTGCAAATTTTGCTATGGAAACGGGCTTTGACGACAAGGACTTGAAAATACTTTTTGAGGCGATACTTAATATGTACGAACATGATCGTTCCTCAAGCAAGGGTGAAATGTCTGTTTTAACTCCTTTGATTATTTTCAAGCACGTCGGAACAGACACAGATGAAAAGCAGCGTAAACGTCAGTGTAAGCTTGGCTGTGCCCCGGCTCACAAATTATTTGAACTTGTACATGTCTCCCGCAAGGATAACATTGAATTTGCCAGAAATTATACAGATTACACTTTTACTGTTGAAACCGACAAAGTCCCCAAAGGTGTTGAAATTGGATTCCTTACAAATCCCTATGAAGAAATCGTCTGGAATCAGCCAATACCTGATGATTGTGATTTATATAAAAGTAAAGATTGATCAAGCTTTTATTGATGGTAAGGAGCCTATAGGTTCGCACCAAAAATAACCGTATTTTACCGTTATTAATAACGATAAAATAAATTTGTTCTGCGATTTTGCACGATATTTTGTCTGTTTTGTATAATAAAACCGATTATAAATTGTGCAATTTTGCAGATCACCCCCGCGAGGGGGTGCGACTTGAAACACGCTCGACCTCTGCCCGACCTGCCGATACAACACGATCACCCCCGCGAGGGGGTGCGACTTGAAACAATTCTGCTACCTATACTCAAAACAATCACCACCTGGATCACCCCCGCGAGGGGGTGCGACTTGAAACAAAGGAAAACGCAAAGCTAGAAAGGCATCACACAGATCACCCCCGCGAGGGGGTGCGACTTGAAACGTCTAAATTCTTGTAGTCCACTATCTCCTTGCCCGATCACCCCCGCGAGGGGGTGCGACTTGAAACTATATTGATTTTGACACTGGCAGACCATATATAGGATCACCCCCGCGAGGGGGTGCGACTTGAAACACATGAGCAGTTTGAAAAAATACCTCTTTCCAAGGATCACCCCCGCGAGGGGGTGCGACTTGAAACAGCGAAAGATGGATAAAACTCACTCACACCATAGGATCACCCCCGCGAGGGGGTGATTTTTTTGTATATTGACATGTAAATTTGCTATTTAGATTTACAAATTCCGAGTGATATTCCATATAATCTTGACTGAATAGGAAAAATGTGTTATACTAATATATATTTATGTCTTTTGAACGGAGAAAGGAAGATAAATGGATATACAGACCATAGACCATCTGTGTGAATTGAGCAAGCTCAATTTCAACGATGAAGAAAAGCAAAAGGTCATGGAGGAAATGAGCGCGATAATCGAGCTTATGGACACCGTAAAGGAGATAGACCTTACCTATGACGATACAAAGGACAACAACAGCATAAAATACAGCGAGGTAAGAAAGGACGAGGCAAAGCCCTCTTACCCGACGGAAAAATTGCTGTCCAACACCGAACCGCAGGACAACTGCTATGTAGTGCCTAAAATGGTAGAGTGAGGAAAGGACGGGAAATGGATATAAACAAGGTTTCTTTAAGCGGGCTGAGAAAAGCGCTGGACGAAAAAGAGATAAGCGCTGTTGAGCTTGCAAAAGAATATTTAAGCAAAATAAAAACAGTCGATCCCGAAATAGAGGGATATATAACCGTCACCGAGGAGCAGGCGTTAGAAAGCGCAAAGCGGGCGCAGGAGCTTATAGACGGCGGCGATTCTAAGCCGCTGACCGGTATCCCGCTTGCGATAAAGGATAACATCTGCACCGACGGGATAAGGACCACCTGCGCGTCAAAAATGCTGGAAAACTTCGTTCCGCCGTACAATGCGACGGTAATAGAAAAGCTGAACGAACAGGGTTACGTTCTTTTGGGAAAATCAAGCATGGACGAGTTTGCAATGGGCGGCTCTACCCAGACGGCGGCGTTTTCCAAGACGAAAAATCCGTATGATACCAACAGAGTGCCCGGCGGCTCAAGCGGCGGCAGCGCGGCTATAGTCAGCGCGGGAACTGCACCGGCGGCGCTGGGCTCGGACACCGGCGGGTCGATAAGACAGCCGTCGTCGTTTTGCGGCGTGACCGGCTTAAAGCCGACCTACGGCAGAGTGTCGAGATACGGGCTTATCGCGTTTGCAAGCTCGCTCGACCAGATAGGTCCTATCGCAAACAGCGCGGAGGACTGCGGCATACTGCTTAACGCGGTGGCGGGCGCGGACGAACATGACGCTACCAGCGCGAGAGTTCCCGTCGGGGATTTTAATGCGAGGATAGGTCAGAGCATAGAGGGAATGAGAATAGCCCTGCCGCAGGAATTTTTCGGTGAAAGCACCGACGACGAGGTAAAGCAGGCGGTGACCGACGCGGCTAAGGAGTACGAAAAGCTCGGCGCGACGCTGGTGGACTGCCACATGAGCAGCCTTAAATATGCGGTAGCGGCGTACTATCTTATTTCCGGCGCGGAGGCTGCCTCCAACCTTTCCCGCTTTGACGGTATCAAATACGGTCTGCGCGGCGAGGGCAGGAGCTTTGACGAGATGATACGCGACAGCCGCAGCAGGGGTTTCGGCGCGGAGGTAAAACGCCGGATACTGCTTGGCAATTACGCGCTGTCCAGCGGATATTACGACGCATATTACCGCAAGGCGCTCGCGTTAAAGCAGCAGATAATCAAGGAGTACAATGAAATATACGAAAAGGCGGACGTGATACTCACCCCGACCGCGCCGACGGTGGCGTACAGGATAGGCGAGCAGGAGACCGATCCGGTAAAAATGTACCTTGCGGATATCTGCACCGTCACGGTGAACATCGCGTCGCTGCCCGCGATATCATTGCCCTGCGGATATAATTCGGACGGCATGCCGATAGGAATGTCGCTGGTGGGCAAAAGGTTTGACGAGGCGACATTGATACAGACTGCCGACGCATATCAGAGAAATTTTGCGGCAGTACCCAACAAATACAGAGCCTGAACGAAAGAAAGGACGGCAAATGAAACTTTATCCTACCATAGGACTGGAAATACACGCCGAGCTTATGACCGAGTCAAAAGTGTTCTGCACCTGCTCGGCAAAATTCGGCGGAGAGCCGAACAGCCGCTGCTGTCCGGTATGCTCCGGATTGCCCGGAACATTGCCGGTATTAAATTCCAAAGCGGTGGAATATATCATCAAGGCCGGATATATCATGAACTGCGATATATCCCGCTTTACCAAATGGGACAGAAAGAATTATTTCTACCCCGATCTGCCTAAGGCTTATCAGATATCCCAAATGCCAAGGCCTGTATGTTTAGGCGGATATGTGGATATAAATACCGACGGGGAAACTAAGCGTATGCGCATAAACCGCATACATCTTGAAGAGGACGCGGGCAAGCTGGTACATGAAAACCGCATAAGCCTTGCCGATTACAACCGCTGCGGAATACCGCTGATCGAGATAGTGACCGAACCGGATTTCCACTCTGCGGCGGACGTCACCGCGTTTTTCGAGAAGATACGGCTGATGCTGCAATATGCGGGAGTATGTGACGGCAGACTGGAACAGGGTAGTATGCGCTGCGACGTTAATATCTCGCTCGCGCCGGAGGGCTCGGATACTCTCGGAACGCGTACGGAGGTCAAGAACCTTAACTCCCTGCGTGCGATACAGCGCGCGGTGGAATATGAGATATACCGCCAGACCGAGCTTATAGAAAACGGCGAGCGGGTGATACAGGAAACTCTGCATTTCAACGACGCCACCGGAGAAACAAGCTCGCTGCGTTCCAAAGAGGACGCGCACGATTACCGCTATTTCCCCGATCCGGATATACCGCCGATAATCTTCACCGAAGAGGAGCTTGCCGCGATAAAAGCGGATATACCCGAAATGCCGCAGCAGCGGTATGAGCGTTACACGGGCGAATACGGTATTTCCGACGCGGACGCATCGGTATTGATAAACACAAAATCCGTAAGCGACTTTTTTGAGGCGGCGGTAAAGGCGTATAATAATCCCAAGCCTATAGCGACGTTCATAACCGTCGAGCTTATGCGCAGAATAAACTTAGGAGAGGTGGACGCGGATAATATCCCGTTCTCACCGGAGGATTTTGCAAGGCTGGTTGAGCTTGCCGAAACAGGAAAAATTTCAAAGGACAACCGCAAGACCATATTAAGAGAAATGATAACCGCGGGTGAGTCCCCCGAGGCTATCGCAGAGAGGGAGCAGCTTTGGATAAAAGAGGACAGCGAGCTTACCGAAAAGACGGTAGACGAGATACTTGCCGCAAATCCCAAAGCGGTGGAGCAGTACCGCAGCGGCGAGACCAAGGTGTTCGGCTTTCTTATGGGACAGTGCAACAGAGCGCTTAAGGGTTCGGCTTCTCCCGCCGCGATAAAGCAGGTTTTGGAGAAAAAGCTGAATAATATATAAAGAAAGGGCAGTAAGCAAATGTTTTTGGAAAACATATACCGCACGCATACCAGCGAGATGCTCAGCGAGGACGATATAGGAAAAAGCGTCAGGGTAGCCGGCTGGGTAGAGAATATCCGCGACCACGGAGGCATTAAGTTTATCGACCTGCGCGACCATTACGGCTATGTACAGATAACCTTTCAGAAAAACGAGGGGCTGCTGGAGGGCGTAAACAGAGAGTGCGCGATAACTATAGGCGGCACGGTGATAAAGCGCGCCGAGGGCACTTATAACGATAAGATAAGCACCGGAACTATAGAAATATCCGCGGAAAGCCTTGAAATACTCGGCAAGGTGGAGGCGGAGCAGCTGCCGTTCGAGGTAGCGACTTCTACCGAGACAAAAGAGGATATAAGACTGAAATACCGTTATCTTGACCTGCGCAATAAAAAGATGCACAACAACATTATACTGCGCAGCGAGGTCATCTCCTTTTTAAGGCGGAAGATGACGGACATGGGCTTTTTGGAGATACAGACCCCGATACTGTCCACCAGCTCGCCGGAGGGCGCGCGGGACTATCTTATCCCCAGCCGCAAGCACCACGGGAAATTTTACGCTTTGCCTCAGGCTCCGCAGATATTCAAGCAGCTGCTGATGGTATCCGGCTTTGACAAGTATTTCCAGATAGCGCCGTGCTTCCGCGACGAGGACGCGAGAGCCGACCGCTCGCCGGGCGAGTTTTACCAGCTGGATTTTGAAATGGCGTTCGCCACTCAGGAGGACGTATTCGCGGCTGCCGAAGAGGTGCTGTATGATACTTTCGTAAAATTCGGAAAGAAAAAGGTATCACCCGCGCCGTTTAGGCGTATCCCTTATGCCGAGGCTATGCTGAAATACGGCACGGATAAGCCCGATCTGCGCAACCCGCTTATAATAACCGAGCTGTCCGATTTGTTTATCGACAGCGATTTCAAGCCGTTTTGCAATAAGTGCGTAAGAGGTATAAGAGTGCCGCAGATGGCGGGCAAGTCCAAAGGCTTTTTTGAGAAGATGGAGTCCTTCGCCCGCGAGATAGGCATGAAAGGTCTCGGCTACGTCAAGGTGGACGAGAATTTCAACTACCTCGGCCCGATAGATAAATTCTTAAACGACGATCAGCGTGCGGAATTGAAAACGCGCTGCGCGCTTGAGGTCGGCGACGTGCTGTACTTCATAGCCGATACGCCGAAGCTCGCGCCGAAGCTGGCGGGGCAGATACGCACAGAGGTCGCAAACCGTATGGAGCTTATAAAGGATGACAGCTTTGAGCTTTGCTTTATAGTGGACTTCCCGATGTACGAGGAGGACGAGGAGACCGGCAAGATAATCTTCACTCATAATCCGTTTTCCATGCCGCAGGGCGGACTGGAGGCGCTGAACGAGAAAGACCCGCTGGAGATACTCGCTTACCAGTACGATATCGTCTGCAATGGTGTTGAATTGTCCAGCGGCGCGGTAAGAAACCACCGTCCCGAAATAATGGTAAAGGCGTTCGAGATAGCGGGCTATACCGAAGCGGACGTTGCCGAAAAATTCGGCGCACTGTACAGCGCGTTCAAGTACGGCGCTCCGCCCCACGCGGGAATGGCGCCCGGCGTGGACAGAATGCTTATGCTGTTCGCCGAGGAGGAGAGCATAAGAGAGGTAATTGCTTTCCCGATGAACTCCAATGCGCAGGATCTTTTGCTTGGCGCTCCCACCGAGGTCACCGAACAGCAGCTGCGCGAGGTCCATATAAAGGTAAGACAAAAGCCGAACAACTGACGTTAATACTATATATAATATGGAGATCACCTCTAATTTGTAGTTGAACGCTGCAAAAACCACAAAATATGCGATTTGATTTACCATATTGTGCAAATTGCCCAATTACAAGCTGAAAAACAGGTAAAATTTCTACACCAATTTTTTGGAGAAATTTTGCCAAAGGGCTTGTAATCGGGCTTTTCTTTATGTATAATATTAATTGCGCGCCGTCCGAAAAGGACGCGGCGCATACTGCTTGAGATATGCGAAGATGCTCAAGGTTGCGGCATTGCCGGGAATTTGAGCGGAGTATGTCCGACTATCGGGCGAAAGCCGTGACTAAAGGATTTGTTCCCTTTTTATAAGGGAAGGGTCGGCAGGCTGCCGATACCCCCTACGGGAAAAATCCTGTTTTATACGCGTAAGAGTGAAACACCCGGCATAGTGTATTTGATATAAACGCGGTCACGGTATCAAAGTCCCCGAAATTTATTTTGAAAGGGAGAGAAAAAATGGCAGTAAAAGAAAAAGTGAGGATCAAGATCAAGGGTTACGACCACGCTATCGTGGACGCGGCTGCCGCTAAGATAGTGGAGACCGCAAAGCGCACAGGCTCCAGAGTTGCAGGACCTGTTCCGCTGCCCACCGGCAAGCAGGTAATAACCATACTCAGAGCTGTACACATGTACAAGGACAGCCGCGAGCAGTTCGAGCTTCGCACTCACAAGCGTCTTATCGACGTTATCCGTCCCACCAATAAAACAGTTGACGCTCTTAAGAATTTAGAGCTTCCTGCCGGTGTGGAAATGTCTATGGAAGTATAAGGTTAAGCCTTATATAAAAGTTATGTTGGCGGTAAATGCCGTCAACCGCTAACCAGCGGCGCCGGAATGACCCTATCGGCGTCGATGGTCAAGTCGGGAGACCGACCAATAACCAGAAGGAGGAATTAAACCATGACAAAAGGTTTGATCGGAAAAAAGATCGGCATGACGCAGATCTTTGACGAGGCGGGAAAAGTTGTTCCCGTTACCGTTGTTGAAGCAGGTCCGTGCGTAGTTACTCAGCTCAAGACCGCGGAAAACGACGGATATTCGGCTGTTCAGCTCGGCTTTGGCGATATATCGCCCAAGCACGTAAACAAGCCGATGACAGGTCATTTCAAGAAAAACGACCTTCCCTTCAAGAGGACTCTCAAGGAGTTCAAGCTCGATAACGCCGATATAAAGGTAGGCGATATCCTTAAGGCTGACGTATTCGCAGCAGGCGATATGGTAGACGTCAGCGGTACCAGCAAGGGTAAGGGTTTCCAGGGCGCTATCAAGCGTCACAATCAGCACAGACTTAAAGAGACCCACGGTTCCGGCCCTGTTGCAAGGCAGGCGGGCTCTATGGGCGCATGCTCCTCGCCGTCGCGTATATTCAAGGGCAAGGGCATGGCAGGTCACATGGGTGCTGAAAAGGTAACGATCCAGAATCTCGTTATCGTAAAGATCGACACTGAAAATAATCTTATCGCAATCAAGGGTGCTGTTCCCGGTCCTAAGGGCGGAGTGGTTTGCATTACCGATGCGGTTAAGAAAGCGTAAGGAGGAGGATTAATATGCCAAAAGTATCTGTTTATGATATGAGCGGAGCTGTTGTATCCGACCTTGAGCTTAGCGACGGTGTGTTCGGCATTGAGCCTAACACCGCGGTCATGCACGCCGCAGTAGTCAATTATCTTGCAAATCAGCGTCAGGGCACACAGTCCACGCTTACCAGATCGGAAGTAAGCGGCGGCGGCAAAAAGCCCTGGAGACAGAAAGGCACCGGCCATGCAAGACAGGGCTCTACCAGAGCGCCCCAGTTCACACACGGCGGTATCGCGCTCGGCCCCAAGCCCAGAAGCTACAGCTACTCACTGAATAAAAAGGTAAAAAGACTTGCGCTCAAATCCGCACTTTCTTCCAAGGTCATCGACAGCGATATGATAGTTGTTGATTCGATAAAGTCGGACGAGTACAAGACCAAGACCATCGTTGCAATGCTTAAGGCTCTGAACGCCGACAAGGCGCTCATCGTGCTGGACAGCGTGGACGACAAGGTAATAAAGAGCGCCGCAAATGTTCCCGGCGTTAAGACAACACAGGTAAATACTCTTAATGTATACGACATTCTCAAGTACAACAAGTTCATCGTTGTAAAGGATGCCGTTGCGAAGATCGAGGAGGTGTACGCGTAATGGCAAAGCTTGCTTACGACATCATCATAAAGCCGGTCATCACCGAAAAGAGCATGGAAATGCTGGCGCAGCACGGCAAGTACACCTTTAAGGTGGCAAAGGATTCCAACAAGATAGAGATCGCCAAGGCGGTCGAGGCGCTGTTCCCCGGGGTCAAGGTCGCTAAGGTAAACACTGTCAACGTGCGCGGCGCAAAGAAAAGAATGGGACGCAGCGAGGGCTACACTTCCGCCTGGAAAAAGGCTGTAGTAACTCTTGCAGAGGGCTCAAAGACGATAGAATTCTTTGACGGAATGATATAAAGGAGTGAGTTAAATGGCTATTAAATCTTATAAACCTGTCACCCCCGGCCGCAGAGGTATGACCGTCACTGATTACAGCGTTCTGTCCAAGACGGAGCCGGAGAAGAGCCTGCTGGAATCTCTCAAGAAGCATTCCGGACGCAACAGCTACGGCAGGATCACCGTAAGGCATAAGGGCGGCGCTCAGAGAAGAAAGTACCGTGTAATAGATTTCAAGAGAAACAAGACCGGCATGGACGCCGAGGTAATGACTCTTGAATACGACCCCAACCGTTCGGCGTTTATCGCGCTGGTACAGTATGAGGACGGCGAGAAGAGATACATCCTCGCTCCCGACGGACTTAAGGTAGGCGACAAGGTAAGAAGTGGCGCAGGCTCGGATATCAAGCCCGGCAACGCTCTGACGCTTTCCGATATACCGGTAGGTACCGTCATCCACAACATCGAGCTTTATCCCGGAAAGGGCGGACAGCTCGTTCGTTCCGCCGGCAACATGGCTCAGCTGATGGCAAAGGAAAACGGCTACGCGCTGTTAAGACTTCCCAGCGGCGAGCTGAGAAACGTATCCGATAAGTGCATGGCTACCATCGGAGTAGTTTCCAACCTCGACCATGAGAATGTAAATTACGGTAAAGCCGGACGCGTTCGTCACATGGGCGTAAGACCCACCGTGAGAGGTTCCGTAATGAACCCGAACGACCACCCGCACGGCGGCGGCGAGGGCAAATCGCCTGTAGGTCGTCCCGGACCTGTTACCCCGTGGGGCAAGCCCGCGCTGGGTTACAAGACCAGAAAGATAGGCAAGTCCTCCGACAAATTCATCGTCAAGAGGAGAAGCCGCTGACAAGTATTGTTAATAAGTGCGGCGTTTGCCTATCGGCAGTAAAATGCCGCCGCACATTAACTTGCAATTAAGAGCCGTTCGGGAGAACAGGCTCAGCTTGAAAGGAAAAACGATATATGAGCAGAAGCATAAAGAAAGGCCCTTACGTGCAGGAAGTTCTCATGAAGAGAGTCGTTGCAATGAATGAGGCCGGAGAGAAGAAGGTCCTTAAGACCTGGAGCCGCTCCAGCACGATATTCCCCGAATTTGTGGGACATACCTTCGCGGTGCATGACGGAAGAAAGCACGTTCCGGTATATGTGACCGAGGACATGGTAGGCCATAAGCTGGGCGAGTTTGCACCCACCAGGACCTTTAAGGGTCATGCGGGCAGCAAGACCAGCAACAAGTAAGGAGGAGTAAGCAATGGAGGCAAAAGCACAACTTAA
The DNA here is from genome assembly GCA_947624435.1 of uncultured Ruminiclostridium sp. Taxonomy (GTDB): domain Bacteria; phylum Bacillota; class Clostridia; order Oscillospirales; family Ruminococcaceae; genus Ruminiclostridium_E. The sequence goes on from CANQKE010000031.1 coordinate 30,347, forward strand.
CCAGATCCGCATATCTCCTCGCAAGGTCGGCATTGTTCTCGATCTTATCAGAAACAAGCCCTGTGACGTGGCGATGGCGATATTAAAGACCACACCGAAAGCGGCAAGCGAGCCGTTACAGAAGCTCCTCAAATCGGCAATGGCAAACGCCGAGAACAACCACAGCATGGACGTCGGCAAATGCTACGTGTCCGAATGCTATGTAGGCGGGGGCATCACAATAAAGAGGATAAGACCCAAGGATCACGGTCGTGCACACCGTATTCTTAAAAGAACATCTAACATCGTGTTAGTGATAAAAGAATCGGAATAAGGAGGAGAGTAAATGGGACAGAAAGTTAATCCGCACGGACTCAGAGTCGGAATTATCAA
>CANQKE010000032.1 GCA_947624435.1 uncultured Ruminiclostridium sp.
AAATAAATATTTTCCATCTTTTTTCTCCTTTTTCGTGTTGACATTCGCCCGCTTTTATGCTATAATACTTTCAGCTTTACAAATGACCGCACAGCGCGGTATTGCGGTTTCGCGATTATATTTTAGCATAGTTTTTGCTTTTCGCAAAAGAATGAAATTTGCGAAAGAATACCACAATATATTTCCAACAAAATAAAAAACGGGCAGATCGAAAATCTGTCCGTTTTTGTGTTATAAAAACATCAGAATGTCAGGTTGTATAAAAAGTGTTCAAAAGTCGGAAGTAAAGAGAGGGTATATATTTCCGTCTGCGGCGGACGGTTGAGAGGAAAATCACTATGGTTTAGCCCTCATTCAGCAATTAAAAATGGGCAAGTATCTCAACGTATACTCGCCCATTTTTTGTTTGTTTTTTATTTTCCCATACACGCATTCTTCATCATTTTAGCGTACTCATACAGCTTATCTCCCGCGTTCTCGCCGTACTGTTCTACCATTTTTACTATCGCGCTGCCGACTATAACGCCGTCTGCGATAGCGGAGTATTTTGCCGCCTGCTCCGGCTTATTTATGCCGAAGCCTACCGCGGTGGGCTTATCGGAGTATTTTCTCACCGCCTCGACGATGGATTTTATATCGGTCTTTATCTCGCTGCGCATGCCGGTAACGCCCATGGAGGACACTATGTATATATAGCCCTCCGCCTGCTTTGCTATCAGCTTTATCCTGTCCTCGGAGGTAGGTGCGATAAGCGAGATTATATCTATCCCGTGCGCCTTTGCCGCGCCGGCTATCTCGCCCTTTTCCTCAAACGGCATATCCGGCACGATAATGCCGTCCACGCCTATCTGCTCGCACTTTGCGAAAAATTCGTCCGCGCCGTATTTGTACACCGGATTAAGATAGGTCAGGAAAACTATCGCGGTATCGGGGTATTTTTTCCTTACGTTTTCAGCTAAGGTGAAAACCTTTGACAGATCGCAGCCCGCCGACAAGGAGCGTATATTCGCCGCCTGTATAACCGGTCCTTCCGCTATCGGGTCGGAAAACGGTATCCCTATCTCGATAACGTCCGCGCCGCCGTCGATAAGCCTGCCTATATATTCCTCACTTTTTTCAATGCTCGGATCGCCCGCGGTCAGAAACGCGACGAAAGCCTTTTCCTTAAATGCGTTGTCTATTCTTTTACTCATAGATCTTCACCCCTCTGTATCTTGCGATGGCGGCAACGTCCTTATCTCCGCGCCCGGACAGACATATTATTATCGACTGGTCGGGAGAGTAATTCTTCGCTATTTTCATTACCTGTGCGACCGCGTGAGCGGATTCCACCGCGCAGATTATCCCCTCGGTGCGGGCAAGGTATTCAAACGCCGCGACCGCCTCTTCATCGGTTATCGGAACATACTGCGCGCGTCCGATGTCGTGCAGATACGCATGCTCCGGCCCTATTCCGGGATAATCCAGCCCCGCCGAAATGGAGTACACCGGAGCTATTTGCCCCTCGTCGTTCTGGCAGAAATAGGACTTCATTCCGTGGAATATGCCGAGCGTGCCGTTCGCTATCGTAGCGGCGTTTTGCGGCGTATCAACGCCCTTTCCCGCAGCCTCGCAGCCGATAAGCTCTACCTCTTTATCATTTATGAAATTATAGAACATGCCCATTGAGTTGCTCCCGCCGCCGACGCATGCGACTACAGCGGCAGGCAGCTTGCCCTCAAGCTCTAATATCTGCTGCTTTGCCTCTTTGCTGATAACGCTCTGAAAATCTCTTACTATCATCGGGAACGGATGCGGCCCCATCACCGAGCCTAAAACATAGTGCGTATCGTTCACCCTTGACACCCATTCGCGCATAGCCTCGTTTACCGCGTCTTTAAGCGTCATAGTGCCGGTAGTTACCGCGTTGACCTTTGCGCCGAGCAATTCCATGCGGTAAACGTTCAGCGCCTGCCTGTCGGTATCCTCCTTGCCCATGAATATCTCACATTCCATATCCATAAGCGCGGCGGCGGTAGCGGTCGCAACGCCGTGCTGTCCCGCTCCGGTCTCGGCTATGACGCGGGTCTTGCCCATCTTCTTCGCCATAAGCACCTGACCTAAAACGTTGTTTATCTTATGCGAACCGGTGTGGTTCAAGTCCTCGCGCTTAAGATATATTTTCGCGCCGCCGAGGTCTTTAGTCATCTTCTCGGCATAGTACAGCAGGGAAGGCCTGCCCGCATACTCCCTTAAAAGAGTGTTCAGCTCATCGTTGAACTCCTTGTCGTTTTTGTAAAATTCGTAGCTTTCTTCCAGCTTGTGTATCTCGTTCATCAGCGTTTCAGGTATATACTGACCGCCGTGTATGCCGTATCTTCCTTTTTCCATGATTAGCCCTTTCCTTGTTGGTTGTTAAAACGCACCGCTTTTACCAGTGCGAGCATTTTTTCTCTGTCCTTTACGCCGTTTGTTTCCGCGCCGCTGCTTACATCTATGCAGTACGGGGAGAGCTTTACCGCGTCGGCGATATTTTCCGTGCTTATCCCTCCGGCGAGGAACACCTGCTTTGACAGCCCGTCACCGAGCAGCTCCCACGAGAACGCTTTGCCGGTGCCGCCGTTGCCGTTATCCAGCAGCAGATAATCGGACGGGAACATGTACGCCCTTTTAACGTCCTCTTCGCTTTTAACGCTGAACGCCCTTATTATCGGCATATCGGACGGTATCGCTTTGCGCAGCTTTTCAAGATAGCTTATATCCTCGCTGCCGTGCAGCTGGATAAGGTCGGCTATCCCGCTGTTAGCAATATCTATAACGTCGTTTATATCGTTATCAAGAAACACCGCCACCGACTTTATCTTTGGGGACAGCATAGCTTTCATTTTAGCGGCGTGTTCTTTTGTGACTGTCCTCCTGCGCCCATTAGCGAAGATAAATCCGATATAATCCGGCATAGCCTCGTTTGCGTAAGCTATATCCTCGCAGCGCATCATGCCGCACAGCTTTATTTTCATTGCCGCGCCGCCTTTTCTCCCGCGCCGCTTCTGAGCGTGTCCAATAGATCCGCCTTGTTTTCTGCCCGCATGAACGCTTCTCCGATAAGCACCGCGTCAGCGCCCGCCTTGCGGACAAATTCTATATCCTGCGGAGTATGCAGCCCGCTTTCCGATACCAACAGCTTATCCGACGGGATTTTTCCCGCAAGCCTTTCGGTAGCGGTAAGGCTCACCTCAAAGCTGGTAAGGTCGCGGTTGTTTATCCCGATTATCTCGGCGCCGCTGTCCAGCGCTTTGGTAAGCTCATTTTCATTATGGACCTCCACCAGCGCGGATAATCCCAAAGAATGCGCAAGCTCAAGATAGCTTTTCAGCTTTTCATCGTCAAGTATCGCGCAGATAAGCAATACCGCCGACGCGCCGAGCGTCTTCGCCTCGTATATCTGATATTCGTCTATCACGAAATCCTTGCGCAGACAAGGGATATCCACCGCTTTGGCTATCTGTCTGAGATACTCGGGACTGCCCTTGAAAAAGTCCGGCTCGGTAAGCACCGAAACAGCGTCCGCGCCCATATCGCGGTAGCTTTTCGCTATATCGAGATACGGAAAATCCTCGGCGATGATCCCTTTTGACGGCGAGGCTTTTTTCACCTCACAGATAAAGGACAGCCCGCTTTTTGAAAGCGCCTGCTTAAACGGAAATTCATCCGTTACGGGCAGGGAAAGCGCCGCTGATCTTACGCTGTCGTAAGAATGCAGCGCCTTGTCTTTTTCCAGCCGTATTCGCGTCGCCGCAACTATATCGTCCAGTATCATAATAGTATCAGTCCTCTTTTGCGGCTGCGACAAAGTCGTTGAAGAACGCCAGCGCCTTACCGCTGTCAATAGTGTCCTCTATTATCTTTCTTGCGTCGGCGGGAGAAGTCTCCGGCTTTACAACGTAATAAGAATAGCTTGCATTCAGTACCACTGCGTCGCGCTTTGCACCCTTTACGCCGGAAAGGATATCCATCGTTATCTTAGCGTTCTCCTCCGGAGTGCCGCCGACGAGCTCTTCCTTGCGGCAGCGGGTAAGACCGATGTCCTCCGGTACTATCGTGTAGGAACGCTTTTTGCCGCCGATGATCTCACATGCCGCGGTCTCTCCACACAGCGAAATTTCATCCAGACGATCCCTGCCGTATACAGCCATAACGTTCTGCATGCCGAGATTACTGAGCACCTCGGCAAGCGGCTCTACCAGCTCCTCGGAATATACGCCCATAAGCTGATATTTCGGGAATGCCGGATTAGCGAGCGGCCCTATGATATTAAAGATAGTGTGTATGCCTATCTCACGGCGCACCTGACCTACATGCTTCATCGCGGAATGGTACTTTTGCGCGAACAGGAAGCACAGCCCCTTTTCGTCCAGCAGCTTACCGCTCTTTTCGGGCGAAAGGTCAAGGTTTATCCCAAGCGCCTCTACAACGTCCATCGCTCCGCATTTTGAGGAAGCGGCGCGGTTGCCGTGCTTTGCGACCTTTATCCCTGCCGCCGCTAAAACGATAGCCGAGGTAGTGGAGATATTAAAGGTATTTGACTTATCTCCGCCGGTACCCACTATCTCGAATGCGTCCGAGCTGTGCGGAACTTTAAGACAGTATTTGCGCAGCACGTCGGCCGCCGCGGTTATCTCGTCAATAGTCTCTCCCTTAATGGACAGCGCGGTAAGAAAAGCCGCCTTTTGAAAGTCGTTTACCTCTCCGCCCATTATCTTGTCGAATGCCGCCTCGGTAGCGGCTCTGCTCAGGTCTTCGCCTGCCGCAAGCTGTGAAATCTCCTTCTTAAGCATGATTTTTTCCTCCTTTTACATATCCAGAAAGTTTTTAAGTATTACCCGTCCGTCGGGCGTCATTATTGATTCGGGGTGGAATTGCACTCCGTATATCGGCATTGTTTTGTGCGCTATCGCCATTATTTCGTTATCCGCGGACATTCCGAGTATCTCAAAGCAGTCCGGCAGCGTTTCCTTTTGCGCCACCAGGGAATGATAGCGCGCCGCGAAAATATGTTCGTTCAGTCCTTTGAAAAGCGGGTGAGTGTTGTTTATCGTTATATCCTCCGCTTTGCCGTGTACCAGCCTGCCCGCGTGGACTACCTTGCCGCCGAATGCCTCGGTTATCGCCTGATGCCCAAGACATACTCCCAGCACCGGAAATCCTCCGGCGGTCTGCCTTATTATATCTATACAGTTGCCCGCGTCGCAGGGTCTGCCGGGCCCCGGCGAGATTATTATATGGTCGGGAGCAAGCTTTCTCACCCCGTCGGCGTCTATCTCGTTATTTCGCACGGTGACTATATTCGGCTCTATGCTGCCCGCAAGCTGATAGAGGTTATACGAAAAGCTGTCAAAATTGTCTATAAGCAGTATCATGATGAAATTCCCCCCTCCGCAAGCCGGATAGCCTCCACTACCGCCTTTGCTTTATTTATACATTCGTTATGCTCGTTTTCGGGTATGCTGTCCGCGACTATCCCCGCGCCGCTCCTTATGAAAACATGGCCGTTTTTCTTGAACGCCAGCCGTATCGCTATGCAGACGTCAAGATTTCCCGAAAGATCGAGATAACCTATCGCGCCGCCGTAAACGCCGCGTTTGTTGTTTTCAAGCTCGTTGATTATCTCACACGCCCTTATCTTCGGAGCGCCGGACAGTGTCCCCGCCGGCAGTATCGAATCCACCGCGTCTAAAGCGGTAAGTCCGTCCGCTATCTCTCCGCGCACCGACGAGCCGATGTGCATGACTTTTGAAAAGCGCTGTATCGCCATATATTCGTCCACCGATACGCTGCCGAATTTGCTTATCTTGCCGATGTCGTTCCTGCCGAGGTCTACCAGCATGTTATGCTCGGCACGCTCCTTTTCGTCCGCGAGCAGCTCCTTTTCCAACGCCTTGTCCTGCGCTTCGTCCTTGCCGCGCGGACGCGTTCCCGCCAAAGGATAGGTGTGAAGCACGCCGTCCTCCAATTTTACCAGAGTTTCCGGGGAAGAACCCGCCATTTCGATATCGTCGCTGGAAAAATAGAACATATACGGCGAGGGGTTCTCGGTGCGCAAAACTCTGTACACGTCGAATAAGCTTCCGTCTGCGTCAGCCTCAAGGCGGTTTGACAGCACCACCTGGAATATGTCCCCGTCGTAAATGTACTGCTTTGCCTTTTCCACCATTGCGCAGTATTGCTCTTTTGAAAACAGCGGCGTTATCTCGGAGCGCAGCTTAAGCGGCTCGAACGCCGACGGCTCGCCCCCAAGTATCAGCTCGCATATCTTTTCAAGCTCCGCGCAGCCCGCGGCGTAGTTCTTTTCGATATCGTCGGTTCTTATATTGACGATGACGAATATCTTCTGTAACGAGTTGTCAAACGCTATCACCTTATCGAACAGCATGAGATCCACGTCCTTGAAGCCCTCACTGTCCTGCGCGTCAAGATTCAGCGTAGGCTCGCTGTATTTGATATAATCGTAGGAAAAATATCCCGCCAGCCCTCCGGTAAAGGTGGGCAGTCCCGGACATTTCGGGCTTTTGCAGCTTTCCAGCACCTTGCGGATATATATGCGCGGGTCGGCGTTTTCGTATACCTGCGTGCCGCCGTTTTTTATAGTGACTTTGCCGTCGGTGCAGGTTATCTCCATTATCGGGTCGTATCCTAAAAAGGTGTAGCGCCCCCATTGCTTTGAGTTGTCCGCGCTTTCCAGTATGAAGCAGTGACGGCTTACCTTTTTCAGCACTGACATCACTCTCAGCGGAGTGTGCATATCCGAAAATATCTCCGCCGCGATAGGTACCATCTTGTAGTCCCCGCTTTCGGACAGCCGTTTCGCCTCCTCCATAGCCGTGATTATTTTAGGTCGTATCATTAAAAAATCCCTCCAAGTCGTCTTGCAGGGAAATTAAAAAAGCCCCCGACAAGACTTCATATCTTGTCAAGGACCGATATAATTATCGGCGGTGCCACCTTGATTTGCAGAAAAATTCTGCCACTTAGCAGGATACTGACATATCCCCGACGTCTAACGCGCGTCACACGTCATGGAATACTCGGCTTTCACCTTTGACCATGCCCTCAGCGGTCCATTTGATACAGTCCGTTTCTGTTCGGGTTCTCAGCTTTCCCGAATCTCTGTACTGCCGGCGACTGTTTTTATCTCCGCGTCAACGGTTTTGAATTACGATACTATTATATTCCCGCTAAATTGAAATGTCAAGTGCGGGGTTAGATTTTTGTATATAATACACAAATTTTATAATATCAAATCGTGCATTGTGCCAACGTGCTTAAAATTGCCAACATTTTCCGTTTGGTATATTATCGAGAAAAATTCTAATAATAACGGTGCGAATTAAAATTTCGTGTATTTTAACGCCGAATACGCTTTGCAAAGCGTTATTAGAAAGGAAGGATCTTTTATGAAAAAGACAGCGGCTATTTTATCGGCTGTTGCGGTCATGGCGTTTTCAGCGGCTGCCGCATTTGCCGAAAACGGCGGTGTAGTCGGTGACGTGGTAGACGGAGCCGAGAGCATTGTGGACGATGTCGTCAGCGGTGCGGAGGATATAATCGACGGCGGCGACGGCAACGATTCCGCTTTCAGCGACGATGGCGGCAACGTTCTTCCCGACGCTGATTCCGACGCGACCGTAGGAAACGACAGCTCGGACGAAAGCTCGGACGAAAGTTCGGATACCAGTTCTGACGAAAGCTCTGAGAACAGCATGACCAGCGGTATCGTCGAGAGCGGAAACGTAAACACCGGTGTTCCTGCTTTAGAGCTTGCGGCACTCGGTACGGCAGCTATCGGCGGACTTGCTGCAATGGCGGCTACCGTTCGCAGAAGAAAGTAACACAAAAGCTCACTCCGCCAATACCGGGGTGAGCTGATTTTTTAAGTAAAAACAATTAGTTATTTTATACAAATATAGTAAAAACCGCAAAAAATATTTTTTTATTTTGTGCAGTTTGCACCTTGTTTGATTCAACACGGTAATATATAATAATGGTAACAGTTTTTTTCTGTTACGAATTTTGAGGAGGAACAAAACAATGAAGTTAAGAAAAATGATCGCTTGCGCAGCGGCAGCTTCCATAGCAGCTGCAATGGCGATAAGCACCAGCGCTGCCGCTCCCTATACCGCTACCATCGGCTTTGCTGACGCTCAGTGGTACGCGCAGGACTGGGAAAGCACCATCGAGATAACCGGCGACGGCACTTATTCGATAAGCACCAATATACCGGCAGGTGTTGACGAAGAGACCGGCGACCCGATCCCCGTTACCGCGACCGGTGCTACGGTATTCGTTGTCGATATCGCTGAGCTTGGTACCGACCTCGGTCTTGAGGCTACCGACGATCAGCCTTATGATATGACCAAGTGCACAGTCTCCGATGTTAAGGTCACCGCAGGCGACACCGAGATCGCTGTTGACAACAGCAAGATACTTTGGGGCGACCCCGAGGGCAAGGGCAATCTTCGTATCGAGATATTCAACGCTTACGGTTCTACCACGGTAGATGAGAAGTATGACGCAAGCGTATCTCCGATCAACCCCGACGACATCGTTGACGCTGACAAGATCACCGTTACCTTCACCCTCTCCGGTATTTCCGGTGACGCTTCTACCGAAGAAGAAACTCCGGCTGAGAGCGAAGCTCCTACTACCGGCGACTCCAGCAAGCCCAACACCAACACCGGTGCCGAGGGCATTGCGATCGCAGCAGGCCTGGCAGTTCTCGCAGCAGGCGCAGCGATAGTTGCTAAAAAAAGAAAGTAATTAATTCTTAATTAACACCAAAAAACTCTCACACGATGTGTGAGAGTTTTTTGGTGTTAATAACCATATTCGTCGGCTATGAATATCACCTTTATTCTGTCCTTTACTCTTTGTTGAGCCATTACAACGTAATCGCAGCATATCCGGTCGGGGGATTTACAGTGAGCACAGCGTCCGGTCGCGGCGCAGGGAGTTTTACGTTCAAGTCTTATGCAGTTTGCGGGGGAGGCGTAGGTCTCCAGACGGTCACGGGCGGCGTCAAGGTCGGTGACTATCTTATTAAGTCCCGCGACGATTATCACCTGTTTAGGCCCGAATATCATCGCCGCAACGCGGTTGCCGTTTCCGTCGACGTTATAAAGCTCGCCGTTTTCGGTGACGGCGTTAGTGCTTGCAAAATATGTATCGGCAAAAAACGCCTTACGCATAAGCTCGGGGACTTCCTCGGCGGGAGTAACGTCGCGATCGATGAAAATACCCTTGTAGTTCTCCCTCAGAAATTCCTGTATGCCGCTCTCGGCTAAGGTCATCGAGCCGCCAGCGGTCATCAGCTTATCGTCCTTTACCAGCTCGGCTATCAGCTTTTTGGCCTCCTCGGCGTTTTCGACAAGGTAGCCCTTCATGTTGTTTTTCTCAAGCGCCGCTATCGTTTTTTCCGCACGCTTTTTAAGCGATTCTTTCAATATCGTGTTCATGTTCATTCCTCCTTAGAGTATTTATATATATCATATCACATTTTTTGAAAAAAGTCTATAAATTAGATAGACTTTTTATAAGAAATGTGATAGAATTATATGTAACAGCAAAAAACAAAAAGGAGCGTGTAGTTATGGAGATACTTAAGCTGAAAGCGCCCTGCAAGGATTATATCTGGGGCGGAACGCGTCTGCGCGAGGAATACGGCAAGGTTTCAAACGCGGACAAGATAGCGGAGAGCTGGGAGCTTTCCTGCCATAAGGACGGGGAAAGCGTTATAGACGGGGGAGAGTATTCCGGCAGGACGCTTAGCGAATACCTTGACGAAAATAAACAGGCGTTAGGCAGCGCGTGCGGAAAATTCGAGTATTTCCCGATACTTATCAAGCTGATAGACGCTAAGGATAATCTTTCGGTGCAGGTACATCCGAACAACGAATACGCTATGTGCGTTGAGGGAGAGTACGGCAAGACCGAAATGTGGTACATAGTGGACTGCAACGAGGGCGCGCAGCTTATCTACGGCTTTAAGGACAAGGTAAGCAAGGAGGAATTTGCCCGCAGGATACAGGACAACACTCTGCTCGAGATAACCAACAACGTACCGGTTCATAAAGGCGACGTGTTCTTTATAGAATCCGGCACTCTTCACGCGATAGGCAGCGGCATACTTATCGCCGAGATACAGCAAAACTCCAACACCACCTACCGCGTATATGATTACGGCAGAGTCGGCGCGGACGGAAAGCCCAGACAGCTGCATATAGATAAAGCGGTAGAGGTCACCGTGCCGGAGCCGCCTAAGTACGATACCAAGCCAAAGGGCAGTCCGGTTAAGATAGACGGCGGTATTTGCACATTGCTCGCAAGCTGTGAATATTTTAACGTAAACAAATACGAGATAAACGGCAGCGCCGCGCTCACCGCGTCGGAAAGCTCGTTCAATTCCGTTCTGATACTGGACGGCAGCGGCGAGATAGACGGGCTCAGCGCTAAAAAAGGCGACAGCTTTTTCGTCCCCGCCGGTTACGGCGAGTATAAGCTGAGCGGCGACGTCACCGCGATAGTGACGGATATTCTCTGATGGACGTTATCAACGCGGCAAAGGGCGCGTTTGCAAAATACTACCTCGGCATAGACATAGGCGGAACGAATGTCAAGGCGGGCGTTGTGGACGAAAACGCCAAGCTGTTAGCGCATACCTCCGTCAAGACCGAGGCGGCGGGCGGCTATGAAAACGCGCTGCAAAATATTCTTACGGCGGCGGACGGCGCGCTGGAGCTTTCCGGCATAGATATCGAAAAGATAAAATGTATCGGCGTAGGCTGCCCCGGCACGATGGATTCCGCGGCGGGAAAGGTGGTCTACTCCAACAACCTGCGCTGGGAGGACGTGCCGCTCGGTACAGACATCGCCGAAAGATACGAAAAAAAGGTGTATCTTGAAAACGACGCTAACGCCGCGGCGTACGGAGAATTTGTCGCGGGCGCGGCAAAGGGCGCTAAAAACGCGGTGGTGCTGACTTTGGGCACCGGAGTCGGCGCGGGCATCATCATCGACGGGAAAATATACAGCGGTTCTAATTTAGCGGGCGGCGAGATAGGGCATACCGTGATAGAGATAGACGGGTGGGAATGCACCTGCGGCAGGCACGGCTGCTTTGAGGCTTACGCGTCGGCGACAGGACTTATCCGCATGACCGCCGAGATGATAAAGGAAAAGCCGATAAGCCGCCTTAAAGAGCTTGCGGAAAGCGGCGGCAGGATATCCGCGCGCACCGCGTTCAACGCGGCGAAGTTAGGCGATAAATACGGCAAGGAGGTAGTGGATAAGTACATTAAATACCTCGCCTGCGGTATCGCCAACACGATAAACATATTCCAGCCGGATATTTTATGTATCGGCGGCGGAGTATGCAACGAGGGCGATAATCTGCTTATCCCTCTTAAAAAAGAGGTAGCAAAGCAGATATACACCAAAAACAGCAGCAAAAACACCGAAATAGCGCTCTGCGCGCTCGCGAACGAGGCGGGTATGATAGGCAGCGCTATGCTCGGCAGAAATAAATAAAGATACCGAAAGGAAGAAAGTAAAAATGAGAAGTGACCTTATCAAAAAAGGCGTGGACAGAACGCCGCACAAGGCGTTGTTAAAGGCATTGGGGCTTATCGACAGCGAGATCGAAAAGCCGTTTATCGCGGTGGTATGCGCGGCGAGCGACTATGTTCCGGGACATGCGCACCTGCATGAGATCTCAGCGGCGGTAAAGGACGGGATAAGAAACGCGGGCGGCATACCGTTCGAGTTTTTCACTATCGGCGTATGCGACGGCCTTGCGATGAACCATAAGGGCATGAGGTACTCGCTCGCCTCCCGTGAGCTTATCGCGGACAGCATAGAGGTAATGCTCACTGCGCACCCGTTAGACGGCGTGGTATTTATTCCCAACTGCGACAAGATAGTACCGGGTATGATAATGGCGGCGGCAAGAATGAACCTGCCCTCGATATTTGTAAGCGGCGGTCCTATGAATCCCGGCAAGGTGCAGGGCAAGCGCGTGGGCTACAGCGAGATATACGAGGCTATCGGTCAGTATTCAAACGGCGAGATAGGCGACGACGTTATCAAGGACTATGAGAACAACGCCTGCCCGACCTGCGGTTCATGTTCGGGTATGTATACCGCAAACTCCATGAACTGCCTTACCGAGGCTATCGGCCTTGCGCTGCCGTTCAACGGTACCGAACCGGCGGTAAATTCCGCGCGCCGCAGACTTGCAAAGCAGACCGGCGAAAGAGCGGTCGAGCTGGTAAAGGAGAACATACGCCCCAAGGATATAATCACCAAGAAGAATATGTTAAACGCACTTGCCACCGATATGGCGATAGGTGCGTCGTCGAACACCGTGCTGCACCTGCTCGCTATCGCACATGAAGCGGGCGTTGATATAAAGCTCGAGGACATCGACGCTATGAGCAGAGTTACCCCGCAGCTTGCAAAGCTCAATCCCGCCAGCGATATATTCATCACCGACCTTAACGACGTGGGCGGAATACAGGCGGTAATAAAAGAGCTTGCCAAGGGAAAGCATATTAACGAGGATGTGCTTACCGTGTCCGGTACTCAGGCGGACAGGATAAGCAAGGCGCGCGACGCCGACGGCACTATAATACATACCTGCGAGTCGCCTATCCGCAAGGACGGCGGTATCGCTATACTGTCCGGCAATATCGCCGAGCATGGTTCGGTAGTAAAGCAGGGCGCGGTAAAGCCGGAGATGATGGACTTTACCGGCACGGCAAAGGTATTTGACGGCGAACAGGCGGCGGTCGACGCTATCATGAACAACGTGATAATCCCCGGCGACGTGGTAGTTATCCGTTACGAGGGACCCAAGGGCGGCCCCGGCATGCCGGAAATGCTCGCTCCCACGGCGGCTATAGTAGGTAAAGGACTGGACGGCAGCGTTGCGCTGATAACCGACGGACGTTTCTCCGGTGCGAGCAGAGGCGCGGCGGTAGGCCATATCTCTCCGGAAGCGGCGGAGGGCGGCCTTATCGCGTTTATCGAGTCCGGCGACAAGATACATATAGATATACCCAACCGCAGCATAGAGCTTTTGGTAGACGAAAAGACTATCGAGGAGCGCAGGAAGAAAGGTATCCTCCCGCCCAAGGAGCTCGACGGCTATCTCAAGAGATACGCTAAACTCGTAACCAGCTCGAATACCGGCGCGGTTTTTGAGGATTAATATTAAATAAGTTATCAAAAACATGGTGCGTCCGTACGGGCGCACCATAAATTCCGAACAAGGTTTGCGGTAAGCTGTGGTAGGAGAAAAATACAAGTGTTAAAAAAGACCTGCTTGATTTTATTAGCTTTTATTTGCGTAATTACATTTTCCGGCTGCGACATAGGTGTAATAGCTCGTAATGTTCAAGAAAGACTGTCGGAATGGCAAACGCTGGATGAAGAATCCGAGTTAATAATGCAATGCTTTAATAATAAAGATGTTAACAAGTTAGAAGATATGTTCTGTGAATATACAGGAACTGTTTGCGATCTATCGGCACAAATTTCTGACGCTTTTGATTGTATCGAAGGGAAAATACTGCCATCATATCATTGTGTTCGTGCGGGAATGGATGGCTCCAAAGAATCCGATGGCACTTTCAGCAGTAACTTATATCATTGTGAAATTCGTGATATTAAGACCGATATCGGAAAAAAGTATGAAATTCTTTTTACCCGAACTTTTATAAATGACAGTTGTCCCGAAGAGATAGGCATCATTCAGATTTATCTGCGGCGCATTTACGAAGACGGCGAAGAAAAACCGGAGGATGAGCCTTTTTGGCTGGCAATCATAGGATTGTTAGAGGAATAGTATTAAATAATTTGTAGTTGTTTAATTTCAAGTCATGACCATTGGTATCCTAATACTCCTCAGTGGTGGATAACAGGTTTTAATCCTTCGTTCACAGAACCCGACTCAGATATTATGCAGATAATAGGAACCGTTAATCTCTGTGATAGACCGGCAATGTATGACGGGCTAAAGAATTATGCGCAAAATGAAGCAAAAATTTTTGAAAGTCTTATTTTTGATGATAAACAACAAATCGTTTGGGTATTATGGTAGGAGGAAAATATAAGTGTTAAAAAAGACCTTTTTATTGATTCCTTTAATTATTTCCATATTTTTGCTCAGCGGTTGCAACCTTGTCGAGAAAGCGGTCGATTTATATGATCACTTTACCGAAAGTCATGTGAGCGAATATGACAAGGAGTACGAAGAGGGCGTAGCATTGTGCGAAGAGGTTATCCGCTGCCTTGACGAAGACGATAAAGACACTCTCAAAATGATGTTCAGCCCGCATGTCCGAGAGTCTGAAAATTTTGACGAAGAATTTAACGAGTTGTTTGAAGTGTATAACGGAAAACATGTTTCTCACAGTTATATTGCTCTGCCGTCAGAAAGCGGAAGCAAAGCATACGGCGAATGGATTTATAAAGATCTTGGTTATAGGGTATATGATATAGTTTGCGATAATGGGAACAAATACACGCTTCATTTCAATGATTGTACCGCTTATCCCAAACAAGATCATATAGGATTGCGTTTTGTCTCGATAATGAAGTATGGCTCAGATGAGAGCGCCTCGATAGGTTTAAGTTTCTGGGAAGAAGATCTTGATTAACATTTTACATTTTGATATGGAGTTTATTAATGGATAAGTTCGTGCTGAAAAGTGAATACA
The DNA here is from genome assembly GCA_947624435.1 of uncultured Ruminiclostridium sp. GTDB lineage: Bacteria > Bacillota > Clostridia > Oscillospirales > Ruminococcaceae > Ruminiclostridium_E. The sequence continues at coordinate 14,751 of CANQKE010000032.1, forward strand.
AACCCACCGGCGACCAGCCGCAGGCGATAGAAAAGCTGTCCGAGGGCGTTTTGCGCGGCGATAAGGAGCAGGTGCTGCTCGGCGTTACCGGCTCCGGCAAGACCTTTACCATGGCTAACGTCATCGCAAACGTCAATAAGCCCACGCTGATATTAGCGCATAATAAGACGCTTGCGGCGCAGCTTTGCAGCGAGTTTAGAGAGTTTTTTCCGGATAACGCGGTGGAATATTTCGTGTCCTACTACGACTACTATCAGCCGGAGGCGTATATTCCCGCCACCGACGCGTACATTGAAAAGGACAGTGCGATAAACGACGAGATAGACCGGCTGCGCCATTCCGCCACCGCGTCGCTTGCGGAGCGGAGGGACGTTATCATCGTCGCCAGCGTGTCCTGCATATACAGCCTGGGCAGTCCGGAGGAGTACCGCGAGAATATGCTGTCGGTGCGCGAGGGGCAGGAAAAGAGCCGCGACGATATAATCCGGCGGCTGACCGAGATACAGTACGAGCGCAACGACATGAATTTTATCCGCAACAAGTTTCGGGTAAGGGGCGACGTGCTGGAGATATTCCCGGCGGCAAGCACCTCCGACCGTGCGGTAAGGATAGAATTTTTCGGCGATGAGGTGGACAGGATATCCGAAATAGACGTAGTGACCGGCGAGGTTAAACGCAGATTTTCCCATATCTGCATTTTTCCCGCGTCGCATTACATCGTCGGCAAGGACAGGCTGGACGCCGCGCTTTCCGATATAGAGCGGGAAATGGAAGAAAGGGTAAAATTCTTTACCGATAATCATAAGCTGATAGAGGCGCAGCGGATAGAACAGCGCACCCGTTACGATATGGAGATGCTGCGTGAGATAGGCACCTGTAAGGGCGTTGAGAACTATTCCCGCGTGCTTGCGGGACGCGAGCCGGGCAGCAGCCCGATAACGCTTATGCACCATTTCCCGAAGGATTTTCTGCTGTTCGTGGACGAGAGTCACGTCACGCTTCCGCAGGTGAGAGGAATGTACGGCGGCGACAGGGCAAGAAAGCAGAATCTGGTGGATTACGGTTTTCGTCTGCCGTCGGCTTATGACAACCGACCGATGAATTTTGACGAATTTTACGGAATGATAAATCAGGCGATATACGTATCCGCAACGCCGGGGCCGTTTGAAAAGGAGCACGCGGTGCAGTACGCCGAGCAGGTGATAAGACCGACCGGACTGCTCGACCCCGAGGTCGAGATAAAACCGGTCGAGGGGCAGATAGAGGACCTTTATTCCGAGATAAACGAGCGGGTGGCGAAAAACGAATGCGTGCTGATAACTACCCTCACAAAGAAGATGGCGGAGGACCTTACCGCGTATTACGAAAAGCTCGGCGTAAAGATACGGTATATGCACCACGACATAGATTCCATCGAGCGCATGGAGATAATCCGCGATCTGCGCATGCACGTTTTTGACGTGCTTGTGGGGATAAACCTGTTAAGAGAGGGGCTTGACCTGCCGGAGGTGTCGTTAGTGGCGATACTCGACGCGGACAAGGAGGGCTTTTTGAGAAGCGAGACCTCATTGATACAGACGATAGGACGCGCGGCAAGAAACGCATCGGGCAAGGTAATTATGTACGCTGACACCGTCACCGAGAGCATGGAAAACGCGGTGAACGAGACCAACCGCCGCCGCGGCATACAGATGAAGTACAACGAGGAACACGGTATCACGCCCAAAACTATAGTTAAGGACATCCGCGCGGTGCTGGAAATTTCCGGTGCAAAGGACAAGCACGGCGGCAAAAAGCGCAATATGACCAAGGCGGAGCGCGAGGCTTTGATAAAACAATATACCGAACAGATGAAAGCTGCGGCAAAGGTGCTGGACTTCGAGCATGCGGCGTTCTTGCGGGATAAGATAAAAGAGCTGGAGGACGGCAAACGTAAATAACCTGTACAAAAGAGAGGGAAAGATAATGGGTAATGAAAAAATAGTTATAAAGGGCGCGCGGGAGCATAATCTCAAAAACATAGATATTGAGCTTCCGAGGGACAAGCTGATAGTCATGACGGGGCTGTCCGGTTCGGGAAAATCCTCGCTCGCTTTCGATACGATATATGCGGACGGTCAGAGAAGATATATAGAGAGCCTGTCCAGCTATGCGAGAATGTTCCTCGGTCAGATGGAAAAGCCGGACGTGGACAGCATAGAGGGGCTTTCTCCCGCTATATCGATCGACCAGAAGACCACCTCGAAAAACCCGCGTTCCACCGTCGGAACGGTGACGGAGATATATGACTATCTGCGTTTGCTTTACGCGCGCGCCGGTACTCCTCATTGTCCGGTCTGCGGCAAGGAGATAAAACAGCAGACGGTAGACCAGATAGTGGACAGGATAATGACTTTGCCGGAAAGGACTAAATTCATGGTATTAGCCCCGGTGGCGAGAGGCAGAAAGGGCGAATATCAGCGAGAATTCGAGTCGCTGGCGAAAAAAGGTTTTGCCCGCGTCAGAGTGGACGGGATAATCTACGATCTTTCCGAGAAGATAAAGCTTGACAAAAACAAAAAGCATAATATCGAGGTGGTAGTCGACCGCCTTGTGATAAAGGAAGATATAAAATCCCGCCTTACCGACAGTATAGAAGTAGCGGGCGGCATATCCGACGGACTGATAATAATCGACGTAGTGGACGGCGAGGAGATGATGTTCTCCCAGAATTACGCCTGTCCGGAGCACGGTATAAGCATGGAAGAGCTTGTGCCGAGAATGTTCTCGTTCAATAACCCGTTCGGCGCGTGTCCGACCTGCACGGGACTCGGCGTTTTCCGCAGGATAGACGTTGATCTTATCATACCGGACAGAAGTCTTTCGATAAAGGAAAACGCGATAAAGGCGAACGGCTGGAAATACACCGACGGCACGATAGCGCAGATGTATTTTGACGCGCTGGCAAAGCATTACGGCTTTTCGCTGTCCGTGCCGGTAAGCAAGCTAGATAAGACCGCGCTGGACGTTTTATTGTACGGCACTAACGGAGAGAAGATAAAGGTATCCCGCAGCAAAGAGCAGGGCGGCGGCGTGTTCATGACCGAGTTTGAGGGAGTGGTAAATAACCTCGAACGGCGGTATAACGAAACCACCAGCAATTCCATAAAGGATGAGCTGGGGCAGTTCATGTCAGACTGCGAATGTCCGGAGTGCCACGGCGAGCGTCTGCGCAAGGAAGCGCTGGGAGTTACGGTGGCGGGCAAGAACATAAACGAGTTTTGCCGCATGAGCATTTCCGAGGCGCTTGAATTTGTAAATTCCATAAAGCTGTCCGAACGAGAAATGATGATAGCAAAGCAGATACTCAAAGAGATACGCGAGCGGCTTGGATTTTTACAAAGCGTCGGGCTGGAATATCTCACGTTGTCGCGTTCTTCCGGCACTTTGTCGGGCGGTGAGAGCCAGCGTATACGGCTTGCTACCCAGATAGGCAGCAGCCTTATGGGTGTGCTGTATATACTTGACGAGCCGAGTATCGGTCTGCACCAGCGCGACAACGACAAGCTGATAGCGACGCTTAAAAGGCTGCGCGACCTGGGCAATACGCTTATCGTAGTGGAGCATGACGAGGAGACCATGCGCGCGGCGGATTTCATCGTGGATATAGGCCCCGGCGCGGGCATTCACGGCGGAAACGTTATCTGCGCGGGCAGTATCGACGATATAATGAACTGCAAGGAATCTATAACCGGTCAGTATCTTACGGGAGAAAAGCGGATAGAAGTCCCCGCAGAAAGAAGAAAGCCCGGCAAAAACTGGCTGACTATTACCGGCTGCAAGGAAAACAACCTCAAGGACATCACGGTAAAGATACCGCTGGGTATATTCACCTGCGTTACCGGCGTGTCCGGCAGCGGCAAAAGCTCACTGGTAAACGAGATAATCTATAAATATCTTGTCGGCAGGCTGAACCGCGCGCGTATACGTCCGGGGAAATTCGATACCTTTTTGGGTGCGGAGGCGCTGGATAAGATAATCGCGATAGACCAGTCCCCGATAGGGCGCACGCCGCGTTCCAACCCGGCGACTTACACCGGAGTATTCAACGATATAAGAGAATTGTTTGCCTCTACTCAGGACGCTAAGATGAAAGGCTACACCTCCGCGAGATTTTCCTTTAACGTAAAAGGCGGACGGTGCGAGGCGTGCGAGGGCGACGGCATAAACAAGATAGAGATGCACTTTCTGCCGGATATATACGTTCCCTGCGAGGTGTGCAAGGGAATGCGCTACAACCGCGAAACGCTGGAGGTGCGCTACAGGGGTAAGAACATTTACGATGTGCTGGAAATGACCGTGGAAGAGGGCGTGAAATTCTTTGAAAATCACGAGAAGATCGCCCGCAAATTAAAGACGCTGTACGACGTGGGGCTCGGCTATATCAAAATAGGTCAGCCGGCGACCACTCTTTCGGGAGGGGAAGCGCAGCGTGTAAAGCTCGCCACCGAGCTGTCCCGACGCGCGACCGGGCGCACTATGTATGTGCTGGACGAGCCCACCACCGGACTTCACACCGCGGATGTCCATAAGCTGATAGACGTGTTGCAGAAGCTGACCGACGGCGGCAACACCGTGCTTGTTATCGAGCATAACCTTGACGTTATCAAAACCGCAGATTATATAATCGACATGGGGCCCGAGGGCGGCGACAAGGGCGGCACGGTAGTAGCCTCCGGCACACCGGAGCAGGTGGCGGCTGTCAAAGGTTCCTACACCGGAGAGTATCTTAAACCGATATTGGAAAAGGTGAAGAAATGAGAAGAAAAGACCGCGAGGTTACCGATTTTTTGCAGATAGTAGATATCATCAGCCGGTGCGACGTGCTCAGATTAGGGCTTGCCGACGGGGATTTTCCGTATATCGTGCCGGTGAACTTTGCGTATGAGATTTACGGTGAGCAGCTTGTATTTTACATTCATGGAGCGAAAGCGGGGAGAAAATACGAGCTGCTCTCGGCGTCTAAGCTTTGCTCGTTTGAAATGGACATACCGGAGCAAACGGTGATATCCGACAGCAAAAACAGCGTCACTATGTACTATAAAAGCGTCATGGGAACGGCAAGCGCGGCTTTCCTAGAGGGTGAGGAAAAGCACCGCGCGCTGTCGCTTATAGCAAAAAGATATACCAAAGACCCGAATTTCAAGTACAGCGCCGAGGCGGCACAAAAAACGGCCGTCATAAAGCTGACGGTCAAAAGCATATCTGCAAAGGTGAATCCGGCTTAGGAAATATCATAAGAATATTACGAAAGGAGAGATGCTTGCTTTGCAAGCATAGTTATAAAAATGAAGCTTATCCATTTATCTGATCTTCATTTGGGAAAACGTGTCAATGAATATCCCATGATCGAGGATCAGGAGTACATATTGAAAAAAATAATCAACGTCATAGATGACGAAAAACCGGACGGCGTAATGATAGCGGGAGATATTTACGATAAATCCGTTCCTTCCGCTGAGGCAGTGCAGCTTTTTGACAGTTTTCTTTTTCAGCTTGCTAAAAGAAAACTGGAGGTATTTGTAATAAGCGGCAACCATGATTCCCCGGAGCGAATAGCTTTCGGTTCGCGGCTTATGGATACCAGCGGCGTTCATATGTCGCCGGTGTACAACGGCGATGTAAAGCCGTTCGTTCTTAATGATAAATATGGTGCTGTCAATATTTATATGCTGCCTTTTGTAAAACCGGCTAACGTCCGCGGCATTTTTGATGAAGAGATAGCGACTTATACAGATGCAGTCAGATGCGCTATTTCAAAAATGGATATAGACAAAACACAAAGGAATGTGCTGATAACTCACCAGTTTGTTACCGGTGCAAGAAGAAGTGAATCCGAAGAAATATCAGTCGGCGGTACGGATAACATAGACGCTTCTGTTTTTGCCGGATTTGATTATGTGGCGCTCGGACATATACACTCTCCGCAAAACTGCGGTTCGGACAGCATCCGCTATTGCGGCACGCCGCTGAAATATTCCTTTTCGGAAGCAGATGATAAGAAGTCTGTGACGGTGGTGGAGTTGTCCGAAAAAGGAACGGTTTCATACCGAACAGTCGAACTTATACCAAAACATGATTTTGTCGAGCTAAAGGGAACATATGATAAGCTGACGTCGAGAACTACTTACGACAAGACGTCATGGCAGGAAGACTATACTCATATAACTTTGACCGATGAAGAGGATATACCGGACGCTGTCAGAAAACTTCGCACGGTGTACCATAGGCTTATGAAGCTTGATTACGATAATAAACGCACAGCTTCAAACAAAAATGCAGCGGAAGCATCGTCGGAAGAATTTGCTTCTCCGCTTGAACTGTTTTCAAACTTTTACCGTCTGCAAAACAATCAGTCGATGAGCGACGAGCAGGAAAGTTGCATAAAAGAACTGGTAGATAAAATATGGGAGGATGAACAATGAGACCGTTAAGGCTGACCATGACTGCATTCGGATCGTATGCCCAAAAAACCGTATTGGAGCTTGATAAATTCGGCGCCGGCGGACTTTACCTTATATCCGGCGATACCGGCGCCGGAAAAACCACTATTTTTGACGCGATAACCTATGCTCTTTACGGAGAGGCAAGCGGTGAAAACAGAAAGACTTCTATGCTTCGTTCAAAGTATGCCGAGCCTGACGCCCTGACCGAGGTAGAGCTTGAGTTTTCTTACGCGGGGAAAAATTACATAGTTAAGCGAGGCCCGGAATACGAGCGCCCTAAACGCAACGGGAGCGGATTTACTAAGCAGTCGGCGTTTGCCGAGCTTCATTATCCGGACGGTCGGATCATAACAAAGCGAACTGACGTAAATGCAAAAATCGAAGAAATAATGGGAATAGACCATACGCAATTTATGCAGATAGCTATGATAGCGCAAGGCGATTTTCTTAAGCTGCTTACCGCGGGTACAAAGGACCGCACGGACATTTTCCGCAAAATATTCAAGACCGAGCGTTTTCAAAAATTGCAGAAAGATATAAATGAAGCTTTTATCAAACTGAAAAGAACATACGATGATTCACAGAGAAGTATAAAGCAATCTGTTGACGGGATCCTGGTCGATGAAAACGATGTTCTGAGCATTGAAGTCGAAAAGCTCAAAAACGGAGGATCCGCATATTTCCAGAGTGAAACAAAAGACCTGCTTAATAAGCTTATCAGCGGGGATGAATCGAAGATAGAAGATTTGAACAAAAAGATAAAGGAAGTCCAGGAGCAGCTTGATAAGGTCAATCAAAATCTCGGTGAAATAAAACAGCTGGAAGAGAGCGAAAGAAAGCTTGAGGAGAATAAGAAAAATAAAGAGGATGAAGCAATAAGATATAAGGAATTGAAAAAAGCGCGCGATCTCGAAAGAGAGAGGAAAACGGAAACAGAAAAGAAGTCTGAAAAAAAGGCGCAGATAAAGAACGAGCTTCCGCGTTACGACAGCCTTGACGCTTTATCAAAAGAGATAGACGAAATTATAAACGATCTTGATAAAAATACAAAGGATCGTGACGACAAGCAAAAGAAATATGATGATCGTTCAAAGGAGATCGAAAAGCTGAAAAGCGAACTTAACGAACTTTCGGACGCCGGCGAGAATATGCAAAAGCTGATTAACGAAAAAGACGATACGGAAAGAAGAAAGAAAGACGCGGAAGAAATCAGAGGTTACTTTAAGGAATACCGGGGAAAAAGCAAAGAGGATGAAAACGCAAAGGCTGAATGTAAGCGCTTGTCCAAATCATACCAAGACTTATCTCATGACTATACAGAGAAAAATCGGAAATTTTTGGAAGAACAAGCGGGGATACTTGCCGAGGAGTTAGAAGACGGTAAGCCTTGTCCGGTTTGCGGTTCTGTCGAGCATCCGAATCCCGCGAAAAAATCAGAAGGCGCTCCCACCAAGGAACAGCTTGAAGCAGCCAAAAAATTAAAGGAGGATGAGGAAAAGAAATTCAGCCAAAAATCCAATGCTTGCGTTAGGATCGAAAGTGAGCTTAACGGTATAAAACAAAACATAGAAAATAAAGCAAAAGAGCTTTACGATGAGATAGCACTTGAAGAGATCGAAAAAAAGAACGATTCGGAAATTGATATTCTGCAAATACAACTAAGCAGTCTCGATCAAAAAATCGAAAAAGAAAATGACCGCATAGCTCGTAAGGAGAAGCTGAACAAAGATATTCCCAATCGTGAAAAGGAACTTGAGCAGTTAAGCCAAGACCTCTCTGTATTGATAACCACTGTTACCCGATTACAATCAGATAAGGATAACAAAAGCGAACAGTTTGAAGCTGAAAAGGCAAAGCTGGACTTCGGCAGCCGCAAAGACGCCGAGGAGGAGATCAAAAAGCTGGAAGCTTTTATCAAAGAGAGGGAAGATGCACTTAAAAAAGCCGAGGATGATTTTAATGAATCGGATAAGAAGATACAGGGATATACTTCGGCGATAAAAACGCTGGAAAAGCAGCTGTCGGCAAAGTCCGAGCTTGACAAGGCGGAAGAAGAAAAAAATCAAAAAGAGTATACCGCAGAAAAAAGCGAATATGAAAAGCGACGCGATAACGTTCGTCACAGACTCGAAACAAATCGGGATATATTAAAAAAAGTCGGCAAAAAATTCAAAGAATACGAAGAACTCGGTAAAAAGTATCAATGGCTGGATGCGTTGAATAAAACGGCAAACGGTCGCATTGAAGGCAAGAGCAAATTAGAGCTTGAAACCTATGTCCAGATGACATATTTTGACCGTATTATCCGCAGTGCAAACATCCGTTTTATGGAAATGTCTTCAGGTCAATATGAGCTGAAGCGCAGGATCGATGACGAAAATCATCAATCAAAGATCGGCCTTGAGCTTGATGTTGTAGATCATTATAACGGTTCACAGAGAAATGTTGAGAGCCTTTCCGGCGGCGAATCCTTCAAAGCCTCGCTTTCGCTGGCGCTCGGACTTTCGGATGAGATACAGGCGTCCGCAGGCGGAATAAAGCTGGACACTATGTTTGTGGATGAAGGGTTCGGCTCGCTGGACGAGGAGTCGCTGGATCAGGCTATAAACACTCTGGCAAGGCTGTCAGACGGCGACAGGCTTGTCGGAATAATCTCTCATGTTGCAGAGCTTAAAAACAGGATAGATAAGCAGATAGTTGTAACTAAAACCGAATCCGGCGGCAGTACGGCGAAGATAGTACTGTAACATACTTTGTAATGCTGCGGTTTTCCGATCGGTAAATAGGGCGGTTCGACACCACCGATACATAACATAAAACCCTAAGGGGGCGACTATGAGAAGAGCGTTAAAAGCTTGGCTTGTCGATGCGGCTGCGCTTGTTTTACTCGGAGGACTCCTTTTTGCGAGCGTTATATCCTCAAGCGGTCGGAGCGCCGTTATATCCGATATCCCCGACGCGGCGATAAGCGAAGCGGCGTTTTCATACGGCGAGGTGCTGCTCGACGGTCCGCAAGGCACAAAGGCGTTTATTTCCGATTATTTTGCGGATCACCCTGAGGTAATGCAGGAAGCGGAAAAGTATATGGGAGTGCTGGACGAGGTCAAAAATTTCCAGCAAAAGCACCCTGACGCGCAGGACGGAACATACAGCGCGGTGACCGGCGAGCCGGTCGAGCTTGACAGCGGGTACAGCGTCACGTTTCACCAGAACCTGAGCCTTGACGACCCTTACGGAGCGTATGACGCGGAGGATTATGCGGCGATGTGCGCTATCGCCAAAAACGAGCTTGACAGCGACGACGTTTATATAGGATATTTCGGAAACGCCGAGGTGAGCTTTAACTGCGCCGATAAAGAAAAGGCGATGACATTCGCCGTCCGGCATAATCAGCATTCTGTATATGACTGTAAAAACGATAAAATTATACTAAATGAGAAATGCAACAACGGCACGAATCCCGTTGAGGAAGCTTGACAGGAGGTTTGCTGCTCGGTTTACGGCGACGGTTACGACGATAACGCCGAGGGTGAAAGGTTAGAAGCAAAGCTCGGCGTCGACGACAGGAAGCACCGTCGTTCTGTTTTGAAATTCACTCTCACATAACACTATGTCATCACGTCTTAGCGTCATTCAGACCGCGTCTTAGCAAAGCCGCTTAAATCTTAGCTTCGCGGAATTTTGAAATGCAAAAATATATTGACGATAAGGGAATTTTGTGGTACAATTTATTCAAGACAAAATTTTGCGCGCTGTTAATTTTATAATTTTCGACAGCAAAAATTTTGCAGATTGTAAATCTACATAGGCAAGTTTTTTATGGAGGTAAACTTATGAATTGTCCAAAATGCAAAGCGGAAATAAGCGACGATGCGCGTTTTTGTTCGATATGCGGCAAGCCCGCGGAGGAGCTGAATGAGACAAAAGACAATATCCCAAGCAATGCAACTGTGCTTAACAGTGCAGGCGAGGAGGAATATAAAGGCATAACAGACCTTGTTGATGTCGTTATTGCGGACGGCGTGACCGAAATCGGCGAAAGTGCTTTCGAGAGCTGCACAAATCTTACAAGCATATCTATCCCCAACAGTGTGACCAATATCGGTTGGAACGCTTTCTCAGAATGTACAAGCCTTACAAGTATAAACATATCCAACAGCGTGACCGAAATCGGCCACGGCGTTTTCAAAGGCTGTACAAGCCTTACAAGCATAAACATACCAAACAGCGTGACTGCAATCGGTGAGAGCGCTTTCTCAGAATGTACAAGTCTTACAAGCATAATCATTCCTGACAGCGCGACCTATATCGACAACAGCGCTTTCTACGGCTGTACAAGCCTCACAAGCGTGACTATCTCCAACAGCGTGACTGAAATCTTCAGAAGCACTTTCGAAGGTTGTACAAGCCTTACAAGCATAATCATTCCTGACAGTGTGACCGAAATCGGCGTCGGCGCTTTCGAAGGCTGTACAAGCCTTACAAGTGCGACTATCTCCAACAGCATGACCAAAATCGGCAGAAGTGCTTTCAGAGGCTGTGAAAATCTCATAAGTATAAGCATACCCGACAGCGTGACCGAAATCGGCGATAGCGCTTTCAAAGACTGTAAAAGCCTCACAAGCGTGACTATCTCCAACAGTGTGACCAAAATCGACGTCTGGACTTTTAACGGTTGTACAAGCCTCACAAGTATAAACATACCCGACAGTGTGACTGAAATCAGCCGGAACGCTTTCGATGGCTGCACAAACCTAAAAAACGCCGCCTACAAAGGAAAAACCTACAGCTATGACAATATAGACGAGTTGTATAGTGCTGTAAGTAATTCGGGCAATAATGCAAGCACCTTTGATGACACAGTGAAAGACGGCGCAGCAACAGACAATGCTCCAAGCGATGAAAATGTTATTGTGCTTAACAGCGCGGGCTGGTATGAACATCAAAAAAGAAATGACCTTGTTAATGTAGTTATTGCGGACGGGGTGACCAAGATCGCCCCCAACGCTTTCCAAAGCTGTACATGCCTTACAAGCATAACTATCCCCAACAGCGTGACCAGAATCTGGTTCAGGGCTTTCGAAGGCTGTACCAGCCTTACAAGTGTAAACTTACCCGACAGTGCAACCAGAATCGGAGCCTATGCTTTCAAAGACTGTACCAGCCTCACAAGCATAAACTTACCGGACAGCGTTACCGAGATCGGCGAAAGTGCTTTCGACGGCTGCGCAAGCCTTAAAAACATCACCTGCAAAGGCAAAACCTACAGCTATGACAATATAGACGAGTTGTATCGTGCTGTAAATAATAATGACAACTTGAAATAAATCAACGGAGATCTCACCGTGGACAACAGCGTATATTAAACAGCCCTCAGCTTTGCAGCTACTAAGCACGAGGGTCAGACGAGGTACGGCGGTGCGCCGTATATAACACACCCCGTTGCAGTCGCGGAATATTTGCGCGATCGCGGAAACGGACTTTATCAGTATAGCAAAATCATTTCCTTGTTTTATATTGCGACAGAAACGATCTTGCATTGTTCCCGGATTTTCTTAACATCCGTGGCAGAGAGCAGGGTCTTTTTTGCAAGCGCGGCGGCGAGTTTTTCAAGAAATTCCGAATTAAGAGAAAGAATTTCCTTTGCTTTGCGGTAATAGCGCTCCACCTCGCAAGAAACGATCTGTTCCTGTTCCGACTGCAATCGATCGGAATCGTTGCAATCACCTGCATGCAGATGAAAACCGCAGACACAGTCATTTGTCACCAAATATTTCGTATTGCGAAACGCAATATCAAGATCGCAACCGCCGCCTACATCAAGCGCTCCGAATTTTTGCTCGATGGCGGCAATTCCGCCCAATGCGCCGATAATCCGGCTCTTTTCCCAGTAAAGGTAGGTTGTGCTGTTGTCGTTAAAGTAGTCGGTAGATCCGCCGAAGCCTGAACCGTTGTTATGAACGTTTATAAATGTAACGCTGTCCGGGCAGAGAACTTCCGATATGACAGCGTGACCGGCTTCATGATAGACGACCTGTCGGTAATTCTCGTCGGCGACGGACAGGTCTGTGCCAAGGTTGCTGCAAATTGCAGACACATTCATAACGGTGTGCATATAGGCCGCTATAAGGTGATCCATGGTGATTCGGTCGGCTTTCTCGTAACCGGCATACAGACCCGCTTCATTGATCACCATTTCAAGATCCGCGCAGGAGCGCTTGTCCATGAGGTGGGCGATAGCTTTCACGTCGACGTCGCCGACAAATTTTTTGTTTTTGATATAGTGTGCGACGATCTCCTCCGCGTCTCGTCCACTGGGAGGATTTACCTTGATTTTGCGGCCGATTCGCCCGGCGCGCAAAAGGGAACCCGGCAGGCAGCGGAGGCGGTTTGCCGTCGCCAGAACGAAAACCGCCCTGTCCTTTGCTTCGTCTATGCAGGATTGCACTGTGACATATCCTTCCGCGTCGGGATGCTGCTCGTCTTCGTTGGCAAATTTGTCCATGTCGTCGAGATAGACGATAGCCGGCGCGTTTTCGGCAGCTTTTTTGAAAACAGCCTTGATCTCTTTGATAAAGTCCCCGTTGGGCTGGTCTTTTCGGAGGGTGAACGTGTTCAGCCCGCTGTCTTCGATCACGGCGCTTGCCATAAGCGATTTTCCCACGCCCGGCTCGCCGTAAAGCAGCAGCCCCCTCGGCGCGGTGACGCCCAGCTTCTCATAAGCGGAACGGTTTTTCAGCGTGTCGCTGATCTGCATCAGCTCTCTTTTGATAGACGAATACCCGATAATTTTGTCAAATGCGTTCATGATTTTTCTCCTTCATTTTTCTATTTCAAATATACCATTTATGATGTCCCTAAATCGGTGCACTGCAAAGCTGTCACTATGCAAAGATTCCCTCAATGATCCATGGCGCGGAAAATGCCGCCGTAAGGTCAAGGAGCGGCGAAAGTTTTCTCAATTGATGTGTCCTTTTACTCTTCTATCTCTAAATCGCTTTGCAACAGCACTTTCAACTGATTTAACTCTGCTTCTCGCTCCCGCAGCTTGATCTGATTGGTTTCGTCCGGAAAATCAATTGCGCGTTGCAGCATTTGCCGACGCTGCCACGTTTCGGTGACGGATTTGCCGATCTTCTCTCGCGTTTTATCAAACGAAGAGATAAAATTCAGCACCCGGCGCGCATTTCCTACTGCGGAGCTGCCCATTTCCACCGTATACTTTTCTCCCTCGTCACAAAGCAGGATGTAGGGCTTTTTTTCGTTTTGCAGTTCGGGCAGCATGACCCGAAAGCAAAATGCCGTCAGCTTTTTCGGCAGTTCTCTGTTCATGACAGCTTCCGGCGTCAGGCTTTCGGAGAGTGTTTCATATAAAGCTTTCTTTTCTTTTTCAAACTCGAAAAGCTTATTTTTCGTGATCATAGAAGCTCTTAAACGTTTGTAAAGGATATTGTACTGTTTTTCCAAGCTTTTAATTTCCGCTCTCATATCTTTGAGTGCGGCTTTTTCTTTTGCTATGACGATACGCAGCGCCTTGACCTCGTTTTCGGCTTCGGCAAGCTGTTTCATAAGCGGTTCCGAAAGAGCGAGCGCCTTGACCTCGGCGTAGGTAAGCACATTATCCTCCAAATCGGTAACAGAGCGCTGATAGGAGCTGCCGGACAAAAACTGTGAAATAAATTTCTGCTTTGTCTCTAAGATCTGCCAGGAGTAGGAGTCGAAGCTGCCCTCGGTGATATAGCGGTAGATACGTACGCTTTCATTCTCATTGCCGCGGCGGATAATACGTCCCTCACGCTGTACCATGTCGGCGGGACGCCACGGAACGTCGAGATGATGTATAGCCTTCAGTTTTACCTGTACGTTTGCACCGATACCGAGCTTAAAGGTCGAACCGATCAAAATTCGCACTTCACCGGCGTTGAATTTACGGAATAATTCCACCTTACGACTTTCGGTATTGTAGCTGTGTATAAAAGCGATCTCCTTTGCCGAAATGCCTTTTTCCGTCAACCGTGCTTTTAACTCTTTATATACGGAGAAGCTTTCGCCTTTTGGCGTGGAATAATCGCAAAAGATCAGCTGTGTGTAATCTTTATGTTTGTGATAAATATCCAGCACATTTTGAACGCAGCGATAGATTTTAGAGCTTTTGTTATACGGCTGTTTTGCACCGACGAGAGTCAGATCCAACGCGGCTTTTCGTCCATCGGTGCTGACCTTGAGCATATTATCATATTTGCGGTCGATCTCACCGCTTCGTATTTTCTCGGTACGCTCGCAAAGAGAAGCCATGTAGTCGGTCAATTCTTTATACTTGTTGATTACCACATCCGTATAGCCCTCAAACTCCGGCAGGGCGTCCTGATCGTTGACCGCATAAAAAATGGCGATCTGCGAAAACATCTTTGATAGCTCCGGCAGGTTGTGAAATCGGGAGAATTTGCGAACCATACGATATTTTGATGTATCCACATCGATTTCCATTAATTGTTCCGGCTTGGCAAAGGTTTTCACCCAGTTATCGAACTGATCTAAATTTGACTTTTCCAGCTCCTCATATTGCAAGTATACCTGCATTGTGTAGGCGTCGGATATCGAATTGCTGAGCGGTGTGCCGTAGGCAACACCTTAACAACGATTATTTGGTAAAGTTTGGACGGTTGGTTTTACAACAATAAAACCGAA